>CAYLTE010000043.1:0-10835 GCA_964386195.1 uncultured Burkholderiales bacterium | reverse complement strand
GACGTTGCGATCTCGGTGAATGCGTTGGTCAGGCTGGCCGCCGCCGACACCGTCAACTCGGCCGCAACGGCCGGCAGCGCGAACAGAATCGTGCCGGCCGCTCCCAAAATCGTGGCGATGCCTCGCATGGTATTCACCTGCTCCTCAGTTGAAATCGAACTGCGCGCGGAAGTTGATGGCGCTCTCGTGCGAGATGGATTTGCCACCGATCACGATGTCGTCGTCGAACTCCGTGTGCACGTAGTTGAGCATCAGGCGCGCATAAGGATTGGGAATCCACTTCAGGCCGAGCGTGTACGCCTGCGCGCCGGTCGATTCACCGGTCACCAGAGCCGTGTTCAACGCACGGGGCCGGCCGGTATAGGACGGATTGGACGCCTTGAAGTCGTCCGCCTCCACGCTGCTGTAGCGCACTCCCACCTCCCACGCGCCCCAGGTTCTATCCTTCCAGGAGAAATTGTTCCGCGGCCGGATGCGCTGCACGAAGGACCCGCGATAGGCGCTGGAATAGTGTTCGCCGGTAATCAGCCACATCGCACTGACGTAGTACCCCGACATGTCCCGCTCGAAGCTGCCGAGCGGCGCCGCGAGGCGTTCGCCCGAATAGCGCGCCGTCAGATACTCACCTTGCAGCTTGAAGGGCCCGTGGGCGAGGATCGCTTCGACGCCCTGGAGGCGGCGTTCGATCTCCCCGACCTCCTGGGCACCGGCCGGTGGATTGAATGCCTGCGGCACGAAGAAGGTGACCCCGCGTCCTTCCGTGATCAGCGACGCCGCCGAGTAGGGATTGTCGGTCGAGTTCGACTGCGTGCCCCGCTTGTAGGACACGCCGGCCTGCACGATCGACTCGCTCCACTCCATGGCTTGCGCCAGGTTCAGCGCCACGCGTGCGGTGAAGTCCTTGCCGTCCTGCTCCGTCTCCGACACGTCGCTTTGACGCTCGTCGATGTTCTGCCCGGTTCCATTGGTCAGGCTCAATCCGTAGTACAACCCCTTCACGGGCTGACCGAGTGCCATGACGCCCCGATCGAACAGGAAGTTCTGGATCAGACTGGCCGGCAGCGCCCTTTCCATGAAGTCGAAGTAGGGAACGCGGTCCGTGTGCTCCAGTCCGAACAACGGCTTGAACTGGCCGATGCGCACCGTGAGGTGGGGATTCGACACCTGCCAGTCCACATAGGCGTTGGAGAGGAAGACGTTCTGATTCGTGGCGGTGGCGGAATACTCGCCCTCGACGTAGACCGACCAGTCCCGCAGCACCTGCAGATTCACGCCCAGGCGCGCCTGGCGCATGCTGAACGTGTCGGAGGCCACCGCGTCGGGACTGAAGGAGCGATAGTCCGCGAGGGCCCTGCCTGTCAGCCGCAGTTGCCAGCGCTGATTCGGATCCTGGAGGAAGAGTCCGCCATCGAGTCGCGCCTGAACGCCCTGATCAGCGCGCTGTTCGAGCGTGCGTACGCGATCCTTCAACTCTGCCGTCTCTGCGGCTGCCGCCTCGGCCTCGGCTCTGGCCGCGGCAACCTCCTGGGCGGGGACCGAGTCGGCAACATTCGGCGATGGCGGTCCTGCGGGCGCTTCGAGGCTGGCCTTCAGCTCCTGCAGCTCCGCCGTCACCGCGCGCAGCTGCTCCTCCAGGCGCCGAATGCGCTCTTCGGTGTCCTGTGCGGCAGCGGCGGACGGTGCGATGATTCCGGCGACCATGAGTGCGGCACTACAGGCGTCGAGCGGAAATCTTTGCAGTGCTCGCTTCAATCTCGTCTCCTCGTTCTCTGCATCGTTATATCTATTTCAATATAGCGGCGGTGTATATTCTGGGATATAGCGCAGAGCTGTCAAGCGCGGCCGGCGGACGCCGTCGAAGTGCGCCCTACTTGCGATTCAGCGGCCGCGTCAACCCGACAGGCGGCGCTGCGGGTCAGTTGGAAGCGTCGATCTCGGCCCAGCGCTCGCGCGCCTTGATGGCCTGGTCGATGTCTTCCTGCGCCGCCTGATCACGTGCGCCGATGTAGAGCATCGATTTCGCGAAGTCGCCGTAGGTGATGTCGCCGGCGTACAGATCCGCGAGCGTGGTAGTGATGCGATCCTGGCTGTCCGTCCGGTAAGTGGGCGGCTGCCCGAGCTTCTCTGCGGCGAACTTGTCGCAGGCGACCTGCGCTTCGGCTAGCGCAAGGATGGCCTGCCGTTCAGCCTCGCTCGTGGCGAAGGTGCGATTCGCGAGCATTTCAATCGGTTGCGGTTCACCGATCGTCAGTGGAAGCAGTATCTTGTCCCGGAGCGGATCGATTCGGGCGTCGGCCACGCGCTGAGCGCAATAGGCTCTGACCTCGTCCCCCGTCTGCGTCTCCATCCCACTGGTTGCACAGCCCGATGCCACCATCGTCGCCACTGCCAGTACAGCGATTCTCGTTCCATTCATTTGCCAGCTCCTCCTCGGACAATGCCAACCTGGGAGACCGTGAGCGTGTCCGCAGTTCCCGAACGACGCGCCTCCCAGCCCCCGCCGAGCGCCTTGACCAGTGCGACACTCGCCAGCAGCTGCTGATTCCACACCGCATTGTACTGGCGCTCTGCCTGCAGCCGGCTGCGCTGCGCATCTACAACCTCGAGTATGGTGACCAATCCTGCACGATACCGTGCGTCGGCAAGTTGCTCTGCACGATGCGCACGGGCACTGGCGCGAGCCAGCGATTCCTGCTGTACGTCCAGGTAGCGCAGCGCGGCCAGCGCATCTTCGACTTCGCGGAACGCGATCAACAGCCGCTCGCGGTACGCTGCCAGATTCTCCCGCCATGCTGCCTCGATGCGATCGCGATTGGCACGCAGGCGCCCGCCATCGAACAGCGGCTGTACCAGTCCGCCCGCGATGCTCCAGATGAGACTGTCGGCATCGAGCAGGTCCGACAAATCGGCGCTCTCGAAACCGAGAGATCCGGTCAGGCGGATGGAGGGAAAGAACGCGGCTTGCGCCACGCCGATCTCCGCGTTGCGCGCCGCAAGCAGGCGCTCGGCTTCGGCGACGTCGGGGCGTCGTTCGAGCAGATCCGACGGCAATCCGATAGGAACGATGGGCAAGGTCGGCTTGTCGGTCGACTTGGCAAGCGAGACCGATGCGGGCGTCTCGCCTAGCAGCACGGCCAGCGCGTGCACCAGTTCCGCCCGCTGCCGGCGGACCGATTGCAGTTCGCTCTCCGTCAGCGCCAGCTCGGTTTCGACGCGTGCCACGTCGAACTCGGTCGCCAGTCCATTGCGCCTGCGCGCCTCGACGATCGTGTGGGACTTTCGGCGCGCCGCCAGGTTGTCCGCGAGGATGTGCTCCTCTTCGTCCCGCGCCCGCAAAAGGAAGTACGTCTGCGCCACTTCACCCTGCAGCGCCAGCAGGACGGTGTGATAGGCAGCCTGGCTCGCGTCTAACCTGGCTTGTGCAGCCTCGCGCTGGCGTGCGAGCTTGCCCCACAGGTCCAACTCGTAGCTGGCAACCAGCGGGAGCCGGAAGCGGTCCGTGGTGTAGGCCTCGTTGTCAGGCACCTTGCTCGGCTGGTCGGGCCGATTCTCCGACACCCGGTAGCGCGCGACTTCGGGTGCCAGTTCGAGCACGGGCAAGCTGCCCGCGCGCGCCAAGCCACTCAGCGCTCTCGCCTGGTCGACGCGCGCGGCGGCAGCCTGCAGGCGCGGATTGCCCGCCTGGGCGCGAGTCTGCAGGTCGTTCAATGCCGGGTCGCCGAAAAACTCCCACCACGCCCCCTTGGAGATGTCATCCCGGGGCGTGGCCTGGCGCCAGGGATCGGCTTCGCCATACGCGAGCGGTACCGCAGCATCAGGCCGCCGGTACTCGGGACCCACGGTCGTGCATGCGCAGAGCATCAGCGTGGCGAGCAGGATCAGCCGGGCCCTGCCTCTGCCGCCGGCGCTGCTCACGACTTCGCCTTTCGAGCCGGGGCATCGGCCGCCTTCGGCCCGCCCTTACCGTCCTTGTCGCCCGCTTGCTCCTGGAGCACGGCGCGCACGTGCTGCCCCTCCTTGAGGGTGTCGCGCGGGTTGTTGATCACCCGCTCCTTCGCGGTCAGTCCGTCGGTGACTTCCACCTGCTTGCCCAGGTCGCGCAGAACTCCGACTTTTCTGAACCGGACGGCGTCCTGGCCATCCAGAACGGCCACCTGCAGCCCGTCGCCCCCGACGATGAGTGCCGTGACCGGGATCACGATGTTCGGATGTGGGTCGACGATGTCGAACTGCGCCTGTCCGTACATCCCCGGAAGGATCCGGCCCTCCAGATTGGGCACCAGCAGTTCCACCACGATGGTGCGCGTGGCGGGATCGAATGCACCGGCCGTGCGCTCGACCTTCCCCGCGAAGGGTTCGTTGCCCAGTTCGCGCACCACCAGCCCGGCCGTCATCCCCCGTTTGATCATCCTGGCGTAGCTCTGCGGGACGTTCACCTGGACCCGCATGCGATCGGTCTGGGACAGTTTGAACAACCAGCCGTTGGCCGACGAACTGCCGGCGTGGACCAGGGAGCCCACCTCGACGTTGCGTGCGACGATGGTGCCCGCGAAGGGCGCGGTAACCCGTTGGTAGGCGCGCATCTGCTCGAGCCGCTGGACGTGCGCCTTGGCCGCTGCGAGATCGGCCTCGCGCACGCGTTCCGCGCCCAGTTTTTCGTCCAGTTCCTGCGGAGAGACGGCTTCGTCCTGACTCGCGTTGCGATAGCGCTCCGCCGTGATGCGGGCCAGGTCCAGATGCGCGCTCACCTGGCTCACGCGTGCGCGCGCTTCGTCCAGCTCGCGCTCCGCCTCCGGAACCTCGATCTCGGCGAGCAGCTGCCCGGCGCGCACCCGATCGCCGATGTCTACGTGCCACCGCTTCAGATAGCCGTTCGTCCGGGCATACAGCGTCGCCTCCTGGAATGCGCGCACGCTCGCCGGCAGCGTCAGAGCGTGACGGCCTTTACCGGGCTCGGCATGCACGTAGACGACGGTCTGGACCGCCTCGGCCGAGGTGTCCGCCTTCGCCACGCGCATTGCGTCCCAGCGTGGCCACAGGCCGATGGCGAACAAGAGCGCGACCAACGCGCCACCCGTCGCCAGTGCCAGCCTGGCGCGCGCCGCGCGCCGTTCCGGCGAGGCGAGCAGCCAGCGCAGCCGTACCACTTCCCGGTGCAGTTCCATGCGCGCCCTCCTCCGACTGGGAAAATTCACAGGATTCACGCCGACTCGACGCCGATCGCTAGTCGTTCGGTGCAGGAGTGTTGTAACCTGTCTGCAATAAAACTGCAACCTGGGGGAGGCCGGCATGTGGATGGTGCGGCTGGCGCTGCGCGCGCCATACACCTTCGTGGTCCTCGCGTTCGCGATCCTCATCCTGGGCATCGTCGCGATCGTGCGCATGCCCAAGGATGTCTTTCCCGAGATCACCGAGCCCATCGTCACGCTGATCTGGCAGTACGTGGGCATTCCTGCCGACGCCTTCGAGAAGCAGATCACCATCTTCTCGGAACAGCAGATCAACACCACCGTCAGCAACGTCAAGCGGATCGAGTCGCACACGATCTACGGCAAGAACGTCATCCGCATCTACTTCCAGCCCAACGTACGGATCGACCAGGCGGTCTCTCAGATCACCGCCACCTCGCAGACCATCATCCGGCGCATGCCGCCGGGCACCACGCCGCCGCAGATCGTGCAATACGACGCCTCCAGCGTTCCGATCCTGCAGATCGCTCTGGGCAGCGACACGCTGTCGGAGCAGGAGCTCTACGACAAGGGGCTGTGGATCGTGCGCAACGAAGTGGTGCCGGTGCCCGGCGCCACCGTCCCGCTCCCCTACGGCGGACGCCCACGCCTGATCATGATCGACCTCGACCCGGTGCGCATGCACGCCCGGGGAATCTCGGCGCGCGAGGTGAACGAGGCGCTCAATCGCCAGAACGTCAATCTTCCCACCGGTTCGACGCAGATCGGCGAGCGCGAATACATCCTGGGCATCAACAACTCGCCGGACAAGATCGACCTGATCGGCGACCTGCCGTTGAAGACGGTAAACGGCACCATGGTCTACATCCGCGACGTGGCCACGGTGCGCGATGGCTACAACGAGCAGACCAGCCTGGTCCGACATGACGGGCGCAAATCCAGCCTGATCACCGTCCTCAAGAGCAGCGGCGCCTCCACGCTGGACATCATCCGCCAGGTTCGCGAACGGCTCGACAGAGTGGAGCTGCCGCAGGGACTGCGGATGTCGTTCCTGTTCGACCAGTCGGTGTTCGTGGTCAACGCCATGCGCGCGGTGGTGACCGAGGGTCTGATCGCGGCCACGCTGACCGGTCTGCTGGTGCTGCTGTTCCTGGGCAGCTGGCGCAGCACGCTGATCGTGGTCACCGCCATTCCGCTCGCGATCCTGATGTCCATCGTCCTTCTGGCGGCGATGGGGCACTCGCTGAACCTGATGACCCTGGGCGGACTGGCGTTGGCAGTGGGCATCCTGGTCGACGATGCGACCGTGACGATCGAGAACATCCATCGCCACATGGCGATGGGAAAGAACCTGCGCAACGCCATCCTGGACGGGTCGCGCCAGATCGTCACGCCAGCGTTCGTGTCGATGCTGGCGATCTGCATCGTGTTCCTGCCGGTGCTGCTGCTCACGGGGGCGCCGAAGTACCTGTTCGTGCCGATGGCCCTGGCTGTGGTGTTTGCGGTGGTGACCTCCTACTTCCTGGCGCGCACGCTGGTCCCGATGATGTCGCGCTACATCCTGCGCGGCCACGAGCACGACGGCGAGCCCGACCACGGCGGGAGGCTGCACCGGCGCTTCGAGACGGGTTTCGAGCGATTGCGGCAGCGCTACCTGCGCGCCCTCGGCTGGACGCTGCGCCAGCCGAGAGCGGTCTTCGTCGCCTTCCTTGTGCTGGTGGGCAGCTCAGGTGTGGCGGCGTGGTTCGTCGGCTGGGATTTCTTCCCGGTGGTGGACGCGGGCCAGATCCGCATGCACGTGAACGCGCCGATCGGCACGCGCATCGAGGAGACCGGGGTGATCTTTTCCCAAGTCCAGGAGGAGATCCGCCGCGTGATCGCCAAGGACGACCTGGACGTCATCATCGACAACATCGGCATTCCGCCATCGACGAACCTGGCCTACAGCGACAACGTCACACTCAGTTCCAGCGACGGCGAACTGCTCATTTCGCTCAAACCCGGACATCGCACGTCTACCGCGGAATACGTGCGTCGGCTGCGTCAGATCCTGCCCGAGCGATTTCCCACCGCCAGCTTCTACTTCCAGCCGGCGGACATGATGAACCAGATCCTGAATTTCGGCCTGCCGGCGCCGATCGACGTCAAGGTCATCGGCGGGGACTACAAGAACTACGCGCTGGCTCAGGAACTGGCGGCGAGGATTCAGCGGGTGCCCGGTGCGGTGGATGTGCACGTGCACCAGGTCATGGATCAGCCGGCGCTGCGCCTGGAGGTCGATCGCACCCGTGCCGCCGACCTCGGCCTGAATCAGCGCGAGATCGCGCAGAACTTCCTGATCTCGTCGAGCTCCAGCGTGGTGGTGACGCCAAACTACTGGAACGATCCGAACACCGGCCGGCCCTACGGCGTGGTCGTCGTGCAGCCGCACCACCTGGCGCTCGACTCGATCGAATCGATCCTCAACATTCCCCTGCCCGGCAACGGCAACGGCCCGACTCAGACGCTGGGCAACGTGGCCACCATCAAGTATGCGAAGACGCCGGCCATCATCAACCACGTCAATACCGAGCTCGCGTTCGATGTCTACGCCAACGTGCAGGGTCGCGACCTGGGCGGCGTTGCCAGCGATGTGCGCAAGGTCATCGAGGAGATGTTGCCCCAGGCCCAGGCGCAGAAGAACAACACGCGCATCGAGCTGACTGGACAGGCCGAGAGCATGTACGACGCCTTCACGCGCATGGGAATCGGTCTGCTGGCTGCCGTGCTGCTGGTGTACTTCATCATGGTGATCAACTTCCAGAGCTGGACCGATCCCTTCATCATCATCACCGCGCTGCCGGCGGCGTTCTGCGGCATCGTCTGGATGCTGTTCCTGACCGGCACCAACTTCAGTGTGCCCTCGTTGATGGGCGCGATCATGAGCGTGGGCGTCGCCACGGCAAACAGCATCCTGATGGTCTCGTTCGCCAACGAGCAGCTGCACCACGGGCGCTCCGCGATCGATGCGGCGCTCGAGGCCGGCGCCACCCGCCTGCGCCCGGTGTTGATGACCGCCCTGGCGATGATCGCGGGGATGATTCCGATGGCGAGCGGTCTGGGTGAAGGCGGCGAGCAGAACGCACCGCTGGGGCGCGCGGTCATCGGCGGCTTGCTGCTCGCGACGGTGGCTACACTGTTCTTCGTGCCGCTGGTGTTCAGTCTCGTTCGCCGCGGCGGGGCGCCGCGGCGGCGCTTCGCGGAGGACTGGCGGCCTGACGACGAACCCTCCTCCGCTCGTCATCCGGCAGCCCCATCGCACTGAGGGTGCCAATCGGATCGCTTTGGACGGCACAAAAAAAGACAGCGCCTGACGGCGCTGCACAAATCTCGAAGGGCGCCTCGACGCGGCCGAGCGGAGCCTCGATCTCCACTCGGTCCTGATGAGACGTTGCGTTGTATTCTATTGAATACATCGAATCTGTCAAGGGTGCCAGAGGCCGCACTGGGCCTTACGGTCGTCCCACCAGCTGCGGTTTGCGCGAGATCCACGGCCGCGCCGCCTCGAGCTGCGCGCCCAGCCGGAACAACGTGGCTTCATCGCCGAAGGGGGCGACCAGCTGCACCGAAATCGGCAGTCCCTGTGGATCCTGCCCGATGGGCAGCATCAGCGCCGGCTGCCCTGTGAGGTTGAACCACACGGTGAAGGGCGAGAACGCGAACACTCTCTGCCAGTACGCGTCCACGTCGTCCATCATCATGTCGAGCCAGCCAAGCTTGACCGGGGGCGTTGCCAGGGCTGGGGTCAACAGGAGATCCCACTGCTCGTGGAACGCGGCCATCTGCCGGCCCAGGCGGTGCTCGGTGTGTACAGCTCGCGCGTAATCGGGCGCACCGATCCTTTCGCCCATCTTCGCGGTCAGCCAGGTGATGCGTTCGACTTCGTCCTCGCGCGCCCCCCGTCCGGCCGTGGGATGGTTGCCCAGGTTCACGACGGTATTTGCTGCGGCCAGGGTGAGGAAGGTGGGCACCACCGCGGCACGTTCGATGTCCGGGTCACATTCCTCGACACGGTGACCGAGGTCGATGCAGGTCTGCACCGTCTCGGCGAGCACCTGCAAGCAAGCGGGATCGATCGGCACGCCGTTGGGCGCGCGCGCGGTCCAGGCGATACGCAGCCTGCCCGGGTCCGCCCCCACTTCCTGCAGATACGGCCGCTTTGGCGGTGGCGCGATATACGGGTCGCCCGGCCCCGGTCCGCAGGTCGCATCCAGCAGTGCCGCGCTGTCGCGCAGCGTCAGGGTGACTGCGTGCTCGGTTGACACACCACCCAGCCCCTCGCCGGCGAAGGGGGCGAAGGTGTTGCGCGCCCGGGTCGGCTTCAATCCCACCAGGCCGCAGCAGGCGGCCGGCACCCGGATGGAGCCGAAGCCGTCCGAGGCGTGCGCCATCGGGAGCATGCGCGCACCCACTGCGGCAGCGGAACCGCCGCTCGATCCACCCGAGATGCGGCTGAGATCCCATGGATTGCGCGTCGGGCCGTACTGACGCGGCTCGCAGGTCAGCGAAAGCCCGAGTTCGCAGGTATTGGTGCGCCCGAAGACAACCAGACCTGCACGTTTCAGACGTTGCACGTGCACGCTGTCGAGCGGCGATGGCGGTGTGTCGGCGAAGAAGCGTGAGCCGCGCGTCATGCGCACCCCTTCGATCGGCGACGTGAGGTCCTTCATCAGGTACGGCACCCCGCTGAAGGGGCCATCGGGCAGTCCACGCTCGATTGCCCGGCGCGCGTGGTCATACAACTCCATCACCACCGCGTTGACCTGACCGTTGCGTGTGCTCACGCGGGCAATCGCCGCGTCCAGCAGTTCGACTGGTGTCACCTGCCTGCGCCGGACGAGGTCGGCCAGACCGAGGCCGTCGTAGTCTTCGTACTCTGCAAACGTGCTCATGCGATGTCCTCCCCGGTCGATTGTGCCACGCGAGCGGGCTCGCGCTGCAGGAGGACGTCGCTTACGGCACGGGAAGTATCAGGAGCTGCAGGACAGCATGGAGCAGCCGGCACGCGTACGCGCCCAGTCTGGGCGGCGCTGCGCGAACGCTTCGCGACCGAGTTGGTCCTCGTAGGGGCGGCGCATGACCTCCAGCAGTTCGCCGATTCGGGCGGTGTCGCCCTGCTCCGCAAGGTCGATCGCCTGCTGCGCGAGGTAGTTGCGCAGCACGTAGCGCGGATTGGCTGCATGCATCGCCGCGCGTCGGACCTCCGCCGGCCGGGCGTCCTGTTCCAGCCGCAGCGCGTACTGCGCCCGCCATGCGCTCAGCTCGCCAGCATGCTTGGCACGCTTGCCCCCGTCATAGAACGCTTCCGCGAATCCTTCCGAAGAGGGATCGCGCGGATCGACCTCGCCCAGCGCGCGGAAGAAGAGCGTCATGTCCACCTCCGCCGCCTGCATCCACGCGTAGAGGGACTGCATCAGCTCGACGTCTTCGTCGCGGCACGCGATCAGGCCGAGTTTGGCGGCGATGTTGCCGCGCTCGGCCACGAGGTAAGCATCGGCATAGCGCTGCAATCCGGCCTGAAGCGGCTCGACGTCCGAGAACGCCGGCGCCAGTGCGGCGGCGAGCCGGTTCAGATTCCAGAAGGCAACGTGCGGCTGTTGCCCGAAG
>CAYLTE010000042.1:0-23212 GCA_964386195.1 uncultured Burkholderiales bacterium | reverse complement strand
ATGTCGAGGCTGACGCGCCCTTGCACGTCGCTCAGCATCCTAAGTGCCCCGTCCAGGTTCTTCTTGCGGCTGACACGAGACAGGAACACGATTCGCAAAACACCCGCCTGCTTTGGCGAACGTTCCGAGGAGATCGGCGAATCGACCGGCGTCGCTAGATTCGGCGCCACGACGACGCGAGCGCTGACACCGAACTCTCGCTGGATGTCCAGCTGCTCATGCCTGGAGGATGCCTGCCAGAGCACGTTGCGATACAGGCCGCTGACCTTGCCCAGGAGCAGGAAGCACCGCTTCTTGAAGCGCTTGAGGCGTAAGGCGCCTGGCGAAAACTCGCCCCGCGGAGCGAGGATGATCGGCACCGAACGAACCAAGCGCAGGCGCGCGTAGAGGACGGGAAGAATGGCGAAGCGAAGCGAGAAGAAGCTGTTCAGATACATGGCGCGCGCGTTCGACTCCTGCAATGCCCGTGCGAGCACTTTCGGCGTCATCGAGGTCTCTTCGATGTAGTTCACGTACGCCTTGCCTGCTTTCGTCCACGCGCCGACGACAACATCCCGATAGGGCTGCGCGTCTCCGAAATCCCGGTCGCGCGTGAGCACCCAGAACGCGAACTCGTCCCCGAGGCGCGCCACGAGACTGCTCACGGTCCGGATCGGCCCGCCGGCCTTGACGCCTGGAAGGTAGTGGTCGCAGAGCACGAGAATCGGCGGCATGCACGAAGGCAATGCCGCGGAATCGGGCACGGCCCCTGACCCGATGCAAGCCTCCGCGCGCGTCATTGTGGTGCGGAATCGGGGCGCTGCACGGATGCCCGTCCCGCCCGGTAAACCCGCGCCACCGTACACCCGATGCTTGCCCAGTCGAGGGTGAGCGCCGCGCGCCGCGCATTCGCACCCATCTCGACGAGCAAGGCCGATTGCTGCGCGCGGAGAAGCGCTTGCTTCAACGCCTCAGGCTCCTCCGGACGATAGATGAAGGCACAGGTCTCGTCGACATACTCCCTCAGCGATTCACTGTCGGGCACGATTACGGGCTTCGCGCACGTGATCGCCATCACCACACTACCCGAAGTGAAGATCTCGGTGAAAGGAAGAACGACGATGTCACACTCGGCAATCAGCTCCGACAACTCTCCTTCGGACACGTACTCGAGTCGAAGCCGAATACGCGGGTCTGCTGCAGCGGCCGACTCGACTGCCTCCTTCATGCCTTCTCCCTGGGGACGGCCGGCAATCGTCAGCATGGCGCTGCCATCCATCGACCGGAAAGCCTCGATCAGTTCGAGCACGCCCTTGTACGGCCTGATGAGCCCGAAGTACAGAAAGCGCGTCTGCGTTCGTGCTGGCCGACTCGCGTTGCGCGAGGAAGACGTAAAGCACTCCGGAACACAGCTGGCGTAATTCCCGTGTGGCACGTGGTGCACTCTCTCGGGAGAGAGATGGAGAATGCGGCACACGGTGCCGATCTGCGATCGCGCGTGCACGAACGCTGCATCGACCTGCCGCGCCACGAGGCGCGAGTTCAGGCGGTCCAGCACGACATAGTTCTTCTCATGTGATTCCAGATTGTGAATGGTCCAGACGATGCGAGTACCCCTCGCCCGGAACAGTCGGATGCCGGCCTGGACCAGAAGGAACTTGGCCAGCGTCACAACTGCATTTCGGCCATGGGGATGCACCCAGTGCAGGTGCAACACGTCGGGGCGCTCGTGCAGCGCAGCCACGAAGAGACGCCACGCAGACCCCACGACCTTCACATCCACCTCATGGCGGGCGAGCGCTTCGCGGAGGCAGCGCAGATAAGGATTCCAGCTGTCCGGATACTGCAGGACACGCAGGCGCCGGCTTCCGCCCGCAGCATCCAAGTCCGATTTTGGACTCAGCGCCAAGGACGACGAAGCCCCATGCGCCTGGCTTGCTTCTTCGCCCAGCGCTCGACCGCCATGCCCGCAGCGCGCGTCTGGATGCGCGCCACCTGGGCCGCCGTCCCGCCATACGCCGGTTCGCTTGCGAACACAGTCTCGTACATGCGTCGCACTGGCGAAAACACGGCCTGTTCGCTGCAGCGGGCGGCAGCGAACTCCCGGGCGGCTCGACCCATGGCCGCAAGCCGCTCGGGGTCCTCGAGAAGTTTGCTCGCTGCATCGAGCAGTTCATCGGGTTCGACGAGCAGCCCCTGCACTCCATGCTCGAATGCACCAGGCATCGCACGGCGCGACGCGACCACCGGAATGCCGCAGGAGAATGCCTCCATCACCACCCGTGCGACGCCTTCGCTTCGCGCGCAGTGGACCATCAATCTGGAACGCGCGAGGTAGTCCAAGACGCTCTCCCGGCGGAGATTCCCCGGCATGCTCACCCGCTCGCGGAAGGGTGTCGCGGCACTCTTCACTCGCGGCCACAGTATGCCATCGCCGATGAGCGCCATCCGGTAACGGCGAGCGAGTGGAATCAGCGCCATTTGGTTCTTGTTCTCGGTGAAGCTGCCCACGTTCACGATGTCGAACTCCTTCGTCGCATCGTGCCGGAGCGTCCCGCCTGCTATGAGCTTGGGGAGGATCGCCACTCTCGATGACGGAAGCACGGAAGCGAGATGGCGATCCACCTGTACCTGGGTCTCGGCGAGCACGTAGTCCGCGACAGGTGTGATCGCGTCCCGCGCTCCGCCAGCAGCGATCAGCGCCACACGAAACCGATGACGCGAGTTCAGAACCAGCCATCGATTCAGCGTGTATCCCATTCCCTTGAATATCACCAAGTCGGGCTTCTCACGCTCGATCTCCTGCAGCATCATCCGGGACACATGATGATGCGGGCAGTCCAGGTCCGGCCGCTCGACGGGCAGGAGAACGGCGCCCACTTCGTCGGATTCCCGCGCAGGCGGACCGAACGTCGGCAGATACAACGTGCACCGGTGGCCCGCCTGCCGCGTCAGCTCCGTCAAGCGACGCTCTCGATGTATCCGCTCCGACCGAAGCTCCTCGAACGGGGGACGCCCGAGGTAAGGCAGTATGAGGAAGACCGTCTGCGGCCTCATGCAGCGGTCCACAGGTCAAGCGGGAACGCGTCGACGAGCCTCGCCACGTCGATTTCTGGCGGCCGTTCGCCCCCGATGCGCAGCGCCTCGCCGAGACTCGACGCTGCCTTGAAGCTCGCACGGCCAGTTCCGAGATAGTAATCGGCGTACTTGAACTCGTCCTCCACGCAGGAGCGGATGAGCCGCGCTGGAATGCCGAGCGCTTCCGCAACGATGACTGCATGAAGCGAGGAGCCGACGACCAGTTCGCTCTCCGCGATCGCCTTCAGGCAGTCCATCACCGGACCAC
Organism: uncultured Burkholderiales bacterium; assembly: GCA_964386195.1. Classification (GTDB taxonomy): domain Bacteria; phylum Pseudomonadota; class Gammaproteobacteria; order Burkholderiales; family SHXO01; genus SHXO01. The sequence goes on along the minus strand of CAYLTE010000042.1, from coordinate 19,887 downwards.
GGGGATCGAGCATCGCATCGGAAGGTTCCGCGCGTGGCAGGTCGTTGAAGTTCGGAACGTAGAGAAACGGACGCTTGGGTGTTCGCCTAAGCGCGACGAGATCCGGGAAGATGCGGGCGACAAGCAGGCCAGGGTCACCGTACACGGCCGGCACCCGAATGCCCCGCTTTTCCAGGAACTCCCGTGTCAGCGGACCTCTGACTGCGCGGACATCCAGCATTTCGAAGCGATGAGCGGAATCCGCAATCTTGCCGTTTCGTCCTGTCCCCCAGACTACGTCACCGGTGCGAGCGAAGTGCAGGATCGAACCGACGGACAGCAGCCGGGCGCTGTGGGACGACCGACGTCCTGGCTCGACCGCCCGTTCCTTCAGCATCCCGCGCACGACGAGCGGGCCGAGCAGGTCACCGAAGTTGTTCAGCCGACGCCTCACCGGTAGAAGCCGCCCGTACCATCCCGACAGCACCGGCCGATAGGGATTGAAGTGGACGAGCTTCACGCCTGCGAGATTCATCTGGCACTTCAACGCGACTGTTGGCGCCGCTGTTTGCGGGCGGCAACGAGACTGAGATGACCGAGCGCCGATGCGAAAACCGCCTCGAAAGCGAGGGCGATGCGATTCGAAAGGAGTTCTGGCACGGCCTTGGAAAGGACGTTCGCCAGCTTCCAGCCGTACTTCAGTTCCTGCTTAGCGCCGGATCCTGCTTGTATTCTCGAACGGTGCACCACCTCGAATCCGTTCCTGCGAAGGGCATCGCAAACACCCTGCGGATCGAGCACGAACTGATAGAAACCATTCGGCTCCGCGTCTCCCCGCCAAACCGGGTAGATCCCGAGCGTGGCCTTGACCGAACGCAAGGGCGAAATGCTGGGGAACGTCAGGAACAAGTATCCGTTCTCCTGCAGGACGCGCCACGCCTCCCTCAGCAACCCATCGTATCCGTTCCAGAAATGCTCGATCACCCCGAAGGACCAATACCCGTCGAAGCTATCCGATTCGAACGGAAGGGAGTACACGTCCCCCACCTGGACGTCGAACTCCGGGCGTACGCGCTTGATGCGTTGAACGGTGTCTTCCGCGAAATCGATTCCCGTCACGGCATAGCCTGCGTCTCGAAGCGCTGCGACCTTTCCTGCCGTTCCGCAGCCGCCCTCTAGTATCTTCGCGCCGGCGGAAAGACATGCGGACGTCAAATCCAGAAAGGGCCTGACCGCATCCTCGTCGTAGAGTCCGATCTGATCGTCCTGCCACTTCTCGTCCCAGAACTTTGCTGTGGCGCTTCGTCCAGTCTGGATCAGGCGGTGAAAGCTTCGGTCGTAGTACTTCAAGAGCGTGCACTCATCAGGCGAGAATCGCGTCGGCAACCGAGCGAATGTTCTCCTCCATCGTCTGTCTGGGCAGGATCCATTCGTACAGCCGCGCCGCATGCTCTCGGCCCGCCCGTTCTACGTCGTCCCAGCGGGAGATCAGGTCATTCATCTGATCGGTCAGGGAAGATCCGTCGTCCACGACGTGATTCGAGCGTCCAGGACGGAGGATGTGCCGTTGTGTGTGCAATTGCCTTTGTACGTTCGTCAGGACGGGTAGTGTTCTAGGAGCTTTGAATTCCATCTGCACGACAGGCAAGCCGAACAGTGCTGCATCGAACGCAAAAGTGGTTGCGATGTTGACGGATGCGCGAGCCCCAGCCAGCTCTGCGAGTCGCGCGGAGTTGTACCCGGCGGTCAACAAGATGTTCTCCTTCCTGTTGTTCTCGAAGTAGGTACCAATTCTGACCTTCCCAAAGCGCTTCAGGTAATCGAGCTCACCAGGCATGCCATTGGGCTTGGGCTTGACAAACACGGGGAGCCCGAAGTTCGAGCATGCTCCGATAAGGGCGGATGCGAAAAGCATTTCCTCTTGGAAGAACCTTGGGTCGGAGGAGGAGCTCGACGTGAAGGGATAGAGCAAATATGCGCCCAGTTCGCGATCTGCTCGCGCCTCGAGGACTTCCGCGTTCAAAAGATAGTCGAAGACGAAAGGGTAGCTGGCCGCAAAGCGCTCGTCTCCCTGACACATCCGCCAGTCTGCGGCGAGCTCGCTGTTCCACGTGAACACGAGATCGGATCGGTAGCCCGTCGCCCCGAACTTGGCTGGGTGATCCCAGCTTCCGACAATGGTGTATATCTCCGCGCCTCGTGCGCAAAGCAACCATGGCACGTTGCTCTTGGTTACGTGGACTACTTTTCGGGTGGGAAGCGGGTTTCGCAGCATGAGCGAGACCGCGCGCTTGCACGCGGTGTTTCGCGTCCTATTTCGTGCCACGCCATCTTGTAACGCGACGCTCGCCCTGCTGACGGCTACGTGCACGGCTCGTGCGGTTCTCTGTCTACACTCCAATTGCTCGAGTGAGAGGATGCTCCGGCCGCGACTCAGAATGTGGTGGAACAGGTCGGCAACCGGCTTGCTCACGACGAAGTGAACGGGTACGTCGCGGCGCAGAAGTTCCTCGATGTAGGGTGCAGCCGTCGAGAACTGTAGAGGCCAGCGACCAACGAAGGTGACGCCGTTCGCGTCGTTGCGTTTCACGGCTGGCCTTGCACTCCTCGAGAACCGAGCGCGTCAGCCATGAGGTGCTCGGCAACGCGCAGATCCAGCGGTTCGTCGATATTTACGACCGGTCGCTCGATGATCACCGCAGCGCAGTCGCGCTCGACGATTGCTCCATGATCGATCAACGTCGCGCGCTTCACCGCATAGCAGATTCCATTCCTATGGTAGTAGGCAGGAATGGTCTGCCGGATGGAATGCCGCGCACCTTCTGAAAGGTAGAAGTTGACCCGCCCTGTCTCGTCGAGGACGAGCGTCTTGTGCGGCGTGTAGTGTGCAGGTGTCCTGCTGACGGTGGCCGCTGCCGCGTGCCGATCCTGCACCAGCGCCCGCATGGTTCGCTCCAGGTCTGCAACTGTGCGCAGCGGACTGGTAGGTTCGAGCAGAAGCGAGCAATCGAAGCGCATGTCGTAATGCTGCTCGGACTCTAGCCACGCATGCCTCCATGTTTCTGCGGAAGTGGATCGATCTCCAGCCAGTTCTGCGGGACGCGTGAACGGGACCTCGATTCCGCATGCGCGCCCCTCCGCAGCGATCTCTTCGTCATCCGTCGAGAGCACGACATGGTCGATCCAATTCGTTGCTAGAGCGACTCGTGCCGCCCATCCCACCAGAGACACCCCCTCGATCCGCGCCAGGTTCTTGCGAGGGATCGACTTGCTGCCGCCGCGCGCTGGGATCACAGCCAGAACTGTCATGGCATCCCACGTCATGGCATGACCGCCACGGTCGACCCCTGGGCGTTGCTTTGGCGAATGCGCTCGATGATCTTCAACACACGCAACCCATCGGCAAGCGAGCACGTTGGATTTCGACGTTCTCCGGCAATCAGCGCGAGATACTCCCTCGCCACTTCCATGAACATGTCGTTGCGCTCGACATCGAAGGTCTCGATGCGACCCCAGCCTTCGGCGTCTGCACCAATGGCAATCTGGTTGGGGGTCGCCGTCCACAGCATCGAACCCCGCTCTCCGACGAAGCGGATGAACTTCTCGTGGGGCCTGCCATACAGGTCGAGGTGCAGGCTCACGCGCAGGCCGCTTCCATAGGCCATTAGTACATCCACGTTGTCGTCGGTCTCGATCTCGAGGCTGCTGAGCTTGTCGACGCGTCCACACAGCGTTTCGGGCATTCCGAACATCCACAGCGCCAAGTCGATCCAGTGACTTTCGTCCAGAAGGGCGCCTCCACCCTCGGTCCTGCTCGCCATGAAGAAATCCTGGTATCGCTCCCAGGGATGCCAGTCAGCGAGGTGTGCGGACATGTGGAACTGCACGTGGCGCAGTTCGCCGATTGCACGCTCGCCTAGGAGCTGGCGCACGCGACGCAGCGGAGGCCACCAGCGCCAGGTGTATCCCAGCAGGACGGGCACTGCGGCTGCGCCCGCGGCAGCGTCAAGGCGGGTGGCGGAGTCGAGAACCGGAGCAACCGGCTTCTCCAGAAGCACCGGCAGTCCTTTAAGCAGAGCCGCCATCGCCTGGTCGACGTGGACGTGGGGGGGCGAGCAGATGGCGATCCCGTCGAACCCCCCCGCTTCGAGCGCCGCGTCGATGTCGCCGTATGCGGAAATCATTCTCGACTCCCGCCCGAGCTCTTCACGCCTATCCGGGCGAGGGTCCACGCACGACACGTTACAGCCCAGCGCGGAGAAGTTGCGCGCGTGCCGCTTTCCTACGCTGCCGCTGCCGACGATCAGGATGTGTGGCATGTGCGCCGTTCCGAGATTCTCACCGTATTCCGTCGCACATGCGCTCGTATGAGCCGGCATCGAACTCGATCTCCACGTACCCGGGGCCGGACATGGTCGCCCACTGCGACAGCGCATCGCCGAACTGCGCGGCATTGCGCGCGCGCCAAACTGGGAGGCCCAGTGCTTCCATTACGCCCTGCCAACTAGGCTGCTCGATGTCGATCGGCGTGCGCGTGAGTCCATCCCTGATCGCCCGCGTCGCCACCGATCCGAAGCGACCGTCGGACATGAGGACGAACAAAATGGCCAATCCACGCTCCACGGCAATGCGGATCTCCCCGAGGTACATCGCGATTCCGCCGTCGCCTGCCACAGCCACCACCCGCCGCGCCGGATCGTGCATCGCTGCGCCGATGGCGGTCGGGACCGAAGTGCCCATGTAGCGACCCTGACCGGAGAACAGGCACCCATCGGCATCCGGTGCTCGCCACGCGTGCTCACCGATGGTGCAGAAATAGCCCGTATCCATGACGAGCCTGATATCCCGGCTCAGCCGCTGCTCGAGGGTCTGAAAGGCGGCGCCCGGCAGGAATCCCGTGAACAAGCGCTCGTCCAGTTTCATCAGGCAGGATCTGAGCTCCTCCAGGCCCCAGCTTTTGGTTCTCAGCAGTTCCCACAGGGTGCCATCGATGTTGGCAGCGGCCGCCGCAAAGCCGAATGCCTCTGTGCCCGGTGGCATCACACTGTCTATGTTGACTGCTTGGCAGTGAAAGCGGCGTGTGGAGAGCAGTTCGTTGGGACGCAATCCCAGTCCTATGACCAGATCTGCGTGCGGCAGCACGCATTGCTCTGCAGTCAGTTCCAGGCCAGCCCCGGTGTAGACGCCTGCCGCGTGATCGAGACGCTCGTCGATCACACCTTTGGCAGCGGCAGTCGAGAATACAGGTATGCGCAGCTGCGACAACGCTGCGATCCAGCCACGACGTACCGCGAGGCTGCCTGCAACGATCACGGGGCGTCGCGAGGCGGTGACCAGCGCCAGGAGCGCGTCGGCCTGCTCAGCCGTACGAGGCAGCGGAGGAACTTGCTCCTCCAACTCGGTAGCGCCGGCAAGTTCCAGAACCACCGGCCCGGGCACTTCGGCTTCCGCCCATGACGCAAGAGCCCGATAGTCCGGGCCCCGCTGAGAAAGCGCGCGCACGCCCTTGGCCACCGCCCCGGTCAGCATATCGTGGTCGAGGCGCTTGTGCGCCTTCTCCGGGCCCGACTGACGCGGGTACGCCTCGGCGATCGCGACCACCGGCCATGCATCGAGGCTCGCCGCAGCCAATCCTGGAATCGCGTTGGCAAGGCCCGGCCCCTTGATGCAGTAGCAGACCCCGCTTCGCCGGGAGAGGCGCCCGTCGGTCGCGGCCATGATGGCGGCGCTGCCCTCGAAATAGGTGCGCACCGGCTCTACATTGCGCTTCTCGAGCTCGTCGAGGACCGAAAGGATCGCACCACTGCCGGTAATGCCGTAAGCATGACGCACGCCGCAGCGGGCGATGTCCTCGGCAAGTCGCGCGAATTCGCTCATCCTCTGAGCACTCGTTCGATCTTCTCGGCCGCACGACGGCACACGATGCGAACGGCGTCCGGACTGAAGCCGCCGCAGTGCGGCGTGACGATAAGATTGTCGTGCGTGCGCGCATACTCGATTAGGGGATGGGTCGACACGTCAGGCTCTCCCTCGAGCACGTCAACCCCTGCCGCAGCGATGCGACCGGCCACCAGCGCGTCGCGAAGCGCAGTCTCGTCCGCCAGGGCGCCGCGTGAGGTATTGACGAAAACCGCTCCACGCTTGAAGCGCTCGAGGAGCGCGCGCGACACCATCCCCCTGGTCTCGTCCGACAGGTGCACGTGGATCGAGACGAAATCCGACTCCTCGACCAGCGACTCCAAGGAGCGCCGCTCCACGCCTGGCGGCAGGCTCTGCTGATGAGGATCGTGCGCAAGCACCGCCATGCCGAAAGCCTGGCCATAGCGCGACATCCAGCCCCCGATGCGCCCGCACCCGATCAATCCCAGCACTTTCCCCTTGAGCATCATTCCAGGGAACTCTTCGCGCACCCAGTGCCCGGACTCCGTATGGCGAAATGCACCCTTGAGGTTGCGCGCGCACGCCATCATCAGAGCCCAGGATAATTCCGCAGCCGGGGTGATTCCCTGCAGCAGCTCCGGGTCCTCCTTCAGCGTACGTACCGGCACGTTGCGCCGCGTCAGCGCCTGCCTCTCGATGTGATCGGACCCGGTCGTGGCGCAGCTGACGATCTTCAAGCGTGAGGCAGCCTCGACCATGGCATCCGTGATGCGGATCTTCATCGACGCATCGAGTAGCGCGTCCGCGTCCATCAAGGCCTTCGCGACCGCCTCGGTCTGCGCCTGGACGTGCCGCATCTGGGCGATCGGCGAAAGCACCGCGCATGCCGCATCGAACCCCTCCTCACTTCCGAGGTAGATCACCAGTGCCATGTCTTCGCTCCTTGCGGCGCAATTCTGTATACCTCGCGGCAGCACACTGTCGCTCTCGCCACTGGTCGTCAGCGTCGACTTACAGATGAAAACGCCTTGTCCTCACTTGGCAAGGTAATTCAACCGCTTCTCGATGCTGAACGACGCCTCTGCAAGCACGCCCGCGATCTTGGCCCCGGCCGATCCATCACCGAACATGAGCGATCGCGGATACCGTCCGCGTTCGACCTGCTCGAGAATTGCTGCTTCGATCTCCCGGGCATCGTAAGGAGCATCGAGCACGTTCGTCGCGCGCTCGCGGTCTCGCTGACGGCTGCCGATGTTCACGCAGGGTACGCCCAGAAAGGCCCCTTCCCTCAACCCGGACGATGAATTGCCCACTACACACTTCGAATTGTTGATGAGTCGCGCATAGTCCTCGGGACTGAAGTTCCGATAGAAGTGCATGTAGTCCGGCTGATATCGTTCCCGGAACACGCGCAATCCCTTCGCCACGTCGTCCGAACCTGCGTCGACATTTGGCCATAGCCACGCAACCTGCATCCCGCGTTTGCCCACCGCTGCAACCGCCTGCAAGGTCTCGTTGATCTGCCTGAACCCTTCTCCGTACTCGGTGGTGACCGGGTGCTGCAGGACGACGATATAGGGTCTGGAGGGGTCGAGCGGCGCACCCACTCCCTTGTAGCGCTCCAGCAAGTCCTGGGAGATCGAAAGGTCCTCCCCGACGAGCAGGTCGATGGAAGGACATCCAGTCAGGTGAATGGAAGCGGGATCCTCGCCCATGCGCACGAGGAAATCTCGCGCGCGTTCGGTCGCCGGGAAGTGGATGTGCGCAAGCTTGGTGATCGCATGCCGCACGCTCTCGTCGATCGAGCCCGTCACCTCGCCGCCCTGGGTATGCGCGAGGGGAATGTTCATGTAACTCGATGCGACCGCCGTCGCGAGCGTTTCGAAGCGATCTGCGACGGTCAGTACGACATCGGGCTTGAGGTTCTCGAAATGCGTCGCAAGCTCGACGATGGCCAGCCCCGTGGACTTGGCCATGGTCGTGGGCGTTTCGCCCTCGACGATCGAGTGCACGACGCTGTCCGGTTCGAATCCATCGGCACGGATGATCCTGATCGCCTCCCCGAATCGGTACAGGAGCGCAGAGGCACCAACGATCAGCTGCAGGTCGAGACCCGAATGCGCCTTGGCGGCACACAGGAAACTCTTGATGCGGCCGTAGTTGGCGCGACTATTCACCACCACGCAGATCTTTCTGCTCACGAGACTACGTCCTCCCAGGTAAGCAGCCGGTCCGGCGCCACGTCGCGGCGCAATCGCATGCCGACGAGCCTGGCAAGCTGGTCTGCCGGGATGCCGGTGGCAGGCTTCTTCAGCGTCAGCATTTCGGTCGTCAGCGCAGTTCCTGCTGCCAGGGCGCAGGTCGTCGCGATGCTCTTGCCGAACGTATTTCGCATGGTCGCCAATTCATCGGCCATCGCTTCCTTGTCGACTGGGTTCGCGTCCATCACCGCGAAGCTATCCCGCGCCTGGCGAATGCGGTCGAATTGCTCGAACGTCACGGATGCCGGTACGTCGGGACCGAACAGACGCCGATCGAAGGTAACGTGGACCTCCACGATGTCACAGCCTCTGGCGATCGCAGCGATTGCCGGATACTCGCTGGCGGAGTGGTCGGACAACCCAACCGGACAACCGTAGCGGCGCCGCAGTTCGTCGAGCACGTTCAGCCCAACCTCCTGCAGCGGCGTCGGGTACTTGCTGGTGCACTGGAACAGCGCGAGTTGCGCGCCGCGACCGCGCAGACTGGCAACCACCTCGTCGATCTCGCGCCAGCGGCTCATGCCGGTGCTGACCAGGATCGCCCCCCCTGCTGCCAGCATCGCGTCGAGGAGATCGAGCGACCTCACTTCTCCCGAGCCGACTTTCCAGCCGGGCATGCCCACCCTCGCCAGCATCTGCACTGCCGCCACGCTGAAGGGGGAGCTGAGGAAGATGAGATTGCGCGCACTCGCATGTTCCGAAAGGCCCATCCACTGCGCCTCCGAAAACTCCATGCGGCGCCAGTACGCGAAGCGCGTGTCGTCCTGCCGTGAGAACCTCACCCGGAACGGTTCGTCGAGCGTCGATTCGGCGGCAGCGATGTGCGTCTGGAACTTGATCGCATCCGCACCAGCATCGGCGGCCGCGTCGATGAACGAATGCGCCATTCCGAGCGAGCCATCGTGGCTTTGCGAGACTTCTGCAACAAGGAGCGTGGGGTGGCCGGGACCAACCGGCCGATCACCGAGGAGGATCGGATTCATCGTGGACAAGGATCATGCAACCGAAGCGACCTGCACCATCTCGCGGAAGCGCGCGTTGCGGGTGACGAGGTCGCTGAATGTACCCTGCGCTGATACCTGTCCCTTGTCGAGCAGGTAGATGCGATCGCATCCCTGCACGGTGGACAGTCGGTGTGCGATCAGGATCACCGTCACCTCGTTGTGCAGATTATGCACCGCTTCCATGACTGCCTGCTCCGTCATGGTGTCCAGTGCGCTGGTCGCTTCGTCGAGAATCAGCACCTGGGGACGGTGGTACAGCGCGCGCGCGATACCGATGCGCTGCCGCTGGCCACCGGAGAGGCGCACACCGCGTTCGCCCACCAGGGTGTCGTAGCCTCGGGGCAACTCCCGCATTACGAAGTCGTGCAACTCTGCGATGCGTGCCGCGCGTTCCACCTGTCCCATGTCGATCTGCTCCTCCGGTACGCCGAAGGCGATGTTCGCGGCGACGCTGTCGTCGGTCAGGTAGATGCTTTGCGGCACGTAGCCGAGGCTGCGCTGCCAGGAGCGAAGATTCGCCTCCGAGACAACTACACCGTCGATGCGCACCTCACCCGATTGGGGCCGCAGCAGCCCGAGGATGATGTCGACGGTCGTGGTCTTGCCGGAACCGGTCGTCCCAACCAGTCCGATGGTTGCGTGAGCCGGGATGGTGAGGCTCAGTCGGTGCAGTACGGTACGCGTGGACTTCGGGTACGCATAGACGATGTCATGCAGCCCAATCTCGCGCTCCAGTTTCAACGTATCGCGACTTGCATCGACCTCGACACGAGGGGAGCCGAGCGCCACCAGATCGGCGTGGATCGCGTCCAGCGCAGGTCCGGCGAAGCGCAGTGTCGCCAGGTGAGCGTAGACCTGCTGAATAGCGGGCATCAGCCGGTAGCTCGCCAGCGCGTACAGGGCGATGATGGGCAGCGCCCCCTGCAGACCGCCAGCGCTGCGCATGAGATAGAGCACCACCCCCAGCATGCCGCCGAAAGCAAGGACCTCCAAGAGATAGCGCGGCATCTGCTTGGCCAGCTGCGCCGAGGTCACCTGCTGCGCGTATCGGCGCGCGGGGCCCTCGTAGCGACTGGAGACGATGCGTTCGAGTCCAGCGATCTTGACTTCCTTGATCCCGCCGAAGGCCTCCGTGAGCGTCTTGAACAGAAGTTGTCGCGCCTCGACCCGCTCCTTGCCCAGCCGGCCCAGCCGCTGGCGCAGCACGACATAGATGGCTCCGTAGCCGATTCCCAGACCCAGGGTGACGCACAATGCGAGAAAGGGATCGGCTGCCACCAGGAGCCCAAGCAGAGCGAGCGCAACTGCGGCCTGGGCCACGAGCTGCATGAACGGGATGAGCGCGTTGCGGATCACCTCGTGCACCTCCGTGAGGATCGCCTTGCCGAACTCGGCGCTATGCCGGTCGAGAAACGCCTCGTAGGGCTGGTGCAGGTAGGCCGCCACCAGCCGTCTGCCCAAAGAGTATTCGCGCATGTGCGTGTAGCGAAGCAGGGCCCAGGTCGTCATCGCCTTGAAGGCGATCGACAGCATGAGTGCGACGAACACGACCAGCCCCAGGAAGAAGAGGAACCGGTCCGGATCGGTGAAACCCAGGCGTGCATACGCAGCCGACAAGTACCGGTTCTCGGCCACGACCTGGGGATCGGCCGCAACCGAGATGAACGGCATGATGGAAGCAACGCCGACCGCGTCGAGCACTCCCATCACCAGGATCAGTCCGACCAGCAGGTACGCCTGGCGTCGCTCGCGCGCCGACAGTAGCTGCAGGATCTTGCTGATCACGTCCACGTTGGTTGTCTCCACGGGCGCGCCTTGCGGCGCCGCCTTCTTTCGACGGCCGGTGCGGTGGCTGGGACGGCCGCCGCACACCGCACGGGTGCACGAAGGCGCGCGATCATAGCACGCTGACAGGCCCCTACGGTCGCCGATGCCCAGCGAAAACGTCGCCGCCGGAGCTCATCCCGCCGTACTGTGTATTCACCCAGTCCCGATACGCGCCGCTGGTCACTTCGCCCACCCACTGGCTGTTATCCAGGTACCAGCGAAGCGTTTTTCGAAGCCCGCTCTCGAACGACTCCGACGCTCGCCAGGCCAGCTCGCCCTGCACCTTCGAGGCATCGATCGCGTAGCGCCGGTCGTGTCCCGGCCGGTCCGCCACGAATGCGATCTGCGTCTCGTACGAGCGCCCGTCCGCGCGCGGCGACATCTCGTCCAGCAGGCGGCACAGCTGGCGCACGACATCCAGGTTCGCCCGCTCGCTGCCGCCGCCGATGTTGTAGGTCTCGCCGATCCGCCCGCGCTCGAGCACCGCACGTACCGCCGTGCAGTGATCCTCCACGTACAGCCAGTCGCGCACCTGCTGCCCGTCGCCATAGATGGGAAGCGGCTTCCCCGCCAGAGCATTGTGGATGCACAGGGGGATCAGTTTCTCGGGAAACTGGAACGGTCCGTAGTTGTTCGAGCAGTTGGTGGTGAGCGCAGGCAGTCCATAGGTATGACACCAGGCCCGCACCAGGTGGTCCGAGGCGGCCTTGGAGGCCGCGTAGGGACTGTTCGGGGCGTAGGGGTGGGTCTCGCGGAAGGCGTCGGCGCCGGGTTCGAGCGAGCCGTACACCTCGTCGGTGGAAACGTGCAGCAGACGAAACGCGTTGCGCTCCTCACCAGGCAGCCCCGACCAGTAGGCCCGCACGCTTTGCAGCAATCGGTAGGTCCCGATCACGTTGGTCTGCACGAAGTCGTCCGGCCCGTGGATGGAACGGTCGACGTGCGATTCGGCAGCGAAGTTCAGCACCGCGCGTGGCCGGTGCTGCGCGAGGAGCCCCTCGATCAGACCGGTGTCACCGATGTCGCCCACGACCAGGCGGTGGCGGTCGTCGCCCGACAGCGCAGCGAGGTTGCGGGGGTTGCCCGCATAGGTCAGCTTGTCGAGATTGACCACCGGCTCGTCGCGTTCGGCAAGCCAGTCCAGGACGAAATTCGCTCCGATGAAGCCGGCTCCGCCGGTGACGAGGATCGTCATCGCACGCCCGGGAGCAGCCGGACGCCCGGCCGCCTCTGGAGGGCCCGGGAACCGGAGGAAGTCGGGCACGGGCCGTGGCCTGGCCGTGTCACGTGAGTGCGATGCAAGGGTGCGATAATCAGGAAGCCTTCTTGCTTTCGTCGATGCTGGCGAATGTCAATCAGCCTGTCAACCCGAATCCGATCGTCATCATGCTCATTCCCCTGATCCTCTCCGGCGGCAGCGGCACGCGCCTGTGGCCGGTGTCGCGCGAGGCCTATCCCAAGCCCTTCATCAAGCTGCCGGACGGGCAGAGTCTGCTGCAGAAGACGCTCGGCCGCCTCGCCCCGCTGGGCGACCTGGCGGAAGTGATCACCGTGACCAATCGCGAGCACCTCTTCGCCACGCGCGACGAGTACGCACGCATGGATGCCCCCGGGCAGCATTTCTTCGTGCTGGAACCGCTCGCGCGCAATACCGCGCCGGCGGTGGCAGTCGGCGCGCTCGCGGCCGCGGCGCGGCACGGCGCGGATGTCACCCTGCTGGTGTTGCCCGCCGATCACCTGGTCCCCGACGCCGAGGCCTTCTCGCGCAGCGTGCAGCAGGCGTTGGTACTGGCCGCGCAGGGCAATCTGGTGACCTTCGGCATCCAGCCCGCCTACCCGGAGACCGGATTCGGCTACATCGAGCGCGGCGAGGCGATCCAGGGCAGCGAGGGATACCGCGTGGCCCGCTTCACCGAGAAGCCGGACGCGGCGTCCGCGCGTGCCATGGTGGAGTCCGGGCGCTACTACTGGAACTCGGGGATGTTCTGCTTCCGGGCGGACGCCTTCCTCGACGAACTGGCGAAGCTCGCCCCTGAGATCGACCGCGGCGCGCGCGAGTGCTGGGAGGCGATCGCGGCGAAGGACGACCACGTGCACCTGAGCCAGGAGATCTTCGGAAAGATTCCCGACATCTCCATCGACTACGCGGTGATGGAGAAGTCCTCGCGGGTGGCGGTGGTGCCGTCCACGTTCGCCTGGAGCGACGTCGGCTCGTGGAAGGCGGTGAGCGAACTCACCCCGCCGGATGCGCAGGGCAACCGCGCGCAGGGCCAGGCGATGTTCGTCGGGAGCAAGGACTGCTACGTCCAGAGCAACTCGCGCATGGTCGCTGCGGTCGGGCTGGAGGGCGTGGTCGTGGTGGACACGCCGGACGCCCTGCTGGTCGCTGCGCAGGACCACGTGCAGGACGTCAAGAAGGTCGCGCAGCAGTTGAAGCTGGCCAATCACGAGACCTATCTGCTGCACAAGACAGTGATGCGGCCGTGGGGCACGTACACCGTGCTCGAAGAAGGCGACGGCTTCAAGATCAAGCGCATCGTCGTCAAGCCGGGCGCCAGCCTGAGCCTGCAGATGCACTACCACCGCAGCGAGCACTGGGTGGTCGTGTCCGGAACCGCCAAGGTGGTCAACGGGGAGCAGGACCTGCTCATCCGCACCAACGAATCGACCTACATCCCTGCGGGCCACCGGCATCGCCTGGAGAACCCGGGCAAGGTCGACCTCGTCATGATCGAGGTCCAGAGCGGCAACTACCTCGGTGAGGACGACATCGTACGCTTCGAGGACCGTTACGGCCGGGGCTGATCCAGGTTCTACTTCACGCCGTAGAACTCGCGGTACCACTTCACGAACGCGCCGATACCCTGCTCGAGCGGGGTGTCGGGTGCGAAGCCGACATCGCGTCGCAGGTCGCCGGTGTCGGCATAAGTGCTGGCCACGTCGCCCGGCTGCATCGGCAGCAGCCGCTTCTCTGCCGTACGCCCCAAGGCGCGCTCGAGGATGCCGATGAAATCGGTGAGTTGCACGGGATTGTGGTTGCCGATGTTGTACACCCGGCATGGCGCCGTGCTCAGCGCCGGATCGGGCGCTGTCATGTCGCACGCGGCGTCGGCCGCGGGAATTCGCTGCATCACCCGGACCACGCCCTCGACGATGTCGTCGATGTAGGTGAAGTCGCGCGACATGTCGCCGTGGTTGAACACGTCGATCGCCTTGCCTTCCAGGATCGCGCGGGTGAACAGGAACAGCGACATGTCCGGACGCCCCCATGGTCCGTACACCGTGAAGAAGCGCAGACCCGTGCAGGGCAGCCGGAACAGGTGGCTGTAGGTGTGCGCCATCAGCTCGTTGGCCTTCTTGGTCGCCGCGTAGAGGCTCACCGGATGGTCGGTGACGTCGTGCTCGCTGAAGGGAAGCTTGCGGTTCGCGCCGTACACGCTGGAACTGCTCGCGTAGACCAGGTGAGGGCAGTTGGAATGCCGGCATCCCTCGAGGACGTTGAGGAAGCCCACCAGGTTGCTGTCGCTGTAGGCGTGCGGATTCTTCAGCGAATAACGCACGCCCGCCTGCGCGGCCAGGTGCACGACGCGATCGAAGCGGCAGGCGGCGAACAGCTGCGCCATGCCGTCGCGGTCGGCGAGATCGAGGCGTTCGAAACGAAACCCGGTACGCGGAAGCAGGCGCGCCAGCCGTGCCTCCTTCAGCGCCGGGTCATAGTAGGCGTTCATGTTGTCCAGGCCGATCACTTCGTGACCCGCGGCCAGCAACCGCTCGCTTACGTGCATGCCGATGAACCCGGCGCAGCCGGTGACGAGTATCCTCACCCGTCTTCTCCCATGTCGTTGCCATGTCCGGCGGGCCCGGGTGGCGCCTGCGAGGACCGCTGGATTCTAGCATCGGCCCCTCGTCGCCCAGCAGCGCAACCGCCCCAGGGCCTGCTCGCTTTGCTAAGCTGCGCTCCCGTGCACGCTCTTCCGCCGATCTCCCCTCGCCTGTCACACCGCCCTGTGCGCGTGATGCAATGAGCATCGCGCGCCTGGGCTACAGCGTGGCACTGCTCCTGGCGACGCCGCTCGTCCTCCTCCGCCTGGCGTGGCGCGCGCGGCGACAGCCCGACTACCTGCGACACGTCGGAGAGCGCTTCGGGGCGTACGTCGTGCCACCCGGCGCGCCGGTGATCTGGATCCATGCCGTGTCGGTGGGCGAGACACACGCGTCCGCACCGCTGGTGCGGGCGCTGCAGGCGCGCTTCCCGGATCATCGCCTGCTGTTCACGCACACGACCCCCACGGGACGCCGCACAGGCGAGCAGCTGTTCGGGGAGAACGTGCTGCGCGCCTACCTCCCCTACGATCTGCCCTGGGCGGTCGCCTGCTTCCTGCGAAACGTCCGCCCGCGCATCGGCGTGCTGATGGAAACCGAGGTCTGGCCGAACCTCATCGCCGGCTGCGTGAGGGCAAACGTGCCGCTCGTCCTCGTGAACGCGCGCATGTCGGAGCGTTCGGCGCGCGGCTACGCGCGAATTGCGGCGTTGTCGCGCGAGGCGATGTCCGCGCTCGCCGCCGTGGGTGCGCAGACACAGGCCGACGCTCGACGCCTCCAGGCGCTCGGCGCGACGCGCGTGGAGGTCACCGGCAACATGAAGTTCGATCGTACGCCCTCGTCACAGGACGTCGAGTTGGGCAATGCGTTCCGGGCGCGCTTCGGCGCGCGCTTCGTTTTCCTGGCTGCCAGCACGCGCGAGGGCGAGGAGGAGACGATCCTCGACGCGCTGCAGGGCCTGGACGGCGATGTGCTGATCGCCATCGTGCCGCGCCACCCGCAGCGCTTCGAGGAGGTGGCCGCAATCCTCGACCGGCGCGCGATCGCCTTTCAGCGGCGCAGCGATGGGCAGCCGGTGTCCGCGCTAACGCGCGTGTGGCTTGGCGACAGCATGGGCGAACTGTTCGCCTGCTACGGTGCGTGCGATGTCGCCTTCGTCGGCGGCAGCCTGCTGCCGCTTGGCGGCCAAAACCTTCTCGAGGCGCTTGCGGTCGGCCGGCCGGTGATCGTCGGCCCGCACACGTTCAACTTCGCCGAGGCCACGCAGCAGGCGGTGGAAGTGGGTGCGGCAATGCGGGTGGCGGACGCGGTGGGATTGCGCCAAGCTGTGCTCGCGCTGCGGGGCGACCCGCAGCGGCGCGCCCGCATGGCCGAGGCAGGCCGCGCATTCATGCTTCAGCATCGCGGAGCGACCGCCCGCACGATGACGCTGATCGAGCGGCGGCTCGAAGGCGGAGGCTAGCCGCGGAAGAGCACGCGCGACTCGGTCACCACCGCATCCACCGGCACATCGTGCGCGGCCAGTGGCAGTTCATCGAGCACCTGCATGTCGAACGCGGCGGCGAGAATCGGGGGACGGCCCGGCCAGTTCGCGAGGAGGCGATCGTAGAACCCGCCGCCATATCCCAGGCGTCCGCCGTCAGGCGTGAAGGCCACGCCCGGCGCGAGCACGAGATCCACGCTCTCGCGCGCCACGCGGGGGCAGCGGGCGGGTACCGGTTCACGGATCCCCCAGACACCGGGCGCGAGGTCGGTCTGCGGATCGGCGACCTCGTGCAGGACGAGACCGCGCGGCTCGCGTTCGACCCGCGGAAGTACGATCGCCACGCCTCGCCCGCGCAACCAGGCGATGGCAGGGGCGGTGTCGAATTCGCTGCCGAAAGACAGGTAGACGAGCGCACGCCGGGCGTTCAGGACAGCAGGCTGCGAGAGAAGGCAAGCGGTGACGCGGCGGCCGAGCGCCTCCCGCTCCGAGGCTGGCAGCGCGTCGCGCTGCGCGAGAACCGCGCGCCGCAGCGCGACCTTGTCCGCGCCTGGCGCGCTCAAGCCCTTACTTCGGCTCGACCAGGAGACGGTTCACGTTCTCGAGGTCGGCCTCGGTCAGGCGGCCGACATTCGCCTTCAACCGCAGCTGGCTGATAATGGCGACGTAGTAGGCGCGAGCCAGGTTTCGCTGTGCCTGATAGAGCAGGTCCTGTGCGTTCAGCACGTCGACCTGCGTACGCACCCCGACCTCCTGGCCGAGCTTGCTCGCCTCCACCGACAGCTGGTTGCTGGCCACCGCCTGCATCAACGCGTTGATCTCGGATAGACCCGTGTTGACGGCGAGGAAGGCCTGACGCGTGTTCTGCGCCACGGTGCGGCGCGTGTTCTCGAGGTCCTGCTCGGCACGCGTGCGGTTGGCGATCGCTTCGCGGACGCGCGAGTTGATCGCCCCGCCCTGGTAGATGGGAACCGCGACCTGCACGCCGATCGTCGCGGCCTGCGTCGACTGGCTGACCGATTCACCGAAGTTCGAGGCGCCGTCCCGGTTGTAGTTAAGGCCGGCGACGGCATCCACGGTGGGATGATGGCCGAGGCGGCTGCGCTCGACTTCCTTCATGGCGATGGCGAGGCTGGCCTTGGCGGCGGCGATCTCCGGACTGGTGGCGAAGGCGGCCTCCACCCACTGCTCCATGTCGTTCGGCTGCGGCTGGTTGAGCGTCGGAGTCCCGTTGAGGCGCGCGAGCGTGCTCGGCATGCGCCCGATCAGCTGCTGCAGGCTGCGGACGCGCACCTCGATGTCGTTGCGCGCCCGCAACTCGCTGGCAACCGTCAGGTCGTAGCGCGCCTGCGCATCGTAGGTGTCGGTGATGGTGGCAGTGCCCACTTCGAAGTTGCGCTTGGCCTGCGCGAGCTGCTCGGCGGTCGCCGCCTTCTGCGCCTCCACCGTGTTCAGCTCGTACTGCGCGAGCAGCACGTCGAAGTACGCCTGCGCCACGCGCAGCATGAGCTCCTGGCCGGCGCGTTCGACCTGACTCTCCGCCTGGGTCACCTGCAGTTCCGCCTGCTGGCTGAACACGCGATCCTGCGGCCGGTACAGCGGCTGGCTGGCGTTGACGCCCGCTCCCCAGCTCTCGTAGTCGCGGCTGCCCTCGGCGCCTGCGGCGAACTCGCCGGCGCCGCTGCCGAACTGCGTGTCCGCATAGTTGTACCCGAGATTGCCCACCGCGTTCACGTTGGGCAGCAACAGCGAGCGCGCCTGCACCCGCCGCTCCTTGGTCGCCTGATAGGCCGCTCGCTCGGCGGCGAAGACCGGATCCTGCACCAGGGCGTCACGGTAGACGCTCATGAGGTCTTCCGCGTGTGCGGTGCCGCAGGCCACGGCACCGATCAGGTAGGCAATCAACTTGAGGCGCATCGTTTCCCCATCGTTCTTCAAGTTATCCGGCGCAGTGGCCGGCAGTGTATCTCGCGGCGCCTGGCAGCAAGGCGCGGACCAGTCACGCTCAGAACACGAAGCGTTCGGGCTGCCGCACCTCGCGCAGCGGCGCGATGCACGTCTCGAACAGGCCGGTCTCGTTGTACACCCCGGGTGCAACCTGCGTCACGAGGCGCGCGGTCATGACCGGCGCTTCGCCGACCACCGCCAGCAGGCGGCCACCCTCGCTGAGCTGCCCGCGCAACTCGGCGGGGATCATCGGCACGGATCCCGTCAGCACGATGGCGTCGTAGGGCCCCTCGCCCGGCCAGCCAAGCGCCCCGTTGCCGACTTGCAGCGTGACGTTCTCGATCCGGTGGCGGGCGAGTCGTTCGGCAGCTGCAGCGGACAGGTCCACGTGCAGTTCAATGCTGACCACCTGCCCCGCCAGACGTGCCAGCAGGGCAGCCATGTAGCCGCTGCCGGTGCCGATCTCGAGCACCTTGTCTCCGGGTTTGAGCGTGAGCTCCTGCAGCAGGCGCGCCTCGAGCTTCGGAGCGAGCATCGTCTCGCCGTGGCCGAGCGGGACCTCCATGTCGACGAAGGCGAGTGAACGATACTGCGGCGGCACGAACTCCTCGCGCCTGACCTCCGCAAGCGTGTCCAGCACGGCCTGATCGAGAACCTCCCAGGTGCGGATCTGGCTCTCGATCATGTTGAAGCGCGCTTGCTCGATATCCATTACGTTGCGTCTCGAAACTGGCATCGGTTGCAATTATCACATAAATCTATATGCTTGAATCCAAACGTAGGGGTCCGCTGGCGCCGTGCATTGCTTCGCGAGGCGCGGACCTTCGCCAGACGTAGCGCAGTTGGTCTGGCGAGGGTCGAGGCGGTGAGAGATACCCTTTGAACCTGACGCGGATCATGCCGCCGTAGGGAAGCGTTGTGCGGCTGCCGTCGCCCGCCCGCGCTGCCTTGCGATCCTCCCAAGGAGCGAAACCGATGGTCGCCAATCCCAAGTTCCTCGCCGCCACCGCGCATGTCGACGACGCCGCGGTGCAACCGCTGCCGAACTCGCGCAAGATCTACGTGCAGGGTTCGCGTGCCGATCTGCGCGTACCCATGCGCGAAATCCGCCAGTCGGACACGCCGGCAAGCTTCGGCGCCGACCGCAATCCTGCGCTCTACGTCTACGACACCTCCGGTCCGTACACGGATCCGGCGGCGGCCATCGACATCCGCAGCGGACTGCCAGCGATCCGGGCGGCGTGGATCGAAGAGCGGGCGGATACCGAGCCGCTGCCGGGGCCCACCTCGCAATACGGCACGCAGCGCCTGCACGATCCCAGGCTTGCCGAGATGCGCTTCAATCTCTCGCGCAAGCCACGGCGCGCCAACGCGGGCGCCAACGTCACCCAGATGCACTACGCCCGCCGTGGCATCGTCACGCCGGAGATGGAGTTCATCGCGCTGCGCGAGAATTGCCGCCGCGACGAGCTCGAATCGGCCTGGGCGCAGGTGGGGGGGCGCGACATGCTGCTGCGCCAGCATCCGGGACAGGGTTTCGGGGCGAACATTCCGCGCCTCATCACGCCCGAGTTCGTCCGCGACGAAGTTGCGCGCGGCCGCGCCATCATCCCGGCGAACATCAACCATCCGGAGAGCGAGCCGATGATCATCGGCCGCAACTTCCTGGTGAAGATCAACGCCA
>CAYLTE010000041.1:0-23256 GCA_964386195.1 uncultured Burkholderiales bacterium | reverse complement strand
CGGCACAGTTCACGCGCGGGCCCTCAGCTCCGCAATTCCTGACGATCCCTGAAGTCAGGGCGGCGGCCTCACCGCGCCAGCGCTCACCGCCAAGGACATGGAGGACATCAAGACCGCCGCAGGTCTGAAGGTGGATTTCGTCGCGGTCTCCTTCCCCAAGAGCGGCGCCGACATGACCATGGCGCGCGAACTCCTGCGTGCCGCGGGTGGGCACGCGCTGTTAATCGCCAAGGTGGAACGGGCCGAGGCGATCGGCGTGCTGCCGGAAATCCTCGACGCGTCCGACGCCATCATGGTGGCGCGCGGCGACCTTGCCGTGGAGGTGGGCGACGCGGCAGTGCCCGCGCTGCAGAAGCGCATGATCCGCATGGCGCGCGAGCGCAACAAGGTGACCATCACCGCCACGCAGATGATGGAGTCGATGATCACCAGTCCCGTGCCCACGCGCGCTGAAGTATCCGACGTCGCGAACGCGGTCCTCGACGGCACCGACGCGGTGATGCTCTCGGCCGAAACCGCCGCGGGACGCTACCCCGTGGAGACCGTCGAAGCGATGGCGCGCGTGTGCCTGGAGGCGGAGAAGTCCGGCGAGGTCACGCTCGATCGCGACTTCCTCGACCGGGTCTTCACGCGCATCGACCAGTCGATCGCGATGGCCGCGCTGTTCACCGCCTATCACCTGAAGGTGAAGGCGATCGCGGCGCTCACGCAGTCCGGCTCCACCGCGTTGTGGGTATCGCGCCTGAACTCGGGGGTGCCGGTCTACGCGCTCACGCCCGAGATCACCACGCGCTACAAGCTCTCACTGTTCCGTTCGGTGTTCCCGCTCATGCTGCAGTACCAGGGCGACAACCGCGAGACGCTGGTGCGCCTGGCCGAGGACAAGCTGCTGCGCAGCGGCTACGTCAAGCCCGGGGATCTGATCGTGGTCGCGTTCGGCGAACCCATCGGCCTGCCGGGCGGGACGAATACGATGAAGATCGTGCGCGTGGGCGAGCAACGCTGAGTGGATGCTATGAACGGGCAGGAGAGTCAGGGATGAGCGCACCGCTGGTCGGGGTGGTGATGGGCAGCGACAGCGACTGGGAGGTGATGCATCACGCCGTCGCGCAGCTGGAACGATTCGGAGTCGCCTGCGAAGCGCGCGTGGTGTCGGCTCACCGTACGCCCGACATGCTGTTCGAATACGCAGCCGGGGCACAGGGACGCGGGCTGCGTGCGCTCATCGCCGGCGCCGGTGGGGCCGCGCATCTGCCCGGCATGCTGGCGGCCAAGACCACCCTGCCCGTGCTGGGCGTTCCGGTCCCGAGCCGGCACCTGCAGGGGCTCGACTCTCTGCTGTCGATCGTGCAGATGCCCCGCGGCGTGCCCGTCGCCACGTTCGCCATCGGCGAGGCCGGTGCGGTCAACGCCGGCCTGTTCGCCGTTTCGCTGCTCGCCCTGGCCGACGACGGCCTCGCGCGCAGGCTGGCGCAGTTCCGCGCCGAGCAGGAGGCCAAGGTGCGGGCGATGACCCTGCCGCCCACCAAGCCGTGAGCGTGGTCGCGAAGGCCGTCGGCGCCGGTGACGTTGCACATCGCATGATCGAGCCCGGCGCGTTCCTCGGCCTGCTCGGTGGCGGCCAGCTCGGGCGCATGTTCACCATGGCCGCGCAGAGCATGGGCTACCGCGTGATGGTTCTGGATCCGGGCGCCGACAGTCCAGCGGGCAGCGTGGCCGACGCGCATGTGGCAGCGGACTATCTCGACCGGGAAGGGCTGAGCGCGCTCGCCTCGCGATGCGCGGCGGTCACCACTGAGTTCGAGAACGTCCCCGCCGAGAGCCTGCGATTCCTGGCCGGGCATTGTCGCGTGAGCCCGTCCGCCGAAAGCGTGGCGGTGGCGCAGGACCGCATCCAGGAGAAGCGCTTCCTGGTATCCGCCGGGCTCGACGTCGCGCCGTACAAAGCCATCGCATGCGCGGCCGATCTCGCCGACAGTGTATCGCACCTGCTGCCTGGTATCCTCAAGCGCAGCCGGCTCGGCTATGACGGGAAGGGGCAGATCCGCGTCGAGTCCGCCGGGCAGCTGGCCGAGGCGTTCGCGCAACTGGGTGGCGAGCCGTGCGTGCTCGAGCGCCGCGTGGCACTGAAGCTGGAATTGTCGTGCGTCGTCGCGCGGGGGTTCGATGGCGCCACCATCGCGTGGCCGATCTCCGAGAACCAGCATGCGTCCGGCATCCTCGATATCAGCATCGTACCGGCGCGCATACCGCCGGCAATGGCACAGGCGGCGCGCGACGCGGCGCTCGCGGTCGCAGAGCGGCTCGACTACCGCGGCGTGCTGTGCGTGGAGTTCTTCGTGCTGGAGGACGGGCGCCTGCTCGCCAACGAGATCGCGCCGCGTCCGCACAACTCCGGTCACTACACCATCGATGCGTGCGTCACCTCGCAGTTCGAGCAGCAGGCGCGGGTGCTGTGCGGCATGCCGTTCGGCGACACCGCCCTGCACAGCCCTGCGGTCATGGTCAACGTGCTGGGCGAGCTGTGGGCGCGGGGCGAGCCGCGCTGGGAGCACGTGCTGCGCATCCCGCGCGCCAAGCTGCACCTGTACGGCAAGCGCGAAGCACGGCCGGGTCGCAAGATGGGCCATTACACCGTGCTCGCCGGGCGCGTCGAGGACGCGCTGCAGGCAGCGCTTGCCGCGCGCGAGGCGCTGCGGGCCGACGCCGCAGCGGCGCCGTAGCCGAACCTTCAATCACCTGTCCGGTCCGACATGTCCTCACCCATGCTCGAAAGCTCGCTCACCTCGCTGAAGTTCCTGCACCGGGGGAAGGTGCGGGACCTGTACGAGATCGACGCGCAGCGCCTGCTCATCGTGCAGACCGATCGTCTGTCCGCGTTCGACGTCATCCTGCCCACGCCGGTGCCGGGCAAGGGCGAAGTGCTCACGGCGCTGTCGAGGTTCTGGTTCGAGCGCCTCGCCCACGTCATTCCCAATCACATGCTGGACGAGGACCCGGCACGATTTGTCTCCGCCGCGGAGCGCGAACAGGTCGCAGGGCGCGCGATGGTCGCGCGGCGCCTGCAGCCGCTTCCGATCGAGGCGATCGTGCGCGGATACGTGGCTGGGTCGGGCTGGAAGGACTACCGCAAGACCGGCGCGATCTGCGGCATCGCCCTGCCAGCCGGTCTGCAGGAAGCGGACCGCCTGCCCTCGGCGATCTTCACGCCCTCGACCAAGGCTCCGGCGGGCACCCACGACGAGAACATCGATTTCGCGCAGGCGCAGCGCCTGCTCGGCGCCGATCGGGCCGCGCAGGTGCGCGATGCGGCATTGCGGCTCTACAGCGAGGCGGCCGACTTCGCGCGCGGACGGGGCATCATCATCGCCGATACCAAGTTCGAGTTCGGCACGGACGAAGGCGGCGCGCTGTATCTGATCGACGAGGCGCTCACCCCCGATTCCTCGCGCTTTTGGCCTGCGGACCGGTATCGCCCGGGAAGCAGCCCGCCCAGTTTCGACAAGCAGTTCGTGCGCGACTGGCTGGAGGCGCAGCACTGGGACAAGCGCCCGCCGGCGCCGACTCTGCCGGAAGACGTGCTCGCCCACACCGCGGACAAGTACCGCGAGGCGCTGCGGCTTCTCACCGCCGCCTGAGCGTGCGCCACCGGCGTCCTGCACCGTGTCGATCGTCACTCCCACCGACGCGCAGATCGAGCGTGCCATCCGCATCCTGCGAAGCGGCGGACTGGTGGCCTTCCCCACCGAGACCGTGTACGGCCTCGGTGCCGACGCGTCGAATGCAGCGGCGGTCGCACGCATTTTCGAGGCGAAGGGCCGTCCGGCCAGCCATCCGCTGATCGTCCATCTGTCCGGCGCGCACGCACTGCCCGACTGGGCCCGTGACGTGCCCGAGATCGCGCTGCGGCTCGCCGAGCGGTTCTGGCCCGGTCCGCTGACGATGATCCTCGCGCGCGCACCCGGCGTGCTCCAAGCGGTCACCGGCGGACAGGACAGCATCGGCCTGCGGGTGCCGTCGCATCCTGTCGCAATGGCGTTGCTGCAGGGCTTCGGGGGAGGCATCGCCGCTCCCTCGGCGAACCGCTTCGGGCGGGTCAGCGCGACCACTGCGCAGCACGTGCGCGACGAGCTGGGCGAACGGATCGACCTGATCCTGGACGGCGGCGCGTGTCCCGTGGGGATCGAGTCCACCATCGTCGACCTGACCAGCGGCAACCCCGTCCTGCTGCGCCCGGGGCGCATCACCGCTCAGGAGATCGAGGCCGCGCTGCAGATGTCGATGGGACGGGCCAATGCCGCCTCGCCGCGCGCCTCGGGCACGCTCGCGGCACATTACGCCCCGCGCGTGCCGCTGCGGCTGGTGAGCGGCGGGACGCTGGACGCCGCGGTGCGCGAAGCCGCCGCGCGGCAGCCGGTGGCCGTGCTCGCGCGCCATCCGCGGCCGACCTACTCCAACGCGACGGTCTGGATGGTGGCGCCGCTCGACGCGCTCGAGTATGCGCGCCTGCTCTATGCAGGCTTGCGCCAGCTCGATGCATCGGGCTGCGGGCTGATCCTGGTCGAAGCGCTGCCCGACACGCCCGACTGGGCCGCGGTACGCGACCGCCTGGCGCGCGCGGCCGCGGGCAGCGCATCGGGCGCTGCGCCGGTGGATCGGGGGCCGTAAGTGGGCATCGACCCGGTCGTCCTGTTCTTTCTGCTCGGCGTGGCGGCGCGCCTGTTGCGCAGCGACCTGCGACTGCCCGAAGCGATGTACGAAGGGCTGTCGATCTATCTGCTGCTCGCCATCGGACTGAAGGGCGGGGTCGAGCTGGCACGTCACCCGGTCTCCGCCCTCGTACCCCAGGCTGTGGCGGTCGTGATGCTCGGCCTGGCGCTGCCACTGCTCGCGTTTCCCGTCCTGAAGTACCTCGGCAAGCTCGACCACTTCAACGCCGCATCCATCGCCGCGCACTACGGCTCGGTCAGCATGGTCACGTTCGCCGTCGCGCTCGCCTATCTGGCCGACCACGGGATCGCGCACGAGCCGTACATGCCGCTGTTCGTGGTGCTGCTCGAGGTGCCCGGCATCGTCGTCGGCATCCTCATCGCGAGACTGGGCGCGGGGATGCGCGGCGTGGACTGGGGCACGCTCGCGCACGAGGTGCTGTTCGGGCGCAGCATCCTGCTGCTCACGGGTGGACTGCTGATCGGCTGGGTGGCAGGACCCGACGCGCTCGCACCGCAGGCGCAGCTGTTCTTCTCGCTGTTCAAGGGTCTGCTCGCGCTGTTCATGCTCGAGATGGGCATCGTCGCGGCAGCGCGCATCCGTGAACTGCGCCGGACCGGGCCGTTCCTGGTCGCTTTCGGTACGCTCGTGCCGATTGCGTTCGCGCTGATCGGTGCCGTCGTGGGTCGGCTGATCGACCTGTCGGTCGGCGGCACCATGCTGCTGGCCACGCTTGCCGCCAGCGCCTCCTACATCGCCGCGCCGGCGGCCATGCGCATCGCGCTACCCCAGGCCAATCCGTCGCTCTCGCTCGCCGCCTCGCTGGGCGTGACCTTCCCGTTCAACGTGGTCGTGGGCGTCGGGCTCTACACCTGGATCGCCCAGCGCGTCCACGCACTGTGAGGATGACCATGCATTC
This sequence comes from uncultured Burkholderiales bacterium, assembly GCA_964386195.1. Lineage (GTDB taxonomy): Bacteria > Pseudomonadota > Gammaproteobacteria > Burkholderiales > SHXO01 > SHXO01. The sequence continues at coordinate 17,627 of CAYLTE010000041.1, read as the reverse complement.
CAGAAAGCTCGTCGTCATCATCACCGAGGGTGCCCTGGAGAACACGCTCGCCCGCGAGTTGATCGCGCTGGGCGCGCACGGCTACACCATCTCGGATGTGCGCGGGCGCGGCTCCCGCGGGGCGCGCGAGTCGGCCTGGGAAGCCGACCGCAACGTCCGTTTCGAGGTCATCTGCGACGAGGACGTTGCAGAGCGCATTGCCGCGACCATGCAGGAGAAGTACTACGACAACTTCGCGATGACGCTCTTCGTGGCCGAGATCGGCGTGCTGCGACCGCAGAAATTCTAGCTGCGTCGTCCTGCCGGACGCCAGCGCCGGAGCAGCAGCGCGTTGCTCACCACGCTGACGCTGCTGAACGCCATGGCGGCGCCTGCGACCACCGGCGAGAGCAGACCGAATGCCGCGAGCGGAATCCCGATGACGTTGTAGACGAACGCCCAGAACAGGTTCTGGCGGATCTTCGCGTAGGTGTGACGCGAGATGTCGATGGCATCGGCGACCAGCGTCGGATCGCCGCGCATCAGGGTCACCCCGGCGGTATGCATGGCCACGTCGGTCCCGGTCGCCATGGCGATGCCGACATCGGCCGCTGCCAGTGCCGGGGCATCGTTGATGCCGTCACCCACCATCGCGACCTTGGCCGAATCGCTGCGCAGCGCTGTCACCGCTTTCGCCTTGTCCTCAGGCAGCACTTCGGCCTCGATGCGGTCGATTCCCAGTGCACGGGCCACCGATCCGGCTGCACGCGCATTGTCCCCGGTGAGCATCACTGTCGCGATGCCCAGCCGGTGCAGGCGTGCCACTGCCTCGGCAGCCGTCGGCTTGAGGGCATCGCCGAACCCGAACAGGCCCATCAGCTGCGCCCGCCCGCGCTCGATCGAGGTCAGCCAGGAAATCGTGCGTCCATCGCGCTCGAGCGCTTCGGCGGCCGGGCGCAGCGCCGACAGATCGCAGCCCAGTTCCTCCATCAGGCGCGCGCTGCCCAGGTGGAGGGACTGCCCCGCGACGGTCCCGGCGATGCCACGCCCGGGCAGGGCGATCACGTCTTCAGCGGGAGGAACGACGAGCTGGCGCTGCGCGGCGGCGCTCGCCACGGCCTTGGCGAGCGGGTGCTCACTTCCTTGCTGCAGGCTTGCAGCAAAAGCAAGGAGCGCCTCGTCGCGCAACGGTGGCAGGGCGTGGAGCGCAACCAGTTCCGGCCGGCCCTCGGTCAATGTTCCGGTCTTGTCGAAGGCCACGGTCTTGACCGAGTGCGTGATCTCGAGCGCCGGCGCATCCTGGATGAGGATGCCGTGGCGCGCAGCCACGCCGGTGCCCGCCATGATGGCGGTGGGCGTGGCCAGTCCCAGCGCGCACGGACAGGCGATGACCAGGACGGCAACGGCATTGAGCGTCGCCTGGGTCCAGTCGCCGGTAGCGATCCCCCAGCCGAGCACGGTGAGCAGTGCAATGCCGACGACCACCGGCACGAAGACCGCGCTGACCCGGTCGACCACGCGCTGGATCGGTGCCTTGCCCGCCTGGGCAGACTCGACCAGCCGGATGATGCGGGCCAGCGTTCCCTCCGCGGCGACCGCGCTCGCGCGCAGGCGCAGCACGCCCTCCCCGTTCACCGAGGCGCCGATCACGCGGCTGCCGGGCTGCTTGGGTACCGGCAGGCTTTCCCCGGTCAGCATCGCCTCGTCCACGTGCGTGCGCCCCGAGAGCACTTCGCCGTCGACGGGAATGCGCTCGCCGGGCCGCACCACGACTTCGTCGCCGGCCCGGACGGCATCCACGGGCACATCCTGCTCGACGCCGTCGCGCAGAACGTGCGCGAGCTCCGGCCGCAGGGCCTGCAGGGCACGGATTGCGCCCGCGGTCTGCCGCTTGGCGCGCACCTCCAGCCACTTGCCCAGCAGCACCAGGGTGATCACCACCGCGGATGCCTCGAAGTAGAGCTGCGGCGGCTCACCGGGGACAGCGTTGAGCAGGTGATAGACGCTGAGCGCGTAAGCGGCGCTGGTTCCGATCGCGACCAGCAAATCCATGTTGCCGGTGCCGGCACGCAGCGCCTTCCAGCCGGCGCGGTAGAAGCGCGCACCGAGCCAGAACTGCACGGGCGTCGCGAGGGCCCACTGCGACCAGCCCGGCAGCATCGCGTGCACGCCGAACAGGCCGCCGAGCATCGGGACCACCAGTGGCAGCGAAAGCACCGTGGCGACCGCGACCGGCCACCAGTCGGGCTCCTGGACCGTCTGCGCGGCGGCTTGCCCGGCGCTGTCTGCAGCGGGGGAGGCTTCGTAGCCGGCGCGTTCGACTGCTGCGATCAGGGCGCGCGGCTCAAGCCCCGACCCGACGACCTCAGCCCGCTCGGTCGCGAGGTTCACGCTGGCCGACTGCACGCCGGGTACCGCGGACAACGCCTTTTCCACGCGCGCGACGCACGAGGCGCAGGTCATGCCACCGATCTGCAGACGCACGCTGCTTCTCGGCACGCGGTAGCCGGCATGCTCGATGGCCTGCACGGCTGCGTCCGTTCCCGCGCCGGGCAGGAGCTCGACCGTGGCCGACTCGGTGGCCAGGTTCACGCTGGCCTCCATCACCCCGGGGACACGGCCGAGCGCCTTCTCCACCCGGGCCACGCACGAGGCGCAGGTCATGCCCTCCACCGGGAAGTGGAAACGCACGGTGCGGGCGGCGGATGCGGTTTGCACTGGCGGATTCATCTGCGTGAGATGGCGACCATGCGCAATATTGCAACAGCAGCGCGGGTGACGCGGGCGCGGCGCATGCGCGAAGGACGATGCAGACAAAGACGGGCGAGGATCGGGGAATGACTTATCACGACGAGCAGGAATGGAGGCGCGCGCTGCGCTTCGAGTATCCCAGCGTGCGGTTCGAGTCGGTCCGCACGCATCCGCCCGGCGTGAACGCCGTGTGCGAGGGCGTGCTCGTCGGTCGTTTCTACACGGCCGCGCAACCGCCCTACGGCGTGCGATTCGAGCAGCCGCGCAGCTGCGGCGGCCGCTGAGCCATGGGGACAATACGGACCGCCGCGTTCTCTTTTTTTGTCCACCGCGGGTTTCGCGCGACGCAGCGCGCGTTTATCATCGGCCAACCAAGCTACCGGAGCGGAAGCGCAACTTTCGCCCATCGAAGCGCCGGTCACGAGGCGCGCTGGAGGAGAACCCCATGCAGGGCATGGTTGGATTCGTCGGAGTCGGCCGCATGGGCGGTCCCATGACGAAGCGGCTGCTCGCGGCCGGTTACGCCGCGTGCGTGTTCGACGTGAGCAGCGAGGCCCTCGCACAAGCGAGCGCGCTGGGCGCGAAGCCGATGGGCTCGCCGCGCGAGGTGGCGGACGCCGCGCAGGTCGTCTTCCTCAGCCTGCCCAGTCCTGCAATCGTCGAGCAGGTGTGCACGCAACCGGGCGGCCTGCGCGACGGGTCGCAGGCCAAGCGCGTGATCGACTTCTCCACCATCGGTCCGCGGGCGGCCGCGGCAGCCGCGGCCGCCCTGCGCGAGCGCGGCATCTCCTATGTGGATGCCCCGGTGAGCGGCGGACTGAAGGGCGCGCGTGAAGGCACGCTCGCCGTGATGGTGGCCTGCCCCGAATCCGACTACGCACAGAGCAGGCATCTGCTCGAGATCTTCGGCAAGCCCTTCCACGTCGGCGAGGCGCCCGGCCAGGCGCAGGTGATGAAGCTTGCCAACAATCTGCTCGCCGCAGCCGCGCTGGTGGTCTCCTCCGAGGCGATGGTGATGGGCGCGAAGGCTGGGCTCGATCCGCAGATGATGCTCGACGTCATCAACATGAGCTCCGGCCGCAACAGCGCCACGCAGGACAAGTTCCCGCGCGCGATCCTGCCTGGCACGTTCGATTTCGGCTTCCACACCGGCCTCTCGTACAAGGACGTGCGCCTGTGCGTGGACGAGGCGGAATCGATGGGCGTGCCGATGGTGGCCGGCGCCGTCGTACGCCAGATGCTCGCGGTCACGCAGGCGATGTACGGCGCGGAATCGGACTTCACCTCGATCTGCAAGGTCGTCGAGAGCTGGGCCGGCGTGCAGGTGCGCGCCCGCACCTGATTCGTCCACTTCATCTTCGAATCCAAAGCGAGGACACGATGTCGAGCGTGATCGCCCCTCCCGTTGCTGCAGGTTTGCAGGATCCGCTCGCCCTTCGCCTGGCGCGCCAGGTGGCCGCCGTCTCGCTCGATGATCTCCCCGCGCCGGTCATCGCCAAGACGCGCACCTGCCTGATGGATCTGATCGGATGCGCGTTCGAATCGAAAGACCTGCCGTGGAGCATGCAGGCGCGGGCCTCGATCGATCCGACCCCGGCAGGCGCAACGCTGATCGGCGTGCGTGACCGTGCGGGCATCGGCGATGCGGCGTTCGTCAACGCCGTCATGGGCCACGGCCTGGTGCGTGAGGACATGCATGCGGGCAGCATCAGCCATCTGGGCGTGGTGGTGCTGCCCACGCTGCTCGCGCTGGCGCAGACGCGCCGCATTTCCGGGCGCGACTTCATCGCTGCCGTGGCCGCCGGCTACGAAGTCGGCGGTCGCATCGGCCGGGCGGTGATGGACGCGCAGGTCGCGCGCATCCACCGACCCACCGGCGTGACCGGTCCCACGGCGGCCGCTGCGGCTGGCGCGCGCCTGCTCGGGCTGGACGTGCAGGCGAGCGCGAGCGCGATCGGCATCGCCGCGAACACCGTCCTGGGCTACAACCAATGGGCCCACACCGGCGGCAGCGAGATGTACTTCCAGCCCGGCTTCGTGGCGCGTAACGCCGTGAGTGCCGTGCGTCTCGCCCGGGCGGGCGCGTTCGCCTCGCCCAGCGCGCTCGACGGCGAGGCCGGGATGTTCTCGGCATTCGACAAGCGCGCGGGCGCCTCCGGGGTCGAGCTGTTCCGCGGCACGCCGGAGCTGCTCGAGGTCTACCACAAGCCGGTACCTGCCTGTAACTTTGCCCAGACGCCCAGTCAGGCCGCGCTGGAGGTCGCCCGCAGCGCGGGCGTGCCCGCGGAGCGCATCGCCCGGATCCGCGTGCGCGTGCCGCGCGCCGGCAAGCTCTATCCCGGTTGCGATCATCCCGGACCCTTCGCCACCGTCCTGCAGGGAAAGATGAGCATCCAGTTCAACGTTGCCGCCGCGCTGCTCACCGGCGCGGTAAGCGAACGCAATTTCGACCTGCTGGACGATCCGCGCGTGCACCGGCTCATACGCATCACATCCCTGGAGGTCGACGATGCGATGACCGCCGCCTACCCTGCACAGCAGGGCGGGGCGGTCGAAGTGGTCGACGTGGATGGGAACGCGCACGAGGCGCGACTGCCGGACGTGGTCAATGCCAGCGACGAAGTGGTGCGTGCGCGCTTCCGCGATGCGGTGACCGCGGCACTGGGCGCTGCGCGCGCAGCGCAGATCGAACAGGCGATCGAGACGCTCGAGCGCAGCGACGATGCCGGCGCCATGGTCGCGCTGCTCGGCGCGTGAGCCCGGCCCGCGCCGGTACTGCGAGCTGATCGGGTGGACGCGCCGCAGATCGTCGAGAACTTCCTGCAGGCGCTGACCGCCGGTGTGTCGACCGGCGCGATCTACGGCCTGTTGTGCGTGGGGCTCAGCCTGATCTTCGGCGTCATGCGCGTGATCAACTTCGCGCAGGGCGACTTCATGATGCTCGGCATGTACGCCGCGTTCTACGCCTTCGCGCTGATCGGCGGAGAAGCCGCCTTCGGCGCGTACGTCGCCCCCTATGTCTGCGCACTGCTGGCGGGCCCGGCGGTGTTCCTCGCCGGCATGCTGGTGCACAAGCTGCTGGTGAGCCGGGTGAGCGGCATGCGCGCCAGCACGCTCGCCTCCGAGGGCCACTACGCCCAGCTCATCCTCACGCTGGGCATCGCGCTGGTTCTGCAGAACGGTGCACTGTGGCTGTTCGGCTCCGCACCGGTGTCGATCCAGACCCCGTTGGCCTCCGAGGCGTGGGCCATCGGTCCCCTGTACGGCGAGCGCATCGAGGTGTTCGTGAACCAGGGGCAGGCCCTGGCCGCCGCCATGGCGGTTGCGGTGGTGCTGGTCTTCGTCGTGCTGATGAACCGCACCCGCCTGGGCAAGGCGCTGCGGGCGGCGGCCGACAACCCGGTCGCCGCCACCTATATGGGCATCGACGTGGCGCGCGCACATCGCCTGGCGTTCGCGTTGGGCGTGGGCATCACCGCCGTGGGCGGCGGACTGCTCGCCTCCGGCGTGTCCTTCCAGCCCTACGCCGGCCTCGAGTACGTCATCGTCATGTATGCGGGTGTCGTGCTCGGCGGCCTGGGCAGCGTGTCGGGCGCCTTTCTCGGCGGGCTCGTCATCGGCCTGATCCAGCAGCTGTCCACGCTCTTCCTGCCCAACCAGCTGCAGAACGCGGCCATCTTCGTCATGTTCCTCGCCATCGTGCTGCTGCGGCCCCAGGGCCTGTTCGGCGCGGCACTGCGCCGCACCTGACCCCGGCCCATGCCGCCGCAACGCGCCGCCCTGCCAATCGTCGTGTTCGGCCTGCTCTACGCAGGTCTGTCCGCGCTCGTCACGCACTCGTACTACCAGCTGATCCTTACCGTCGTGCCGATCTGGGCGACGATGGGCCTGGCGTGGAATCTCCTGAGCGGCTACAGCGGCTTCGTCTCCTTCGGGCACGCCGCATTCTTCGGACTCGGGGCCTACTTCGTCGCCCTGACGCAGATCGGCTGGAACCTGACGCCGTGGATCGGCATCCCCTTGGCCGGCGCAGTGGGCGCGCTGGCGGGCTTGTTCGTCGGCCTGCCCACCTTCCGGCTGCGCGGGCACTATTTTGCGCTGGCCATGCTCGCCTACCCGCTGGCGCTGATGTACGTGTTCGAGTGGCTCGGCTATCAGGAGCTCGCGCTGCCGATGCATCGCGAGGCGCCGGCGGCGTTCATGCAGTTCGACGATCACCGCGTCTATGCATGGCTGGCGACCGCGCTGATGGTCGGATCGATGCTGCTCACCGCTTGGGTCGAGCGCTCGCGGTTCGGCCGGTCCCTGATCGCGATCAAGGAGGACGAAGCGGCAGCCGAGGCGGCCGGGGTGCGCACGCTGCGCTGGAAGCTCCTCGCCATCACGCTCAGTGGCGCGCTGGCCGGCGTTGCAGGCGGATTGTACGCGGTGCTGCTGCTGGTGGTCACCCCTGCGGCGGTATTCGGCATGCTGGTATCGGCACAGGCCCTGATCGTCGCGATGTTCGGCGGCGTCGCCACCGTGTGGGGGCCGGTCATCGGCGCGCTCGTGCTCGTTCCCCTGAGCGAGATCCTGCATGCGCAGCTTGCCGACAAGATCCCAGGCATCCAGGGCGTGGTGTACGGACTGGCGATCGTGGTGGTCATCCTGATCGCCCCCGAAGGGGTGGTCTGGCGCTGGCGGGCGTACCGCGCGCGCAACCTCGGGAAGCCGGCGGAGCCGCCGCCGCCGGCCGCCGCGAGCGCTCCGCCGCGGGTACCGGCAGGGGACGCACCGGTGATCTTCGAGGCACGCGGCGTGTCGAAGTCATTCGGCGGCGTACAGGCAGTGCGCGACGTCAGTCTCCAGGTCAGACAGGGCGAGATTCTCGGGATCATCGGTCCCAATGGCGCGGGCAAGACCACGCTGTTCAATCTGCTCAACGGCTTCGTGCGCCCTGACACGGGCACCATCCTGCTCGACGGACGCGACGTCACCGGGCGCAAGCCGCCGCAACTGTGTGCGGCGGGCGTCGCACGTACCTTCCAGGTTGCGCGGCCGTTCCGGCGCATGAACCTGCTCGACAACGTGATGATCGGCGCCTATCTGCGCGAGCACGGCAGCGCCCAGGCGCGGGCGCGGGCGATGGAGGCGCTGGCTCAGGTCGGTCTCGCCGGACAGGCCCAGCGCAGCGCGGAAGGTCTCACCAATCGCGAATTGCGTCTGCTCGAGATCGCCCGCGCCTTGGCCGGAGGACCGCGCATCGTGTTGCTCGACGAGACCATGGCGGGGCTGACCGCACCCGAAGTCGAGGAACTGATCGCGCTGGTGCGCGCCCTCGCCGCACGGGGCATCACCGTGGTAATCATCGAGCACACCATGCAGGCCATGGTGCGGCTGGTCGACCGCTTCGTCGTGCTCGACGGCGGGGCGGTGCTGACCGAGGGCGAGCCGGCGCGCGTGACGCGCGATCCGGCGGTCATCGACGCCTACCTCGGCCGCAAGTGGAGGCTGGCCAATGCTTGAGCTGCGGGGCGTGTGTGCCGGATATGGCGGCGTGCCCGCGCTCGACGAGGTGACGTTGCGGGTGGAAGCAGGCGAGTTCGCCGCCATCGTCGGCCCGAATGGCGCGGGCAAGAGCACGCTGTTCAAGGTGATCTCCGGCATCGTGCCCGCCACGCGCGGCTCCATCCGCTTCGAGGAGCGGGAACTGACCGGCATCTCGGCGGCGCGGCGTGCCCATCTCGGCATTGCCCACGTGCCCGAGGGAAGGCAGGTGTTCGCCTCGCTCACAGTGCTCGAGAACCTGGAGATGGGCGCCTACACCGCGCGGGCGCAACGCGCCTGGAAGGACAACCTGGCACGCATCTACAGCTGGTTTCCGGTCCTCGCCACGCGCGCGACGTCGCTGGCGGGCGCGCTGTCCGGCGGCCAGCAGCAGATGCTGGCCATCGCCCGCGGACTCGCCTCGGCCCCCAAGCTGCTCATGCTCGACGAACCCTCGATGGGACTCGCGCCCACCGTCGCCGACGAGATCTTCGAGCGCGTCGTGGAGATCCACGCGCAGTCGGGGCTGAGCGTGCTGCTCGTCGAGCAGCGCGTAGCGGAGGCGCTGCACTTCGCGCGGCGCGGCTACGTGCTCGAGGCGGGGCGGGTCGTGCTCAGCGGCCCGCACGACGAACTCATGCGCGACGACCGCATCAGGCAGGCGTACCTGGGAATGTGAGCTAGAGTAGTGCGACAGGAACGAGGAGGAGACCCGATGCACGCGAGAAGACGCTTCGGTGCAATGATCGCCGCTGTGCTGCTGGGATGTCTGGCGGGCGTCGCGCAGGCGCAGACCAAGGAGGTCGAGATCGGCCTGATCGCGCCCATGTCCGGTCCGTGGGCGCGCCAGGGCCAGGTGATGAAGAGCGCGGCCGATCTCGCCATCGAGGCCATCAACGCACAGGGCGGCATCCGCTCGCTGGGCGGTGCCCGCATGCGCCTGGTGGTGTTCGATGCCGGGGACAGCGTGGAGAAGGCAAAGAACGCGGCGCAGCGCATGGTTGCGGAGTCGCCGAAGCTGGTCGGCGCCACCGGCGCGTATCTGAGTTCGTTCACGCTCGCCGTCACCGAAGTGACCGAACGCGCCGAACTGCCGGTGGTGACCTTTTCCTATTCCGATCTGATCACCGCGCGTGGTTTCAAGTACGTCTTCCAGACCTCGGCCACCGGCGACCAGCAGGCGGAAGGCTCGCTGCCCGCGCTGCTGGACATGGCGAAGGCCGCCACGGGCCGGGCGCCGAAAACGGTCGGCATCGTCATGGACAACACTGCTGCATCGGTAGCATTCGTCAAGCCGATCAAGGACCACCAGCTGCGCAAGCTCGGCCTGGAGCTGGTGGTCGACGAGGTGTTCACGCCGCCGCTGGCGAACGCCACGCCGCTGGTGCAGAAGGTGCGCGCGAAGCGCCCCGATATTCTGCTGCTGCTGCCGACCGCGATCTCCGACGCGAAGCTGCTGCTCGAGAAGATGAACGAGTTCGGCCTCGGTAAGGGCCGGCTGCCGACCGTGTCCAACGGCGCCGCGATCCTCGACCCGGATCTGCGCAACAACATGAACGTCGCTCAGCTCGAGGGCGTGATGTCGGTGGTGGCGAACTGGCCGACCGCCTCGCAGAAGGACTTCGTCGCCGAGGTGCGGCGCAAGACCGAGGAGCCGTGGCCCACCCAGCACTTCGTCACGACATACGGTGACATGTGGATCTTCAAGGCCGCGCTGGAAGCAGCGGGGAAGGCCGATCGCGCCGCCGTCGCCCAGGCGCTGCGCAAGATGAACCTGAAGGACGGTGCGGCCCGGTTCTTCCCCGGCGGCAGCGTGCAGTTCGAAGACAGCGGCCGGCGCAAGGGCGCCGGACTGCTGATCGTGCAGTGGCAGAAGGGCGTGCCCGTCACCGTCTATCCGGCGAAGGACGCGGTGGCGAAGCCGATCTGGCCGAAGCGTTGAGTCGCGTAGAGAGCGCTTAACGCAAAGAGCGCCAAGGCCGCAAAGATATAGTTGCTCGATGCGCATGGCGATTCTCCTTTGCGCTCTTTGCGGCCTTTGCGGTATGAGTTTTTTCTGGTGAAAGGGAGGAATGACATGAACGACGAACTTTTTAATCTCGGTCTGGAGATCCGCAAGTCGGTACTCGGCAAGGAGTACGTCGAGAAGTCCATCGCCTCGGCCGACGAGTTCAACCGGCCGCTGCAGGAACTGGTCACTGAGTACTGCTGGGGTGCGGTGTGGGGGCGCGAGGAACTGCCCAAGAAGACGCGCAGCATGCTCAACCTGGCGATGCTCTCCGCGCTCAACCGGCCGCACGAATTCAAGATCCACGTCCAAGGCGCGCTGCGCAACGGCGTGAGCAAGGCTGAGATTCGCGAGGTGCTGCTCGCCGTGATGATCTACTGCGGCGTGCCAGCCGCGGTCGACGCCTTCCGCAACGCGCGTGAGGCGATCGCGGAATTCGAGAAGAACGGAGGAAAGTAGGGAACGGCGCGAGCCCCGCTCTTCCAGGAGGAAGAGCCGCCCGAAGGCAACGACATGAGCGAAGAACAGTACGAAGTCTACGCGGTCAAGTACGCGCACCTGATGCGGCGCTCGCCGGAGAATTTCCTGGGCGGCGACCCGCACGACGTGGAGATGCCGCTGAACTACTACGTGTGGGTGATCCGCAATGCGCAGCGCGCGGTGCTCGTCGACACCGGCTTCAACGAGGAGATGGCGGCAAAGCGCGACCGGCGCATCATCCGGCCGGTCGGCGAGGGGGTGAGTGCACTCGGCCTGCCGCCCGAGCAGGTGACCGATGTGGTCATCACACACATGCACTACGACCACGCCGGCAATCTGCCGCTGTTCGGCAGGGCGCGCTTCCATCTGCAGGACAAGGAGATGGAGTACGTCACCGGCCGCTGCATGTGCCATCACCTGATGCGCCATCCCTACGAGGTGGACGACGTCGTGCACATGGTGCGCTGCGTGTACGACCATCGCGTGCAGTTTCACGATGGTGCGGGCCAAGTAGCGCCCGGCATCGAGGTGCACCACATCGGAGGCCACACCAAGGGCATCCAGGCGGTGCGGGTGCGCACCAGGCGCGGCTGGGTGGTGCTGGCCTCGGACGCAAGTCATTTCTATGCGCACATGGAGCAGGACCGCGCCTTCACGATCCTGCACAATCTGGCCGACATGCTCGAGGGCTACGACAAGCTGCGGGCACTGGCAACATCGCCTCGGCACGTGGTGCCAGGCCACGATCCGCTCGTGATGGCGCGCTATCCGGTGGCGGGCCCGGGCATGGAAGACTGGATCGTCAGGTTGGACGCGGAACCGACGTAGCGGTTGCGCGGGTGCGCGTCTTTGTCCAATAGAGGAGGATCCGACATGGGCTACATCCGCTTGGGCACCAAGCCGCCGTGCGCGGTGGCGCCGAGTGACAGCGTCACGCAGGCGGCGATCACGATGACGGACCGCAAGGTCGGGGCGGCCACGGTTGTCGATGGCGACGCCATCGTCGGGGTCATCACCGAGCGCGACGTCATGGGAAAAGTCGTCGCGCTAGGCGCCGATCCTGCGAAAACCCAGGTGCGCGACATCATGTCGAGCCCGGCCCTGTGCGTGCAACTGCGCACCTCCGTCGAGGATGCCGCCGAGACGATGCGCAAGCATCACATCCGCCACCTCGTGGTGGTCGACGAGAACCAGAAACTCGTCGGCATGCTGGCGCTGCGCTACCTGCTCTACGAGATGATGGACGACATGCACCGCAACGTCGGCGATCTGGTGGGATTCATCATGAACGATGGCCCGGGCGGTTGAGGCACCGGAGAATCGCGGTCGGTCACGGCGCGAACGCTAGACGCCTGCGAGCACCTCGAGGGCCGCCTGCACGCCGCTTCCGGCGATCGGCACGCCGGCCAGCCGCAGCCCCATCTCCACCCCGCTCAGCGTCCCCGCCAGCATGAGGTCGTTGAAGTTCCCGAGGTGGCCGATGCGGAACACCTTGCCCTGCAGCTTGCCCAGCCCCATGCCGAGCGACATGTCGAAGCGATCCAGGATCAATTCGCGCAGCCTGTCGGCGTCGTGCCCCTCGGGCATGAGCACGGCGGTGAGGACGTTGCTGTACTCCGCCGGATTGGCGCACAGGATCTCCAGACCCCATCCACGTACCGCTGCGCGGGTCGCCTCGCCGTGGCGCGCGTGGCGCGCGAAGACGTTGTGCAGTCCCTCTTCGTCCAGCATGCGCAGCGCCTCGCGCAGGCCGTACAGCAGATTGGTCGCCGGGGTGTAGGGGAAGAAGCCCTTCTCGTTCGGCCCGAGCATTTCGTCCCAGCTCCAGTACGAGCGCGGCAGATTCGCGCTCTTGCTGGCGGCGAGCGCCTTGTCGTTTATCGCGTTGAAGGACAGCCCCGGCGGCAGCATCAGTCCCTTTTGCGAGCCGCCAACGGTGACGTCCACGCCCCACTCGTCCATGCGGTAGTCGATCGAGGCGAGCGATGAGATGGTGTCGACCATCAGCAGCGCGGGATGCCGCAGGCGATCCATCGCCGCGCGTAGCGCCGCCACCTGCGTCACCGCACCAGTGGAAGTTTCGTTGTGCACCACGCATACCGCCCTGATCGCGTGCCCGCGATCCTCGGCGAGCTTCGCCTCGATCAGCGTGGCCTCCGCACCGCGGCGCCAGTTGCCAGGGATGAACTCCACTTCCAGGCCCAGGCGTGTGGCCAGGCGCCGCCACAGCGTGGCGAACTGCCCGGTTTCTGCCATCAGCACGCGATCGCCCGGCGAGAGCGTGTTCACCAGCGCTGCCTCCCAGGCCCCGGTGCCCGAGGCTGGATACACGATCACCGGATGGCGGGTCTGAAACACCCGGCGCAGGCCGGCGAGCACTTCCTGGCCCAGCGAGGCGAACTCGGGGCCGCGATGGTCGATGGTCGGCGCGTCGATGGCACGCAGGACGCGGTCCGGCACGTTGCTCGGCCCGGGGATCTGCAGGAAGTGGCGGCCGGTGTGGAGAGTCATGAAGGCGATTCCATCGTTGCTGACGTCGATATCGGGCGATAGCATACCCGGCCTTCCCTCTCGAGATTGCGCGGCCTGCCGGCGCGCACTGCCTGCATGAACCGCGCCGTCGGCATCATCGTGCTCGCGCAACTGTTCGGCGTGTCGCTGTGGTTCAGCGCGAATGCCGCCGCCGGCGACCTCGTGCAGGCCTGGGGACTCACCGCGGCGCAGCTGGGCGTGCTGACCAATGCCGTGCAGCTCGGTTTCATCGCCGGCACGCTCGGTTTCTCGTTGAGCGGTCTGGCTGACCGCTACAGCGCCAGCCGTATTGTCTTCGTCTGCTCGCTGCTCGGTGCGGCCTGCAACGCGGGCTTCGCGCTGTTTGCGGACGGACTCTCGCACGCGCTGGTCTATCGCTTCGCCGTGGGGCTGAGCCTCGCAGGCATCTATCCGGTCGGGATGAAGCTGATCGTCTCGTGGGTGGCGGACAGAGCCGGCGGAGCGCTGGGGATGCTGATCGGCATGTTCACGCTCGGCACCGCGCTCCCGCACGGCATGCGCGCGATCGGCGCGGGTCTCGACTGGCGCAGCGTCGTGCTCAGCTCGTCTGTGCTCGCCCTGCTCGGCGGGCTGGCGGTGTGGTGGGTAGGCGATGGCCCGCACCTGAAGCGCAACCCGACGCCGCCGGCGTGGGGAGGCGTGCTGGGCGTGTTCCGCATCGAACGCTTTCGTGCCTCGGCATTCGGCTACTTCGGTCACATGTGGGAGCTGTACGCTTTCTGGACCGTCGTACCGCTGCTGGTCGCGACCGTGGTGGGCGGGGAGCGGACAAGCGCGATCTCGGCCCTGTCCTTCGCGATCATCGCCATCGGAGGCATCGGCTGCGCGCTGGGCGGGCGCCTCTCGCAGCGCATCGGCAGCGCACGCGTGGCGGCGCTTGCCCTCGCGGTCTCCGCGACGATGTGCGCGCTGTATCCGGTGCTGCCTGCAGTGCCGGGGTGGCTGGCGATCGCCGCGCTGCTCGTGTGGGGCGTGGCGGTGATCAGCGACTCGCCGCAGTTCTCGGCGTTGTCCGCGCGCAACTGTCCGCCACAGTGGGTCGGCAGTGCGCTGGCCCTGCAGAATGCGATCGGCTTCGCGATCTCCGTAGTGGCGATCTCGCTCGTCACCGGGAGCATCGTCGAGCTCGGTGACGGCGTTGCCTGGCTGCTGCTTCCAGGCCCGGTGCTCGGTCTGCTCGCCCTCAGGCCGTTGCTGCGCGCGGACTGACGCCGCGGCGAACCGGCCCCGAGGCGGTTCAGCATCCGTTCAGCACCGGCCGCTTAATCTTCGTTCCACACCGGGTAACGGCCCGGATCCGAGAAGGAGACGAAAGATGAAAGCGACGTTCACCAAGGCAGTCATGACCCTGGCGTTGATCGGAATCGGCGCCGGAGTGGGAACCGCGAACGCCCACGAGCGCGACGTCGACCGCAGCGGCAAGGGCAAGGACCGCTACGAGCAGCGCTGGGAGCGCGATCACCGGCACTTCGATCGCAAACGCGCGCACGCCAGGCATGACCACAGGCGCGATCAGCGTCATGCCACGCATCGCGGCGACAGGCGTGGGCACGACGACAAGGTCGTGATCATCCTGCGCAGCATGTTCTGACTGGCAGCTGGCACTTGCGCGGCGAAGGCGGGGAGGGCGCACGCGTCCCTCCCGGCCGGCCGCGTTCACCCCTAGCCGTCGAGCGCCTCCACGCCGATCAGCCGCGAGATGCGGATCGGTTCCCCCTCGCGATGCAGCGCGACCACGCGCTGCTGCAACTCGCGTTCGGCGACCGTCATGCGCGCGCGTTGGCGCGTGTACTCGGCCCACGACTTGATGACGAATCTCTCGACAAAGCGGCCTTCGTCTTCGAGGTCGCGAAAGATACGCCAGCTGCTCGCGCCATTGCGCCGGCGTACATCCTCGACCGCGCTGACCGCGCTCAGGAAGGCCTGGCGATCGGCCGGATCGACGCGATACTCGATCTGGATCAGCACCGGACCGTCATCGGCGCCAGGCTGGATGGCCAGCGACAGCTCGGGCAATTGCACGCCGGTGGTGACGTCCGCCTCGTTGCCCATGGACACCTTGACGCGTCGCGTGAGCAGCAACAGCAGCAGCATCACCAGCGCCGAGACGGACAGCGCGATTCGGGTGTCGGCGAGCGAGGCGACCGCGCCCCACAGGATGCTTCCCAGCGCGAGGCTCGCCTGCACCGACACCAGGTTGGTGGACACCGCCCGCGCACGTACCCAGGCGGGCGCCGAGCTCTGGGTGCCGGCAGAGAGACTGGCGTGCACGCTCACCCAGGCCGCGCCGGCGACGGCGGTTCCCGCCAGGGCGAGCGGCGTCCACGGGGCGAACGCGATCACCAGGCTCGCTGCCGCCCAGGCCAGGATGCCGCCCACGATCACGGTGTTGAGCGGAACGCGGCGCAGGTGGCGGGGGATCCACAGAGCGCCGACCACGGCGCCGGTGCCGAAGAATCCGAGCAGCATGCCGAACCCGCCTGCGCTCATCTGCAGTTGATCGCGCGCGATGACGGGCAGCAGGGCCCACAACGCGCTGGCGCAGGAGCTGAAAGCGAGATTGCGGATGACGGCGGACTGCAGCGGCGGTGAATGGCGCAGGTATCGCCAGCCCGCGCTCATCCCGGAGAACAGGGTCTCGGGCGCACCGGGAATGGAACGCGCGGACGCGCGCCATCCGCGCAGGGCAAGCAGCATCACCACGAAGAACAGGGCGCTCGCGAGCATCGCGCTGCCCGAGCCGATCCAGGCGGCCAGCGCACCGGCCAGCGCCGGGCCGAGCGCGCGCGCGACATTGAAGGCGACGGCACCCAGCGCCACCGCGCGCGCGAGTTCCGGGCGCGGGACGAGGTCGTTGATCATCGCCTGCTGTGCGGGCATGTAGAAGATGAAGCCGATGCCCGTCAGGAAGGTGAGGATCAGCAGCGACATCGGCTCGATCATCCCGGCGAGGGTCGCCACGCCCAGCACGGCGGTCGATCCCAGCAGCAGCGCCTGGGTGGCCATCACCACCTGGCGCCGGTCGACGATGTCGGCGAGCGTGCCCGCGACCATGCCGACCAGCAGGGCGGGGCCGGTGCTGGCGGTCTGGACCAGCGCCACCATGAACGCGGAGGGCGTCAGCGTCGCCATGAGCCAGGCGGCCACCGTGGCGTGCATGGTGAAGCCCAGGGCGGTGGCGACCGTGCCGAAGTAGAAACGGCGGAAGCGCGGAAGCCGCAGCGGCGAGGCGCGCAGCCGATGCGCCAGGGCCGGGCGCAGCGTGGACATCCGAAGTCGAGACGTCGGCAAGGGGAAGCCGGGCGGCGGTGAAGATGGAGGCGTCATTGTCTCAGCACCGCGTGTGCCGTGCGCGACTGCGTCGTTGACGAGGCGCATTACAATGGATCGCCATGTCACTCGATTCGCAGCCCATCCGTTTCCATGCGCGGACCCCAAGCGCCCATCCGCTCGAAGCGCGTCTGCGCCGGGAGGTGGATGCCGAGGTGATGTTCGACGCCGCCAGCCGCGGCCGATACAGCACCGACGCCTCCATCTATCAGATCGACCCGATCGGGGTGGTGGTCCCGCGCAGCGAGGACGCCGCGCGGGCAGCGCTGCAGATCGCTGCCGAAGCGGGTGTGCCGATCCTGCCGCGCGGCGCCGGCACCTCGCAGTGCGGCCAGACGGTGGGCGCGGCCCTGGTCATCGACAACAGCAAGTTTCTCAACCGGGTGCTCGAGGTCGATGTCGAGAAAGCCCAGGCGCTGGTGCAGCCCGGCCTGGTGCTCGATCATCTCAACGCCGCGCTGCGCAAGCACGGCCTGTGGTATCCGGTCGATGTCTCCACCTCGGCGCAGGCGACGCTGGGTGGCATGGCGGGCAACAACTCCTGTGGCTCGCGCTCCATTCGCTACGGCAACATGGTGCACAACGTCCTGGCTCTGGACGTGTGGCTGAGCGACGGCGCCCGCTGGCGCTTCGGGCCGAGCGATGACGTGAACGCAGCGCCGGCCGGCTATCGCGCCCTGGTGGAGAAGATCCACGCCATCGCCCGGCGCGAGGCGTCCGAGATCGAGGCACGCTGGCCCAGGATCCTGCGCCGCGTGCAGGGCTACAACCTGGACATGGTGCTGCCGGGCCGGCCGCACAACCTGTCGCATCTGCTGGTCGGCTCCGAAGGCACGCTCGCCTACTTCGAGCGGCTGCGCCTGAAGCTCTCGCCTATCCCGAAGCACAAGGTGCTGGGCGTATGCCACTTTCCGACCTTCTACCAGGCGATGGACCTCACGCGGCACATCGTCGGGCTCGACCCGGACGCGGTCGAGCTGGTGGATCGCACGATGATCGA
>CAYLTE010000040.1:0-23685 GCA_964386195.1 uncultured Burkholderiales bacterium | reverse complement strand
CGCGTGATCGCCGTGATCGTCGCCGCGCTCTCGATGAATTCGCCCACCGTCGCGGCGATCTGGCGCACGGAACCGCCCGCCCGCTCCAGTTCGGAGACCAGCTTCATCAGGCTGGCGTTGCCGCGCGCGCTGGACTCCATGCTCGTGCGCGACAGGCTCTGCACGGCCTCGGCGGTCTGCGCCACGGAGTGGATGGTCGCACTGCCCTCCTCCACCGCGCGCGCCGCCGAGGCAGCGGCCTCGCTCTGCCGCTGCGAGCCCTGCGCCACGCTCTCCGCCGACGCCGACAGTTCGACCGCGGCGCTGGAGACTTCGTCTGCGCTGGTGTGGACCTGACGCACGATGCCCACCAGGCTCTGTTTCATGGTGTCGATGGACATGAGCAGATTGCCGACCTCGTCCTTCGACTCGGCGGCGATGTTCACGGACAGGTCGCCGTGCGCAAGTCGCTCGGTGACCGCCATCGCCTCGCGCAACGGACGCGCCACCCAGATGCGGGCGGCGGTGTAGATCAGTCCGCCGATGGGCAACAGGACGAGCACGGTAGCCAAGAGCATGAGGTTGCGGCTGCGCCGCGCACCGGCGCCGATCTCGGCTTCCGGAATGCGCGAGGCGATCATCCAGTTCCACTCCGGGTACGTGTCGTAGGCAACGGCCACTTCGACGCTCTCGCCCTTCACGTCCGTGTCGACGTAGGAGTGCACGCCCTTGCCGCTGTCGAGCATCTTCTTGATGTCCGGTCCGGAGGCGCCGGCAAGCAGATCGCGGCCCGCCCCGCCCGGGTAGACCAGTGCCGTCCCACGCTCCGGCCCAGACGAGGAGTCGAGCACGAACACGTACCCGGACGTACCAATCTGCATCTGGGCGACGCGCTCCTGGAAATTGCGCAGGCCCTCGGTGAAGTCGAGGCCGACGAAGCTCACCGCGATGACGGCGCCGTCCGCGCCCCTCACCGGACGGTATTGCGTGACGTAGTCGCGACCGAACAGACGCGCCTTGCCGACGTAGGTTTCGCCGGCCATCAGCCGCTCGTACCCGGGGTGCGAGCGTCCCAGCGTGGTCCCGATCACCCGGGCGCCCTTCTCGTTCTTGAGCGAAGTCGTCACCCGGACGAAGTCGTCGCCTTTGCGTGCGAACAGGGTGGCCACGCCACCGGTCGTCTCCGCGAACCGATCGACCGCCGAGAAGTCCAGGTTCACCGGCCTGCCGCCCACGCGAAGCGTCTGCGCCGCGGTCTCGCCCACCTGCACCATCACGGTCGGATCGAGTTCGAAGCGGCCGGCGTAGTAGGCATCGAAGGTCTCGGCCAGCTTGCCCACCGTCGCCTCGAGCGAGCGGTTGTACGCGTCGATCATTCCTGTGATGAGCGCGTTGTTGTGCTGCAGGTCTTCCACCGCTGTGCGCGACGCAGCAGAACTGCCCACCCAGGCCTGGACGAAGGCCAGGACGCCGATGAGCAGGGCGACCGCCGGCAGCAGGATGACGGAGAATTTCGTTGCGACCGACAGGTCGCGCAGGCGAAGATTCATGTGCGGGCTCACCCGAGAATTGGAGGCCGGGAACGGTCGATTGCAGCCGTTGGCTGCGTCTCGGGTGTATCGGCACGGGCAGGATGATCTTGATGCGCGAGAATTTACACACATGAATCCCGCCAAGCGCGAGGAGATCTTTCGCCGGTTCCGGGCGAGCAACGCCACACCGACAACCGAGCTGAACTTTCGCAGTCCCTTCGAATTGCTCGTCGCCGTGGTTCTGTCCGCCCAGGCGACCGACCGCAGCGTGAACCTCGCCACCGCCCGCCTGTTCGCGGTCGCCGACACGCCTGCGAAGATCCTCGCTCTGGGGGAAGAAGGATTGAGCGATTACATCCGCAGCATCGGGCTGTACCGGACGAAGGCGCGCAACGTCGTCGCCACCTGCCGGATCCTGCTCGAGCAGTACGGCGGGGAGGTGCCGCGCGAGCGCGAGGCGCTGGAGGGCTTGCCCGGCGTGGGCAGGAAAACCGCCAACGTGATCCTCAACACCGCGTTCGGAGAACCGACGATCGCCGTGGACACGCATATCTTCCGCGTGGCGAACCGCACGAACCTGGCGCCCGGCAAGAACGTCGAAGAAGTCGAGCGGCGGCTGCTCAAGGTGGTACCGGAGGTCTATCGCAAGGATGCGCACCACTGGCTGATCCTGCACGGGCGCTACGTGTGCAAGGCGCGCCTGCCGGAGTGCCCCAACTGCCTGATCCGGGACCTGTGCGAGTACAAGGCGAAGACGCCAGCGAAGGAGGTCGATGTTCCAGCCCAGTCGTGAGCAGGCGCGAAGGTTCTTCTTCGACGCCTGGCAGCGCCATCGCGAGGGCGCGCCCCTGCAGCCGCTGCAGCAGGTGGCCCTGGAGATCATGCTGCTCCACCCGGAGTACCACGCCATGCTGGAGCAGCCGGATGCGTACGTGGATAGGGACTACACGCCCGAGTCGGGCGGGATGAACCCCTTCCTGCACCTGTCGCTGCATCTGGCTGTCGACGAACAGCTCTCCGTCGACCGGCCGCCCGGCGTGCGCGCGGCATTCGAGCGACTGGTGCTGACGAGAGGCGATCGGCACCATGCCCTGCACGAGCTGCTGGATTGCCTGGGAGAGACGCTGTGGCAGGCGCAGCGGTTGAATCGGATGCCGGATGAACAGGCCTACCTCGACTGCCTGGCGCGCCGCGCGGGCGGCGGATGATCGCACCGGCGATGGCTACGGCAGCCGACGGGCAGGCCGGAGGCATGTAACAAAAAGGGCCGGTCTCAGCCGGCCCTTCGCGTCACTGCGCAGCGCGTCTCAGTACTTGACCGACAGCCCTTGCTGCTTGGAGAAGTACATCGCGAGGTTGCTGATGTCTTCCTTCGACAGCGGTGCCGCCATCGGCGTCATCAGCGGGTTTTGGCGCTTACCGCTCTTGTACTGCTGGAGCGCGTGCACGAGATAGTCGTAGTACTGACCGCCAAGCCGAGGCGTGTCCGGCGTGATCGGCTTGTTGCCATCCTCGCCGTGGCAGGCCGCGCAGACTTCCTGCGCCTTCTTCTTGCCGGCCTCGATGTCGCGGGCGGCCGCACCGGTGGCGACGCTTGCCAGGGTCAGCACGGAAACTGCAATCAATGTCATTCGCATGGCGTCTATTCCCTGATCCGTGGCCTACTTGCCTTCACTGGCGTAGTAAGCCGCCAGATCGGCCATGTCCTGGTCGCTGAGCGAAGCCGCCACGCCGACCATCGACGGATGCTTGCGCGCCCCGGAGCGGTAGTCCTGCAAAGCCTTGACGATGTACGCGGCAGTCTGCCCACCGAGCTTGGGCGCCGAATAGACGCTGGGATAGGCGGTGCGATAGCCGACGATGCCGTGGCAACCCTCGCACATCTGCTTTTTCTGCTCGCCTGCGGCAGGATCGCCGTCTGCGGCTCCCGCTGGGAGCGCCAGGGCCAGCCCGGCTGCCAGCGCGAATGTCACTCGGGAGAGGATCATGAGGCTGTTCCAGTCTCTTTTTTGGGTTGTACTGGTGATGAGATCACGCTTGCTCGAAGCGCCCGAACTGTAAAGGAAGGGCCTGTTCAGGTCAATGCCGCTCCGGGAAGTCATGCTCGCATCAGCCCCCCGTGAGCACCGTGCCCTCCTTGATCGGCACCGTCTGGACGTAGCGCCGATCGTGGGTGTCCTCGACCTCCACGCGCAGTTCCCCGGCCTGCCGCGGAACGAACCAGAAGCGGAACGTCGGATTGTCGCTCAGCGAGAAATCGACCTCTGCGTTCATCACCGGCTTGCCATCGTAGGTGACGGCGACGCTGCGCACGAACTGCGGCACGCGGGAGGCGTCGAAATCCATCGCCAGGCCCGACTCGTTGGGATGGCGGATGTTGACCTGCACCAGGTTCGGCTCGTTGAACTTGACATCGTCATCGAAGCGGAACTTCATCTTGCCCATCAGTGCGGCCGGGACCTGGAACTTCCCGCTCGGCGCGGAACAGCCGCCTGCCGCCTTCACCCACCTCGAATCCATGTAGAGCTTCCCGTCGCTTGTCTCCGCCACGGCACGCACGTGGCTGAAATCCTCGAAGCGCAGCCGCGTCTCCACCTGGGCACGGCCGCTCTCCGGCGTGAAGTGGAACACGCCCGCGGTCGGTGAGGGGTTGCGCTCGACGATCAGGTAGATGCGCTTGATGTACCGCTCCGGTGTTTGATCGATCTGCGCCTTCACCGCGACCGGTACGGTGGCGGCGTCGGCCGCACGCAGCGCAAGATAGACCCGGACCACGTCCTTGCCGTCGAGGATTTCCCGGTCCCCGAACATCATCGTGCGGATCGGCTCCCAGTATTGGGACTTCGCAGGGTCGGGTTCGGCTTTCTCGTTGGCCGAGGCGAAGCCGGCGACCGCCACGAGCAGCAGGGCCGCGGCAAACCCGGAACAGAATCGGTGAAGCGTCACTGTCGTATCTTCCTGCAAGCGCGTCGACCGGGCGAGTATAGCCCAGGGAAGCCCCGATGCTCAGTCCTCCCACTCCAACTCGGTGTATGCGCCGGTGACGTTGCGCTTGTGGTAGGTGTCGAAATTGACCCACTTGGGCGCCTCCTCCGCCCCCACCGTCTCCACGGCGTCCTGGATCGTCACGCCGTCCTCGAGCGCCTTGCGCGTCTGCGTGACGATCAGCTGCAGATAGCGCTTCTGTTCCTCGAGAACCTGCGGCCACTGCGCATCGCTGCGCCCGTGTCCGGGGACGATGGCCCGGGCGGGCAGCGTCGCGAGTTCGTCCAGCACACGCAGGAATCCCAGGATGCTCCCGTCCACCACGGGCGTGTGCTGAAGGAAGAGCAGGTCGGCCAGCCACAGCGTCGAGGTGGATTCGTCGAACACCGTCAGGTCGTTGTCGGTGTGCGCGACGGGCCACGCCCGTACCTCGATGAAGCGGCCGCCCAGGTCCAGTCGCAGGCGGTCGCTCACGAGGACATCCGGAACGACGATCTCGCTCCCCGCGCCCGCCTCGCCCAGGTCGCGCTCGAGCGTGCCCTTGTAGAACTTGCCGCGCGCGGCCAGCGCGCGTGGCAATTCTGCATGCCCGACGAAGCGCGGGCGATCCGCCTCGAAGGCCGCCGCGCCGAAGAAATGGTCGGGGTGGACGTGGGTCGTGATCACGTAGCACACGGGCAGCGGTGTGACTCGCGAGATCGCGGCCCGCAGGGCGTGTCCGACCGCCAGCGAGCCGCCGCTGTCGATCACGGCGACGCAGCGGTCTCCCACGATGAACCCGATGTTGGCGTTGTCCCCGAAGTTGACCGGCGAGCGGTCTTCATGGCGCCCGTAGTGCACGTAGTTGCCCGGAGCCACCTCCTCGAGGGTGAATTCGCCGGCCAGCGCAGATGTTGCGGCCCATAGCAGACCGAGCAGCAGGAAACGTCGCGTAATCATGCCTTCTCCCGTTCGTCCCCCCCAGCATGCCAAAATTTCGGGATGCGCACGCACAACCTCCGGTCGATCGTCCCGAACGTCTGCACCACGCGGCTTTCCCTCATGCACGCGACCGCGGCCGTGCTGGCCGTCCTGCTCGCCCTGAGCAGCGCAGCGGTCAGGGCCCTGGAACCGGTCCGCGTCGCCGAGGACGTCTATGCCTTCGTCGGCGCGACCGAGGAGGCCTCGCCCGACAACGGCGGCTTCACCGGAAACGCCGGATTCATCGTCGGACCGGAGGGAATCGTCGTGATCGATACCGGCGGTTCGTACCGGATCGGTCGAGAGATGCTGGCAGCCATGCGCACGGTCAGCGACAAGCCCGTGGCGCTGGTCGTCAACACCCACGCGGTCCAGGACTTCCTGTTCGGCAACGCAGCATTCGCGGTCGGCGGCGTCCCCCTGCTCACGCACCGGCGCTCGGCCGATCTGATGCGTGAGCGCTGCGAGCACTGTCTGGAAAACCTGCGCCTGCTGCTCGGGGAACAGGCGATGGCGGGAACGCGCCTGGTGGTGCCGGAGCGGCTGGTGGCGGAATCAAGGATCCTGCATGTTGCCGGACGCGACCTGGAACTGCTGCACTTCGGATGGGGGGCGACACCTGGCGACCTCGTGGTGCTCGACCGCCGCAGCGGCGTCGTCTTCGCCGGGGGGCTGGCGAGCATCGGCCGCGTGCCAGAGACGCGCGATGGCAGGCTCGCGGACTGGATCGAAGCGCTCGACGCACTGGCGATCCTGCCGGCACGTCGGATGGTGCCCGGGCACGGCCCGGTATCGGACCTCGGCGAGGTGCGTCGAACGCAGGCCTACCTGCGGGAGCTCGACGCGCTCGTGCGCCGGCTGTACGAGGACGGGCTCAGCCTGCTCGAGGCACTCGACGCCTCCGACCTCCCCGCCTACCGGGGATGGGGCGCGTATGCCAGCGTCCATCGACGCAATGTCCAGCAGCGTTACCTGGAATTGGAGCTGGACGATCTCGAAGGCCGCTGAGGGACGCCGCCCCGACCGGTCTCGGCGATCGCCACCCGGTCACGCCCGTCGCGCTTGGCCCGATAGAGCGCATCGTCGGCCGCACGCACCAGTTCTCCGGCCTCCCGCGCGTGCTCCGGATAGACCGCAACTCCCAGCGACATGGTGACGCCCGTGCCATTGTCGGACAGGTTGGCTGGCGCGCTCCTGTGCAGGATCGCGGACAGGTGATGCGCCACTGCCGCGCGCAGTTCCTCGGCACGCTGGGTGACCAGTTCCAGCGATGCCTCCGGCAGGATCACGAGGAACTCCTCGCCACCGTACCGGCAGACGATGTCGCCGGCACGCACGTGCGCCCGCAGGCACTCGGCGAGGGCCACCAGCAGGCGGTCGCCCGCCGCGTGGCCGAACGTGTCGTTGTAGCGTTTGAAATGGTCGAGGTCGGCCATGATGACGCCCATCGGACGCCGGCTGCGTTCGGCGCGGCGCAGTTCGCGCTCGAGCGCCTCCTCCATGTAGCGCCGGTTGAACAGGTCCGTCAGGGGATCGTGCCTGGCCTGCACATGGAGGGTCTGGCGCAGTTCGATGTTGTACAGCGCGAGTTCCAGGTACTCCCCGACCGAACAGGCCCACTGACGCCACGCGTTGTCGCGTTCCGCGCTGAGCGCCTCGTCGGTACCGGCTGGCGTCGATCCTTCCCAATACAGCATTCCCGCGGCATTGCCGCTCACGCTGAGCGGCACGCAGACTGCGCCGCCCACCGGCTGGGGTGTCACATGCGCGCAGGCCGCCGCCGGGCGGCCTGCCGGCGTGTGGTGCGCGCGCCCCTCGCGCAAGGCCCGGCACTGGGCCGCAGGCAGGCGCTTCGCGCTGCGCGGGGACCCGCCCCAGCACGCCGCCGAATGCAGCGTTCCCGCATCGGGTTCCAGCCAGTACAGCCGGCCGGCACCCTCGGGAAACAAGGTCTCGATCTGGCCCGCGAGCACCTCGCGCCCGGCCTCGAGCGAGGAACAGGCAGCGAGCAGTCCGCCGAGTTCGTTCATCGCCGCGCGCGCCTGCGCCCGCAGGCGCAGTTCGTCGGCAAGTGCGTGCAGACGCGCATTGGTCGCCCGCAGCGCCTCCTCGATACGCTTGCGCTCGCTGATGTCGCGCGCGACGCCGGCCACGCCCACCACCGCCCCGCGATCGTCGAACACCGGCGACTTGACCACCTCGAACCAGCGCTGCGTGCCGTAGCGGCCCATCTCGTCGAGCCGCAGGCTGCGGCCGGTCCGCAACACCTGCAGGTCCTCCTCGCGGTTGCGCAGGGCGACGTCGGCAGGCATGAAGTCGGCATCGCTGCGCCCGACCACTTCGCGCCCCGAGACGCCGAGCAGCGCCGCCACGCGGTCATTGATCGCGAGAAAGCGCAGATCGCGGTCCTTGAGCCAGGCCATGTCCGGGATGCTGTGCAGAAGCGCGGCCTGGCGCTGGAGGATCTCACCGCGTTCGCGCTCCGCGCGCCGGCGCTCCTCGACCTCGCGGCTGAGGCTGGCGTTGGCCTGCTCCAGTTCCTCGGTGCGTGCCCGCACGCGCCGCTCCAGTTCCTCGTTCGCGCGCGTGAGGGCCAGTTCGGCCTGGTGGCGCGCAGTCACGTCCATGCAGGTACCGATCCACGCGACCACGGCGCCGTTCTCGTCGCGCTCGGGTAGCGCGGACATGCTGACGTGGATCGGATCGCCCCCGTCGGCGAGCAGGCGGCAATCCTGCTGGTAAGGCTGGTGGCTGCGCACCGCCTCGTGCCACGCCGCCACCGCGCGCTGACGGTCCTGGGGATGGACCGCCCGGGTCCAGCCATCCCCGGCAGCGTCCTGCTCCTCCATGCCGAACAAGCTGCGCCAGCGTTCGTTGACGGAGCGGAAGTCGCCGAGCGCATCCGCGACGAAGATCCCGATCGGGGCATGCCGCGCCAGTTCGCTGAAGCGCCTTGCCCGCGCACGCGCCGCATCGCTCATGCGCAAGGCCAGCAGGGATGCGCGCGCCTGGCCGCTGGCGAGGCCGAGAAGGGACACGAACAGCAGCAGGCTCACCGCCGTGCCGGCGACCAAAATGGCGCTTGCCGCGTCCTCCGCCACCGCCCCTCCCAGGCGTGTGCTCGGCCTGACCTCCACGGTCCAGGTGCGATCCTCCACCACGACCGGCTGCACCCGCGCGCGCGTCGGATCGCTCTCGCCCGGGGAGCGATACAGGAGCCGGCCAGCCGGCGGCGCGCCGTCGTAGACCCGCACGACCACCTCGTCGGTCGCGGCCTCGCCCACCCACTGCATGAGGCCACTCAGATCGACGATGGCCAGCGCGTACCCCGATATCGTTCCACCGGCCTGGGCAGGCATAGCCACCACCAGCGCCGCGGTACCGGCCGGGACCGGTCGCAGCACCTCGGACACCGCCGGACCGCCCGAGACATCGGCCGCATGCAGCACCGCGTGCAGCGACGTCAGCCCGGTCAGTTCACCTATCGCGGCGTCGCTCGGCATCGCCGGCGCCGCGAAGCGCACGCTCAGCGGCGCTGCGTCTGCTGCCTCGCTCGCGCGGGTCGCGAACAGAAGTTGGCGCAATCCCGGCGAGCGACCACTAAAGTCGAGCGTGTCGGCGAACTCGCGCCACGCCCTATCCCCGCCGGCGTGGCTGGCAGGCAGCCAGCCGCGGACCGCCAGCAGCAGCGCTGCGTAGGTGGTGAACGCCTCGCCCAGCCGGGCGCTGACCATCGCCGTGCGCTGGGCGAGCACCCGCTCCACGTGCGATTCGGCTATGCGTTGACTCTGCAGCCACAACGCCCAGGTCGCCGCGAGTCCCGTGAGCAGGGCCGTCCAGGCCAGCACCCGCCCCCAGCGTGCCGGCATCGCTGCCGCGGACCGAGGCTGCGCGGGCGATGCGGACCTATAATTGCGAAGCATTCTTTTCCAACGGTGATCGCATGGGCAACCGCCTCACCAAGATTTATACCCGGACTGGCGACAACGGGACCACCGGCCTGGGAGACGGGTCGCGCGTGGCCAAGGACGACGCGCGCGTAGAGGCGCTGGGCACGGTCGACGAATTGAACAGTTGCCTGGGGGTGCTGCTGGCCGAGCCGCTCGACGAGGACTTGCGCGCCAGCCTGTTCGCCATCCAGCACGACCTCTTCGACCTCGGCGGCGAGCTGTCCATTCCCGGCTTCGAAGCGCTGCGAGAAGACCAGCTGGGTGAGCTGGAGCGCCTGCTCGACGCCCACAACGCCACGCTCGCGCCACTCAAGGAGTTCATCCTGCCCGGGGGCACCCGCGCGGCCGCTCTGTGCCACCTCGCCCGGACCGTGTGCCGGCGCGCGGAGCGCTGCATCGCCACCCTTGCATCCGTTCAGCCGGTCGGCCCGTATTCGCTCCAGTACCTGAACCGCCTGTCCGACCTACTGTTCGTGCTGGCCCGCGTCCTCAACCGGCGCGGTGGGGGCAGCGACGTGCTGTGGCAAAAGGACCGGGGACGGAAGGAAGGGACCCAGTGACGCGAGACCGAACTTCCCGGTGGGCTGCCGCAGGCGTTGCACGCGGTGGCTGATCCGGCCGACCTGGCGGCGTTGATGGCGCGCTGCGCGCTGCGCGATCGACGTGCGTTCGCGCAGCTCTACGACGGCAGCGCCGGGCGACTGTACGCGGTGGCGCTGCGCATCGTGCGCCGCCACGACTGGGCCGAGGACATCCTGCAGGAGAGTTTCGTCAGCATCTGGAACCACATCGAGGACTACACCGCGCAGAAGAGCGCACCGATGACGTGGATGACGGCGATCGTGCGCAACCGGGCGCTCGACTGGCTGCGCCGGCCCGATCTGGAGCGCGGCGGGGACGATTACGACCTGCTCGTCGGGAACATGCCCGACGAGGCACGCGGACCGGCGGAGCGTCTGCAGGCGAGCCGTGCAGCGGGCGCACTGCGGGATTGCATGGAGGCACTGAGCCCCGATCAGCGGCAGAGCCTGTCGCTGGCCTACGTTCACGGCCTCTCGCATGCCGAGCTCGCGGCGCATCTCAGGGAACCCCTGGGCACCGTGAAGACCTGGGTGCGGCGCGGGTTGGAGCGCCTGCGCGGCTGCCTCGAAGCGAAAGGCGAGACCGGCGCATGAGGCCCGCGACACCTGAACTGCGCGATGCCCTGGCCGCCGAATACGCCCTGGGCACGCTGCGCGGCGGCGCGCGACGGCGCTTCGAGAGGTGGCTCTCCTCCGATCCCGCCTTGCGGCGCCGTGTCGAGGCATGGCAGGAGCGGCTGATCGCGCTGGACGAGGAGATGCGGCCGATCCAGCCACCGCGGCGCGTATGGACCGGCATCGAGCGGCGCATCGGCGGTGCCGGGTCGTCCGGGGGCCTGTGGCACAGCCTGGGCTTCTGGCGCGGCGCGACCTTCGCCAGCACGCTGGCGGCGCTCGGATTGATGGTGCTGCTCGCCGTCACCCGCGCGGGCCTTCAGCGCGAAACCATGGTCGTGGTGATGCAGGACGAGCAGAACCAGCCTCGGATCACGGTATCGTGGGACGCCGACGACCGCGGGCGCAAGCAGATGCGTGTGCGCGTGATCGGTCACGCGACCATGGACCCCGACACCGCCTGGGAGCTGTGGATGCTTCCCGAGGGCGATGCCAAGCCGGTGTCGCTGGGCCTGATCACCACGCACCAGACGCAGGAACTGACCGTGCCGCACGAACTCGCCGAGGCGGTCGACGCCGCCAGGGGGCTGGCGATGAGCGTGGAGCCGGCAGGTGGCTCGCCGACCGGACTGCCGACCGGTCCGGTTCTGTACGAGGGCCAGTGCACCAAGCTGTAGCATCGGCCGCATTGCTGCCGACGCGAACGGTTCAGCGTCGCAGCTGACCCAGCGCAGCACACAGTGCCTTCACCCCTTCGAGCAGGCGGGGGGTGGCACGGGTCAGCAGGTCGGGATCTAGCGGCACTGCGCGACCGCGCATGCTGGCGAGTTCGTCCCACGCCGCCGTCCACTGCGCGGTCCGCCCGGGCGGGGCAAGCACGAGGATCGCCCGCGGCCGTTCGCCCAGCACCTCTTCCCGGGATACGCTCGCGGTCAGCCCTGGCAGTTGCGCGAACACGTTGCGCGCACCGCAGTGCTGCAGCGCCTCGCTGATGAGGTGTGCGCCGCTCACGGTCATCAGTGGCCGGTCCCAGATCTGTACGAACACCGGCAGCGCGACCGCTGCCGGCGCGCGCAGCGCAGACAACGCCGACTCGTAGCGGCGCGCCGCGCGCTCGCCATCCGCACCGTGACCGGTGATCGCGCCAAGCGTGCGCAACGCCCGCGCCACGTCCTGCAGCGTGCGCGGCTCGTTGACGAAGACACGCAAACCCAGGGCCTGCACAGTGGCGATGTCCGCCGCGCGATTGCCCGATCCCCAGGCAAGCACCAGGTCCGGACGCAGGGCCAGGAGGCGCTCCACGTCGATGCCAGCGGCATCGCCCACGCTCGGCAACAGCGCCACCGGTGCCGGGTAGTCCGCCCCGCGTACCGCGCCGACCAGCGCTTCGCCAGCACCCACGTCGTGCATGAGCTCGGCCAGATGCGGTGCGAGCGCGACGACGCGGCGGGCAGGCGGCTCCGTTTCGAATCGCCGGCCCCGGTCGTCCCTGACTTCGGCCGCTTGCGCCAGGGCGCTCGCGACGAACAGCAGCACGATCGCAGTCAGCGCGGCAGGCAGATCGAAGTTCAGCGCTCAGCGCTCCATGTAATGCAGGAGCGTCGCACTGGTCTGGCGCAGGCGCTGAGACAGCAGCGTGACGAGCCGGATCAGCACCTTTGCGCCGAGGCCGGGCGCCTCGTGGAGAATTCGCCCCATCGCCTCCCGCGACAGGATGGCGAAGGTCGTCGGCTCGGTCGCCACGCAAGTCGCGAAGCGCGGCTCCCCATCGACCATCGACATCTCACCCAGCGTCATGCCCGGGCCGACGCTGGTGACGGTCTGCACCACGCCGCGCTTGTCGAGCTTGCGCACGTCGACCCGGCCGTCGATGATCAGCAGCATGTAGTCGTCGACCTCGCCCTCGGCGATGATGGTCCCGTTCTCCGGTGCACGGTACACGCGCATGAAGGTGGCCAGCCGGCGCACGTCCTCATCGGTGAAATCGTCGAAGAAGCGCGCATGCCCGATCATTCGGCCGATCTGCTCGACGGCGCGCGTGCCCTCCCCCACAAGCTCGAGGGAAAACAGGCGCGCGTTGCGCTCGGCGCTCACCCCGCGGCCCCTGTGCTGCCGCTACGCCGACGTGCCGCCCACGGTGAGCCCGTCGATGCGCAACGTGGGCTGTCCAACGCCCACCGGCACGCTCTGCCCCTCCTTGCCGCAGGTTCCTACGCCCGTGTCGAGCGACATGTCGTTGCCGATCATGCTCACGCGCGTCAGCGCATCGGGTCCGTTGCCGATGAGGGTCGCGCCCTTCACCGGATAGGTGATCTTGCCGTCCTCGATCATGTAGGCCTCGGAGGCGGAGAACACGAACTTCCCGCTGACGATGTCGACCTGGCCGCCGCCGAAATTGACTGCGTACAGGCCACGCTTGACCGACGCGACGATCTCCGCAGGATCCTTGTCGCCCGCCAGCATGTACGTGTTGGTCATGCGCGGCATGGGGGTGTGGGCGAACGACTGCCGCCGACCGTTGCCCGTGACCGGCACGCCCATCAGACGCGCGTTCATCGTGTCCTGGATGTATCCCTTCAGCACGCCGTCCTCGATGAGCACCGTGCACTGCGTCGGGTTGCCTTCGTCATCCACGTTGAGCGAGCCGCGACGGCGCGACAGCGTGCCGTCGTCGACCACCGTGACGCCGGGCGCCGCGACGCGCTCGCCGATGCGGCCGGTAAACGCCGAGGTGCCCTTGCGGTTGAAATCGCCCTCGAGTCCATGACCGATCGCTTCGTGCAGCAGCACCCCTGGCCAGCCGGGGCCGAGGACGACGGTCATGGTGCCGGCCGGAGCCGGCTGCGCGCGCAGGTTGATCAGCGCCTGGTCGACCGCCTTGTGCGCGTAGTCGCGCAGGACCTCGTCGCTGAACCACGCGTAATCGAAGCGACCGCCGCCACCCGCGCTGCCCTGCTCGCGGCGGCCGTTCTCCTCGGCGATCACTTGCACGGAAAGACGCACCAGCGGTCGCACATCCGCCGCCATCGCGCCGTCGCTGCGCGCCACCAGAACCACCTCGTACTCGCCGGCCAGGCTCGCCATCACCTGCTTGACACGCGGATCGATCGCGCGCGCGTAACTCTCCAGCCGCTCGAGGAGGGCGACCTTGGCCGGCGCATCGAGACTGGCGATGGGATCGTGCGGGAGGTACAGGTCGCGCGCCGGGTTGCGCCGGGCGATCTGCGTGCGTGCGTCCGCGCCCTGTCGCGCGATGGCACGCGTCGCCTCGGCAGCGGACTGCAGTGCGGGCAGGCTGATGTCGTCGGAATAGGCGAAGGCGGTCTTGTCCCCGCTCACCGCGCGCACACCTACGCCCTGGTCGATGCTGAAGCTGCCCGACTTGACGATTCCCTCCTCGAGACTCCAGGTCTCACCGCGGCTGTACTGGAAGTACAGGTCGGCGTAATCCACCTGGTGAGTAAGGATGTTTCCGAACACGCCGGACAGCGCGCCGGTGTCGAGGCCGTAGGGCGTGAGCAGGGTGCTGTCGGCGGTCGAAAACAGGATTTCTCGATGTACGGGAGCGTTCATGGGTTACCTGATCGGCTGGTCTTGCCCTAGGGTAGCGGGAATGGGGGGCTAGGGGCTAGGGGCTGGGGGCTGGGGGCTGGGGGCCAAGCGTCTAGGTTTGGCCGTGTTGGGGGATTTCCAGGGTCACCTTCTGCCGGGCTGAATGCCATCGCCGCCGTTGCGGCGCTTCTTGAGCACCATGGGGTCGGCCCAGGTGCCGCTGACCTCGTACTCGAAGGCGGCGATCTGGTTGATCGGATCCTTCAGCGCCTTCTGCGCCAGGAGTGCGGCAATGCCGATCGCAGGGTTGAGGAAGGCCGCGCCCAGGGCGACGCTCTCGCTCAGCGCGGGGAGCACCTT
This sequence comes from uncultured Burkholderiales bacterium, assembly GCA_964386195.1. Lineage (GTDB taxonomy): Bacteria > Pseudomonadota > Gammaproteobacteria > Burkholderiales > SHXO01 > SHXO01. The sequence continues at coordinate 9,171 of CAYLTE010000040.1, read as the reverse complement.
GACGTCGAGTCGTTGCGTCTCGCCGGTGAGATTGACTTCGCCACGCATCTCGACGCGTGCCGCCGGTCCGATCATGCGGAAATCCTCGGTGCGCGCCACGCCCGCCTCGATGTCGATGGTAGCTGCGAGGGAATCGAACGCGAAACCCTCGCTGAACACGTCGTTGAAATCCAGTGCCACCCGACGCGGAAGCGCCTGGAGGCTGAGCACGCCGATGAGTTTGCCGATGCCCGGCTCTGCCTTCGCGAAGCGCCCCTTGCGCGCCTCGAGGGTAAGCGCGCCGCGCAGGCTGGGAAGATCGAACGTCTGTGGTGCGCCCACCCACGCCAGACGGCCCTTGAGGGCCCCGCTGCCGCCCACCACGCCAGGAGGCAGCTTGAGGCTGGCGAGATAGGCGCCGATATCGCCGGTATCGATCCCCACTTCCAGGTTGGTCACGGGCGTCCGCGACCCCTGCTGCCAGCTTCCTGTCGCCTGCAGGCTCCCATGGGCGTTGACTGCCTCGAAGCGACGAATGCGCCAATCCCGCCCCTGCGATGCGGCGACGAGCACCATGCGTCCCAGTTCCCTTCCGTCCAGCCGGAAGTCCTCCGCCGCGATGTCCAGGGCCGGCAACCGGGCGGGTCGAGGCTCCTCGCCCACGGCGACCAGCCGGGGCGGCGCCTGCGGCACGTGAAGCCTCTGCAGCCGGGCTGCCAGCGCGCCCTCGCCGGCTGGCGCCCACTGAAACGTCCCGACCGCCTGGCGCGCATCGATGCGCCCGCGCCATACCGACTGGGTGCGTGTCAGTGCGAGCTGTACGTCGTTCCAGTCCCGACCCCAGGCGCGCAGAGTACCGACCTGCAGCGAGATACCCGTGAGCCGGCTTGCACCCGCGGCACCGCCGGCGCTTGCCGCCGGCGTATCCAGCAAGCTCTTCCAGGCATCCAAGTCGGTGGCGCTCATCGCACCGCTCAACCACAGGCCGTCCCGGCGAGGGGCGGGTGCGAGCGCGTTCACACGAATCTCCCCGCGCACGATCCGCTCAGCGTCGGCCGGATCCCGCTGCAACTGCGCCGACAGTACGCTGCCCACGGACAGCACAGTGAGGTCGTTCCCGCGACCGCTGCGACGCTGATAACGAAGTGGCCAGGCGCGCGTCGCATCCTTCGCGAAAGGCGCGGGAAGTGCGCTCGTCAGGCCGCGCAGATCGGAATCGACCTTCAGTTCGTACCCGCCGTCGCGAATGCCTATCGTCGCCTGCCACTGCGTGCGCCCACCGAGCCGCGTCGCGAGCGGGTTGTCGAGCAGCGCGCGCACGGCCGCGCCATCCGCAAACCCGCGGCCCTGGATGAGGAGCCCGCTGCCCTGGCGCTGCGCGGAAAAGCGCGCCGGCATGCCGAGCACGGTGACCGCTGCATCCTGCACCCGCACGTCGCGTTCGGTGAACTGCAGCTCGCCGGCGAGATCGTCCAGGCGTGGTGCACCGTGCCCGGGCTCGAGCGTATTTCCGGCGAAGCGGTACCGGCCCGCTACGGTGGCCTGCTCCATATGGTGCAGCGGGATGTCGAGTGACAGATGCAGGGTTCCGCTGCCCGAGGCGCGCATGCCGCGGGTGAAGCCACCGATCCAGCGATCCACCGCGCTCTCCTCGATGAAGCGCAGGAAGTCCTGGCTGGGCCCCTCGGCAACGCCGCGGACCTCTAGCATCTGGCGGCCGACGGCATCCAATTCCGGAATGGTCGCGGTGACCTCGCGCAGTCGGGTTCCGAACACCCGCGCGCTGCTTGCCACGACCTTCATGCTCGCAGCCCGGAACACCAGCTCGCCGCTGGCATCCTCGATCACAGGCCAACCCGGCACGTAGGACAGCGCCCCGTCGTGGAACTTCGTGACCACCTCGAAGATTCCGGTCGCCGGATCGACGAACGGAAAGCGGCGCAGATCGCCGCGCAGCCGGAAGCGCACGTCCTCGCTACGACCGGCGAGCAGCCCGTCCTTGAGCCATTCCCGAATTCGCTCGTGGATGAGCAGCGGGATGTAGCGCCACACCTCACGCGCATCGCCGCGCGAGAGCGACCCCGACAGATCGATCGTGCCCGGCTGTCCCGGAACTGCCCGATACGAGCCCGTCACCTGGCCTGCGAGGTGCGCGTTGGCGAACACTGCACGCTCGATGCGGATGAGCGGCGAGCTCTCGGCGTTGCTCCACGTCACGCGCGCGTCGAGCGATTCCAGTGGCAGGGTGGCCGTGAACACGCGCGGCATGTCCAGCGCCGACCTGCCCGTTCGCAATGCGACCACTCCACCTTGGTCGGTGGCCTCGATGCTGCCCTGCACGGCAGCGAATCCCGGCAGATAGCCGGTCGGATACAACCCGAGTCGATCGAACTGCGCGCGCAGGAGGTAACCGCGCTGCTCGCGAAACGGCCCCACCCATCGCAGTTCGAAATCGCGCAAGGTCCCGCTCGGCCCCGCCTGGGACAATCGCTCCCGCAGCGCGACGTCCAGCGGGAGCCGGTCCAGCAGGCGCATCACGGCGGCCACGTCGAGCCGGTCGAACTGCACGGTGGAACGCGTGTCGCGGGCGCCTTCCGGTCCCGACCGCGCGTAGGTGATGTCGGCCGGCGCCAGGCGCAGACCATCCGGTGTGGTGAAGGAGAGCTGACGCGCCGCGACGGTGGTGGCAAGCCCGTTCTGCTGCCAGTTCAGCCGTCCCGCCATGCGCGAGAGTGCCAGTACGGGAAGACCGGCGCGCAGACGCAGGCGCACCTCGGACAATGCGACATCGGTGGTCAGATCGCGCATCTGTCCGGCATCGATGCGCAACCAGGCTTCCACCGATCCTGCGCCCTGCCGCACGTCCACCGGCACTGCGACCCAGCGCCGCAGGGCGGCGAGATCGGCGTAGCCAACGCTGAAATACAGCTGTCCGCTCCACCTGGCGCCGGATCCACGCCGGTCACGCGAAAGCTCGCCGCGCAGATCGATGGGCGCCGCCACCGCTTCGGGAGGGCGGGCACGCACGGCAAAGTGCCAGGTGCCGAGCCGCTTCTGCACTTGCAGATCGGTGTCCCGCACCACCAGCGCCTCTCCGCCGAGGGTCTCGTCGACCCAGGTCAGGGTCGAGTCGTACACGCCGACACCGCCCTGCTCGAGCAGCCAGTCGCCGAATCCGCCCCCGGCATCGCCGTGCTGGAAGGGCATGCCCGCAACCCAGAAACGCCCGGCCGTGTCCCGCCGCACCTCGAAGCTCAATCGCTCGAGGCGGATGGACCGGAAGCGCGGTTCGAGCGCGAGCAGACTGGTCCAGGATAGCTGCGCATCGACCGAGGCGAGCGCGAGGCGCTCCCCACCGCCGCTGTCGAACACCTGCACAGCGCGAAGCGCGAGGCGGGGCCGCAAGCCGTCCCACTCGCCAGACACGGCGCCGATCCGGACCTGCTGGTTGGCCGCGCGGCTGATCGCGGCAGCGATCTGCTCGCGGTAGTCGCCGACATTGGGCAGAACCACGTAGCGAACCGTCGCCGCGCCGACGAGCACGAGCGTGACCAGCGTCAGCGTGCTCCACAGCACCAGACGCGTGAGCCACAGCGATCCGTGGCGCAGGGCGTGCAGGACGGGACGTGCAGTACTCGGGCGCCGCTTCAAACCGGCTCTCCAGGCGGCTGGGGGCGATCGCCGGCGCGCGAAGGCGCGAGGCGCCACGCGATCGGGCACATCGCGATCGGGCAGTGTCGGCGGGTCAGGGCTGGCAGTCCGGCGGTGAGATCGCGTGCCACCGAGGCTTCGGCGCCGCGACCAGACGCGCTATTCTACTCAATGGCATCCGGCAACCCCATGACGTCGACACTTCCTTCCGACAATTCCCCGCCGCAGTTGTTCGAGCGCGCAACCCGCTTCAGCCGCTTTCTGCGGCGATTGCTCGATCACCCCCCGGCCTGCTTCCGGCAGCAGGACGTCCTCGCCCCGCTGCACGCATCCGAGATCGCCGCCCTGCTCGCCACGCACGAGGTCGGCGACGAGCAGGGACTGCAGCGCGCGCTGCGCGAAGTGCGCCGTGCAGCCATGCTTCGCATCATCGCGCGCGACCTTGCCGGGCTGGCCGACCTCGACGAGGTGGTCACCAGTACGACGGCGCTGGCCGAGGAAAGCCTGCGCTTCGCCCTCACACACCTCGACGCGTGGCTTGCAGCCACTCACGGGGAGCCCGTCGCCGAGAGCGACGGTTCGCGCCTGCGCATGCTGGTCATGGGCATGGGCAAGCTCGGCGGACGCGAGCTGAACGTGTCCTCGGACATCGACCTCATCTTCCTGTACCCGGAGGCGGGCGAAGCGCAGGGCGCGCGACCGCTGAGCGCGCACGAATACTTCACCCGGCTGGGCAAGAAGCTCATCAACGCCTTGTCCGAGCACACCGCCGACGGGCATGTCTTCCGCGTCGACATGCGGCTGCGGCCCTATGGCGACAGCGGCCCGTTGGCGATGAGCTTCGCCATGCTGGAGAACTACCTCCTGACCCAGGGCCGCGAGTGGGAGCGCTACGCGTGGGTGAAGGCGCGCGAGCTCACCGGCGCGCCGACCGATGAACTGATGCAGGTGGTGCGACCGTTCGTCTACCGGCGGCACCTCGACTACAGCGCATTCGCCTCGCTGCGCGAGCTGCACGCGCAGATCCGCGCCGAGGTCAGCAGGCGCGAATTGCACGACAACATCAAGCTCGGCCCGGGCGGCATCCGCGAGATCGAATTCGTTGCGCAGGTGTTCCAGATCGTACGCGGGGGTCGCGACCAGGCGCTGCAGGTGCGCTCTACGCGCGGGGCGCTGCACATGCTGGCAGAGCGTCAGCTTCTGCCGCGGGACGCGGTGGAGGAGCTGTCCGAGGCGTATGCCTTTCTGCGCAACCTCGAGCACCGTCTGCAGTATCTCGAGGACCAGCAGACGCAGAGCCTGCCGGACAAACCCGAGGACCTGGCCCTCATCGCCGGGTCGATGGGCTTCGATGACGTCAGCGCGTTTCGCGCCACCCTCGATGGGCACCGCGAGCGCGTCACCCGGCAGTTCGAGGCGGTGTTCTCGTCGCGCGCCGAGCCGAATGGTGCCGATCCACTGGCACAGCTATGGTCCGGGCGGATGCCCGACGAGCAGGCGCTGTCGCAGCTGACCGGCCACGGCTACGCCGATCCGCCGGCCATCCTGCAGCGCCTGCGCACGGTACGCGACGGCCCCCTCTACCGGCGCATGTCGGCCTCGACGCAGGCGCGCGTCGACCGGCTGGTGCCGCGCCTGCTGGAGGCGGCCGCTGCCTCCGAGCACCCCGATGCCACGCTGGACCGGCTCTCCAGGGTGATGGAGAGCATCGGACGGCGCGAATCCTACCTCGCGCTGCTGCTGGAGTATCCCGATGCCCTGCAGCGGCTCGCAGCACTGGTCGCGGCGAGCCCTTGGGCATCGGACTATCTGGCGCAGCACCCCATCCTGCTCGACGAGCTGATCGCCGCGACCGGGCCGGATGCCCCGGACTGGGCGGCGCTCGCCGCGCGCCTGCGCGGGGAACTGGAGCAGGTCGACAACGTCGAGCAGCAGATGGATCTGCTGCGGCACTTCAAGCAGGTCCAGACCATGCGCCTGCTGATGCAGGACCTGTCCGGCGCGCTTGCGCTGGAGACGCTCAGCGACCACCTGAGCGACCTTGCCTGCCTCATCCTGCGCGAGGTCGTCCGGCTGGCGTGGGCCGGACTGCGGACCCGCCATCGGGATGAACCGCAGTTCGCAGTGATCGGCTACGGCAAGCTCGGCGGAAAGGAACTGGGCTACGCCTCCGACCTGGACATCATCTTCCTCTACGACGACGACCAAGCGGAGGCCGCTGAACAGTACGCGCGCCTGTCCCAGCGGATCAACACCTGGCTCACCAGCTTCACTTCCGCCGGGGTGCTGTACGAGACCGACCTGCGTCTGCGTCCGGACGGGGCCAGCGGGCTGCTGGTGAGCCGTCTCGACGCCTACGCCCGCTATCAGCGGGAGAAGGCGTGGGTGTGGGAGCACCAGGCGCTGACCCGTGCACGGTTCGTCGCGGGAGACGCCGGCATCGGCGCCCGCTTCGAGACATTGCGCTGCGAGATCCTGCGCCTGCCGCGCGATGCCGCAGCGCTGCGCGAGGAGGTGCGCGGCATGCGCACACGCATGCTGGACGCGCACCCCAACCGCAGCGAGTTGTTCGATCTCAAGCACGACCGCGGCGGCATCGTGGACGTCGAGTTCATCGTCCAGTTCCTGGTGCTCGGCTACGCGCATGCGCATGTCGAGCTGACGGGCAACATCGGCAATCTGGCGCTGCTCAGGCTGGCCGGCGAACTGGGGTTGATCGACGCCACCCTGGGAGAAGCCACGCACCACAGCTACCGCGAGTTCCGTCGCATGCAGCACGCGCTGCGGCTGCAGGGCGAGCGTTATGCGCGCGTCGAGCGGTCCCGCGTCGAGAGCCTCGTGGCGCCGGTCGTGCAACTTTGGCAGGCGGTCTTCGGAGACGCACCCGCGGAGTGATCTTCGCTCTGCGATCTACACGGCGGGGGCCTCGCGTGCCCTCGGGATGTCCAGTGCCCTGCTCGGCCTCGTTTCCGAGGCTCGCGGGGGCTCAGCCCGCCGTTTCGGCTCTGCGGATCGCCTGCACCAGCACTTCGGGCTCCTGGGCGCCGGAAACCGCCAGTCGCCGGTCGAATACGAAGAACGGGACGCCTTCGACGCCCATCGCCCGCGCGGCCTGTTCCTCGTTCGCCACCGCCCAGTTGCGCGCGGAATCGGCGAGGTCCGCCTCCACGACTTCGCGCTCGAGTCCAGCCTGTACGGCAAGGTCGACCAGCACCTGAGACTGCGTGAGGTCGGCTGCCTCGAGGAAGTAGGCGCGGAACAGCCGCTCGACCATGGCATCCTGGCGCCCGGCGCTGCCCGCGAGGGCGATCAGCTGGTGGGCTGCGAGCGTGTTGGGCTGCCGGCGAATCGCCGAGAAGTCGAAGTCGATGCCGACTTCCCGCCCGACCGCGCTCACCCGGCCGTACACCTGCCCCGCGTTGGCCCCGAACTTGCGCCGCACGTACGCTTCGCGGTCCATGCCCTCGTCCGGCAGGTCCGGATTGAGCTGGAACGGGCGCCAGGCCACGTCGACCGACGGCGCGTCCGCAGAATCGCGCAATGCACGCAGAGCGGCCTCCAGCCGGCGTTTGCCGATGAAGCACCAGGGGCATACGACGTCGGAAACGACCTCGATCTGTACGGTCATCGTTGCGGCCTTCTGTGACGATACGGGTGTGCGGGCAGGCGTTAGGATTCACGCAAGCTACGCTAGAATAATTGTTTTTCCGAGGGAGACGGCGAAGATGTCGATGGCAGACCGCGACGGGGTTATCTGGTACGACGGGAAGATGGTGCCCTGGCGGGAGGCGACGACGCACGTACTCACCCACTCCCTGCACTACGGACTGGCGTGCTTCGAGGGCCTGCGCGCCTACAAGACGGCGAACGGCACCGCCATCTTCCGCCTCAAGGAGCACACCGAGCGCTGGCTGAACTCGGCGCACATCTTCATGATGAAGATGCCGTACGACAAGGAGACGCTCATGGCCGCGCAGCGTGAAGTGGTGCGCGCCAACAAGCTCGACTCCTGCTACGTCCGCCCGATCGCGTTTTACGGTTCCGAGAAGATGGGCGTCTCGCCCAAGGGCGCACAGGTGCACGTGGCCATCGCCGCCTGGCCGTGGGGCGCCTATCTGGGGGCGGACGGCCTGGAGAAGGGCATCCGCGTGAAGACGTCCTCGTTCTCGCGCCATCACGTGAACGTCACCATGTGCCGCGCCAAGTTCTCCGGGACGTATGCCAATTCCATCCTCGCCAACCAGGAAGCGCTCGAGCACGGCTACGACGAGGCGCTGCTGCTGGACGTGGAGGGCTACGTCGCCGAAGGGGCCGGCGAGAACCTGTTCCTGGTCAAGAACGGCAAACTGTACGAGCCCGAGCTGACGTCCGCGCTGGTGGGCATCACGCGCGACTCGGTGGTCCAGCTCGCAGGCGAACTGGGATTGAAGGTGGAAGCGCGCCGGATCACGCGCGACGACGTCTACCTCGCCGACGAGGCGTTCTTCACCGGTACCGCGGCGGAAGTCACGCCCATCCGCGAACTGGACGGACGCGTGATCGGCGCCGGCAAGCGCGGGCCGATCACCGAGAAGCTGCAGACCATGTTCTTCGACGTGGTGAATGGCAGAAATGCCAAGTTCGCTCACTGGCTGGCTGCGGTGTGACGACCATGGACGAAGGCAAGACGCTCAACACTGCACGTGCGATCGAGGTGACGGCAGCCGATCTGCCCCTGCACTGCCCCCTGCCCAGCATGATGCTGTGGAACGCGCACCCGCGCGTGTTCCTGCCCATCGAGCAGCGCGGCGAGGCGTTGTGCCCCTATTGCGGAACGCGCTATACGCTGAAGGGCGGGCCGGCCGCCGGCCGGCACTGACCGGGCCGGCACGCGCATCCTGCGTGGCGCCCCCCGTGCTGCGCACGACAATGCCCGGCCGCCCGGCGCAGCCGACCGCTGGCGCTAGCGTCTGAGACCCGAGGCGTGCCGGTGCCCTGTCAGGAGTACACACCGCCGGCCTGGCTGCCCGGTGGCCACCTGCAGACGATCTACCCCTACCTGTTCCGGCGGCTGCCGCTTCCTGCGCTCCAGCGCGAGCGTTGGGACACGCCCGACGGCGATTTCGTCGACGTGGACTGGCTCCCCGGCGAGATCGGCTCGCCTCTGGTGATCCTGTTCCACGGCCTCGAAGGCGGCTCGGGCAGCCACTACGCGCGCGCCCTGTTCGGCATGCTTCGTGCACACGGGTGGCGCGGCGTCGTACCCCACTTCCGCGGCTGCGGCGGCGCCCCCAACTGCACGCCCCGGGCCTATCACTCCGGGGATTTCGCCGAGATCGACTGGATGCTCAGAACGATTGCCGACCGGGAACCCTGCGTCCGCCGTTTCGCGGTGGGCGTGTCCCTGGGCGGCAACGCGCTGCTCAAGTGGCTGGCGTGGACCGGACCGCTCGCGCGGCAGACGCTCGAGGCGGCCGCAGCCGTATCGGCGCCCATGGACCTGACAACCGCAGGACACCGCCTGGGTCGCGGCGTGAACCGACTGTACGGGTGGAATTTCCT
>CAYLTE010000039.1:0-23776 GCA_964386195.1 uncultured Burkholderiales bacterium | reverse complement strand
GCGGGTTCGAGTGCCGCGAGCCCTCGGTGCGCGGCTGGCCAGCAGCGACGCGCTGCGCATGCTCGAGGCGGGCAGTGCGGCACCGGTTGCCGGCCTGGAGGACTTGCTGGAACGACCCACGCGTCGCTTCACTGCCGACCTCGAAACCGCCGGGGCGGGCGATCTGCGCGCAGCCGCCGCGCTCGCCTGGGGTGAACCGCTGCTGCGTGGCGCGCTGGCCATCCTGTGGCTGGTGACCGCGTGGGTATCGCTGTTCGTCTTTCCGGTGTGGGACAGCTTCAGGATGCTGGCACGGGTAGGCGTGCCGGCGTGGAGCGCGCCCGTGCTGCTGGTGGGCGCCTCCGTGGTCGATGCGGCGCTCGGGGCGCTCACGCTGCTGCGCCCGTCGCGTGCCCTGTGGTGGACACAGCTTGCCCTGATCGTCTTCTACAGCGCGATCATCGCGTGGCGCCTGCCCGAGATGTGGGCGCATCCGTTCGGCCCACTGCTCAAGAACGTGCCCATCGTCGCGATCCTGATCGTGTTGCTGGGTCTCACTCCGTCGCGGAGGAGAACGTGATCTCGGCCTACCTTCTGGTCAAGACCATCCACATCCTCTCGTCGGTGCTGCTGGTGGGCACCGGCTTCGGCACTGCCTTCTACCTGTACTTCGCCAACCGCAGCGGCAGTCTCGAGGCGCAGGCCGTAGTTTCGCGCTACGTGGTGCTGGCGGACTGGCTGTTCACCACGCCTGCAGTGATCGTGCAGCCGCTGACAGGTGTCGTCCTTGCGCACTGGGCGGGCTGGCCGCTCACCACCCCGTGGCTGTTCTGGTCGATCGTCCTCTACGTGCTGGCCGGGGCGTGCTGGCTTCCGGTGGTGTGGATGCAGATCGAACTCCGGCGCATGGCCAATCACGCGCTGGCGCGAGGGGAAGCGCTTCCGGCCCGCTACTGGCGATTCGCGCGGCGCTGGGAACTGCTCGGCTATCCGGCGTTCGCGGCAATGCTGGCGATCTACTTCCTGATGGTGCTGAAGCCGGTCTGAAAGCCGTTTGCACCCTCAGCGAACGGGAGAGGCCGCCAGCGCACTGCGCCCGCTGCGGCTCCACGCGAGCCACGCCAGCGCCAGCGTGGTCGTGCACAACAGCGGTAGCGCCGTGTAATTGAGCCAGTTCCAGCCGAGCCGGACCAGCACGCCGCCGGATACCGCGCTCGAGACGCCCATGACGAGGAACACCGCCACGTCGTTCACGCCCTGTGCGCGCGCCTTCTCCGCCGGGGCGTAGGTATGCGTGAGCAGGGCCGTTGCGCCGACGAACAGCGCACACCAGCCGATGCCGAGCAGAAGGCCGGAGAGCCAGAAGTGGGCGGTCGTCTGTCCGCTCACCGCGGCAGCGAGGCAGAGGAAGTAGGTCGCGACGCCCGCCATCATCACCCGCAGCGGACCGATGCGTTGCACGATGCTGCCCATCACCAGTGCCGGCGCGTACATGCCAACGACGTGCCACTGGATGACCATCGCCGCCGACGCGTAGGGCAGGCCGCAGATCTGCATGGCGAGCGGCGTTGCACCCATCAGCAGGTTCATCACCGCATAGGCCGTCACGGCGCCCAGACAGGCGACCGCGAACACCGGCTGGCGCACGATCTCCGCGAGCGGCCGCACCGGACCGCTGCGCTCTTCGACGGAGGGCGCGGGCAGCTCGAGCGTGCGCACGACGACCAGCGCGAGCAGCGCGAACAGCAAGAGTGCGCCGTATGAGCCGAGAAACGCTGTGGAGAGCAGATCCTTGGTGAGCTTGGTGCTCTCGGGGCCGAGGATGCCGCCGACCAGACCGCCGGCCAGCACCAGCGAGATGCCGCGTCCCCGGCTGCCAGCCGGTGCCACGTCGGCCGCCGCGAACCGGTAGTAACCTCCGGAGGCGTTGTAGGCGCCGGCAATCAGGGTGCCGAGACAGAACATCCAGAACAGGTGCAGCCAGACCGCCGCGGTGGAGATGGCGGCGCCCAGCATGCCGGCGAGGATGCCGAGCGTGAAGCCCGCACGCCGCCCGCGCCGCCGCATGTAAAGGGAGATCGGATAGGTCGACAGCGCCCCGCCGGCGATGTAGGCAGTGGCAGGAAGCGTCGACCAGTTCTTGTCGGGCGCGAGGGCGAATCCGGCCAGCGAGCCCACCGAGACGATGGTCAGGTTGTTCACGACCAGAAGCGCCTGGCACGCCGAGAGCGCCAGCACGCCGCGATGCCCCGCGCTCACCGATACCCCGTACTCAATGATGGCCCGTGCTCATGGATGGCCCGTGCTCATGGATGGCTCGGGATGGCGCCGTGCACTCACTTCACCACGATGTCGACACCGTGAAACGGCGCCTCGCCGGCGTTGCGCACAGTGACCGGCGTGCTCGTCTGGCGCCACTTGAAGCCGGCCGGCGTCATGTGCACGCGCTCCGCTGGCCCGCCGCTGTCGAAGACCAGTTCGCCCTCGGTCACGCCCACCAGCATGCCGCACGGCGCGTGCAACTCGGCCCGCTCGCCCGGTGCGAGCAACAGGCGCGTCACGCGCACGATGTCGTTCTCGACGATGAGCGTCTGCGCGGGCCCGTCCTGCACCGGCAGGAAGCCGCCGCAAGGGCGCAGGATCTCCGTGTCCGTCACACGGTAGAGCGTGTCGCCGACGTTCCCCACCCGATGCGCCTTGGGTTTGCGGGTGTAGTTGATGAAGTACGCCTCCCCTATCATGCGCGGCGGACGAACCTGCGCCTCACCGCCTAGGTCCTGCGCGGTGGTCTCGCTCGCCGAGATATTGACGAACACGCCGTCGTGCACATGCGTGTGCCACAGAGCGAGATAACCCGGCTGGAGCTGCACGTCGAAGAAACGCACGTGCTGATTCCGGAACTTAAGGACGTGACCGGGCTCTTCTTCAATGGGAACGATGCGCTCCTGCGCCGCAGCGGCGCTCGCGCACCACAGGAGCAGCCAGGCCAGCGCGCTGCGCAGGACGGTGGACATGGGCGTTTCCGGGAGTGAGTGTTCGGAAGATCGGATCGACGACAACGAGCCGGAAGTGTACGACGACGGCCCGGCGCATGTTCGACAGTGGAGGCGGAATTACGGATGAATAGGATGTTCATGCACAAGACCAACAGGATACTCGCGGTGCTGCTGACTTCTCTGGGAACGATGGCAACGGCGCATGCGGACACGGTGACGATGCGCAATGGTGACCGTCTCAGCGGTCGCGTGGTCGGGCTCGACGGCACCTCGCTCAAGCTGCGTACCGAGTACGCGGGCGAGATCGTCATCGCGCTCGAGCGCATCGAGCGGCTGGAGACGGACGAACCGGTCACGCTGGTGCTCAAGGACGACGTCCGCCTTTCCGGCCTGCTCGCCGCGCGCGAGGGCGAACTGAGCATCGCCCCCGCGCCGCAGGCGCCGGCAGTCCCGGTGGCCCCCGCGCGTGTGAGTTCGGTCGAGCAGGGCATCGTTCCTGTCTCCTCGTGGAACTACAGCGGGCGCATCGCGCTGGGCGCCTCCGACTCCAGCGGCAACAGCGACGTGACGCGTGCCAATCTCGACAGCGAACTGATCGCGCGGCGCGGCCGCAACCGCGTCACCGCCGGACTGCGCGGCGCCTATGCGCAGGACTCGGGCGAGGACACCGAAGGCCATGCCAGCGCGAACGCCAAGTACGATCGCTTCCTGAGCGAGAAGTGGTATGCCTACGCCAACTCCACGCTGGAGTACGACCCGTTCCGCGACCTGCGGCTGCGCGCCACCGCCGGCGTGGGGTCGGGCTATCAGTTCCTCGATGGCCCGCGCACAGAGCTATCGGTCGAAGGCGGCCTGGACTACGTGTCGGTCGACTACTACGACGCGTCGGACGAATCCTTTCCGGCGGCCCGCGCCGCGCTGCGCGTCGATCACTGGCTGTGGCAGGACGTGGTGCAGTTCTTCGCACGCGCCGAGGGCTACGCGAACCTCGACACGATCGAGCGAAGCTTCGTGCGTACGCAGACCGGGCTGCGCTTCCCACTGCACGACAAGTTCCTCGCGCAGGCGCAGATCAACGTGGACTGGCAGGGCGATCCCCCGGAGGGCACGAAGTCGACCGACCGCAGCGTGATCCTGAGCGTGGGCTACCAGTGGTGAGTGTCGGCGCCGCCGGCAGGCCGCCCGTCAGGGATTGTTGTAGTAGACGTAACCCTTCTGCGGCACCTTGGCGGATTCGACCTTCGCGCGTTCCTCGAGGGTCTGCGGGCGGTCCCACCAAGTCGCCCGGTGGGTCTTCTGCTTCTCGACCACCTCGGGATGCCTGTCCAGGAACTCTTTGATGAAGGAGGTTGCCTCGGACTGGTAGTTTCTCAGCTTCATTCCTGTCTTCCTGCCTGGTTCGGTACGCGTCTCGCCGCGGGCCGGCCGGATTGTAGCCGCTCCACGGCCCTGCCTGCTTGAACGGACGTACGGCGCAGCGCTGAAGGGCGGGTGCGGTCCGGCATCGCGTATCATCGGATGCCGCTGCCCAACGTACCGCCCCCATGAGCTCGCCATCCTCGTCCAACCCGCCCGTGACCCGCCCGCCCGTGGCGCCGCGCGAGCCCGTCGAGACCGTCGTCCACGGCGAGCGGCGGGTAGACGAGTACCGCTGGCTGCAGGACAAGGACAACCCGCGCGTGCGCGCTCATCTGGAGGCCGAGAACGCCCATACCAAGGCGGCGATGGCGCACACGGAGTCCCTCCAGGAGACGCTGTACCGGGAGATGCTGGCGCGCATCCAGGAGACGGACATGGACGTGCCGTACCGCGACGGCCCGTTCGAGTACTTCGCGCGCACCGAGCAGGGGATGAACTACCCGATCCTGTGCCGGCGTGCGGTGGCGGGCGGCGGCGAACAGGTGACGCTCGACATGAACGCCATGGCGCAGGGTCACGACTACCTCTCCCTGGGCGCCTACGACGTGAGTCCGGACGCACGGCTGCTGGCGTTCTCGACGGACGTCACCGGCTTTCGCGAGTACACGCTGCAGGTGAAGGACCTGGACAGCGGAGGACTCCTGCCGCTGCGAGTCGAAAAGACGCGCTCGATGGCGTGGGCGAACGACAGCGCGACGCTGTTCTACGTGCTCGAGGACGAGGCCAAGCGCGCGTGCCGCCTCTACCGGCACCGCCTGGGCAGCAGCGAGCACACGCTGCTGTTCGAGGAGACCGACGAGCGCTTTTCGATCGGCATCGACCAGTCGCGAAGCCGAAGCTGGCTGTTTCTCACCTCGCATAGCGCCACCACCTCGGAAGTGCGCTGCCTGCCCGCCGACCGGCCCGACGGCGCCTTCGCCATGATCGTCCCCAGGCGGCACGAGCACGAGTACTACGTCGATCATCGCGGCGACCTGTTCTACATCGTCACCAACGATCGCGGCCGCAACTTCCGCGCTGTCATCGCCCCGGTCGACCGGCCCGGGGAGGCGAACTGGCGCGAGCTGGTCCCGCACCGCGAGGACGTGATGCTCGACGGGATCGACCTGTTCGCGCGGCACTACGTGCTGCACGAACGTCGCGATGGATTCCCGCGCCTGCGGATCGTGCGCTTCGACACCGGCGAAGGGCACGACATCGATACGCCCGAGCAGGTGTGCGCGGTGCACGCCGGTGCCAATGCGGAGTTCGACACCGACCGCTTCCGCTTCGTCTACGAATCACTGGTGACGCCGGACTCGGTGTTCGACTACGACATGGACTCGCGCGAGCGCACGCTGCTCAAGCAGCGGCCGGTGCTGGGCGGGTACGACCCGGCGTGCTACGCCTCGGAGCTGGTGCACGCGCAAGCCGACGACGGTACGCAAGTGCCCGTGTCCATGGTCTACCGACGCGACCTGCGCCGCGCCGATGCCCAGCCCATGCTCCTCACCGGCTACGGCGCGTACGGCTATCCCCACGACGTGCACTTCAGCTCGGCGCGGCTCTCGCTGCTCGATCGCGGTGTGATCGTGGCGGTCGCGCACGTGCGCGGTGGCGGCGAGATGGGCAAGCGCTGGCACGACGAAGGCCGCATGCTGAACAAGCGCAACACCTTCACGGACTTCATCGCGGCCGCAGAGCTGCTCGTGGCGCGTGGCTACACTGCCCCCGACAGACTGGTGGTCGAGGGCGGCAGCGCGGGCGGGCTGCTCATGGGCGCGGTCACCAACATGCGCCCCGACCTGTTCAAGGCGGTGGTGGCGGACGTGCCCTTCGTGGACGTCATCAACACCATGCTCGATCCCAGCCTGCCGCTCACCACCGGCGAGTACGAGGAGTGGGGCAACCCGAACGAGCCGCAGGACTACGCCGCGATGCGAGCCTATTCCCCCTACGACAACATCGAGGCGAAGGCCTACCCTGCGATGCTGGTGCAGACTTCGATCAACGACAGCCAGGTGATGTACTGGGAGCCGGCGAAGTACGTCGCCCGATTGCGCGCGACCAAGACCGACTGCAATCCGCTGCTCCTGCGCACCAACATGGAGGCCGGGCACGGCGGGGCCTCGGGGCGCTACGACTTCCTGCGCGAGATCGCGTTCGGTTACGCCTTCATCCTGTGGCAGCTCGGACTGAACTGAGGCGCTGCTCCCGAAGCTCGAGGCAAGAAGACTAGTAGAGATGAGGTCCGACGACATGCGATCGCCGACCGGCGCGCGCCGATGGCTGGCGATGATCCTGAGCGCGCTGTGCCTGATGTGGGTGCACGGCCTCGCGTGGGGACACGCGACGCAGCTGTCCAGTTCCCTGATCGAATTGGAGGAAGGCCGAGCCGACGTCGTGCTCGAGCTCAACGCGCGCGACGTGGACGTCGCGCTGCAGACTGCGCTGCTCACGGCCGATGGCACTGTTTCCGTCGACGGACTCGCCGCGGCCCGCCCGGCGATCGCGGCCTACGTGCTTGCGCACGCGCGGCTGGCCGCCGCGCAGGCGGCCGCGTGCCAGGGCAGCGTGGAGGACGTGCGCCCGAAGGGCGACCACCTGCTGGTCGACGTGCGCTGGGACTGCCCGCCGGCGCAGGGAAATCTCGTGTACACGGTCACGCTGTTCCACGAGATCGATCCGGCCTCCCGGCACATGGTCACCGTCACCGGGGCCGTGAAGATGGTCGGGCTGCTGGCGGTCGCCAATCCCGAACTCGAACTCGCGGCCGCGCGCAGCGACCTCTGGCAGGTGACGTGGAACTATTTCGTGGCGGGCGTGGAACACATCGCCATCGGCTACGACCACATTGCCTTCCTCATCGCGGTGATCGTGTGGGGACGCCGGCTCTGGCCGCTGGTCAAGGTGGTCACCGCCTTCACCATCGCACACTCGATCACGCTCACGCTGGCCGTGCTCGACATCGTGCGTGTGCCATCCCTGCTGGTGGAGACGCTGATCGCGATGTCCATCGTCTACGTGGCGGCGGAGAACTTCTTCGTGCGCGACCTGCGTCACCGCGCCTGGATCACCTTCGGCTTCGGTCTGATCCACGGATTCGGTTTCGCCAGCGTGCTGCGCGACTACGGACTGCCGCAGGATGCCCTGGTGCCGGCGCTCGCCGCGTTCAACGTGGGCGTGGAAGTGGGGCAGGTGGCCATCGTCGTGGCCTTCTTCGCGCTGTACTACCTGGTCGGGCGCTTCCTGCACGCGGACAGCCGCCTGGCGCCGGCGATGCGCGGCATGCCGCTGGCGATGTCCGGCGCGATCCTCCTGCTCGGCCTGTACTGGACGGTGGAGCGCATCCTCGGCGCATGACGAGATTGACGCCGCCCGCCGGCCGACTCATCATGCACGAAGCATTCGTCCCGAGGCGTCGTCAGACCGCCACAGATCCATCATCCCGGCAGGGCTATTCGAACTGAAAGGGAGATCGCGCATCATGAAGACCCGCTTGCTCACCGCGCTGTTCGCGGTTGGTGCCGCCTCGCTGGCGGCCGTCGGCGCCCGAGCCGACACCACCGACGTCAAGACCCAGTCCTGGGTAGTCGTCTCCAAGAAAGGGGCGCACTGCAAGGACGACCCCAACTGCATGAACCGCTACCACCCGGCGATCAAGCCGGTGGCCACGGCCAAGCCCGGGCAGCTGATCCTGTTCGAGACGCGCGACGCGCTCGATTCGGATCTGACCGTCGAGTCGCAGCCCAAGGACCTGGCTGCGATCGATCTCAACAACGTCCATCCCATCACCGGACCGGTGCACATCGAGGGCGCGAAGCGGGGTGACGTGCTGGCGGTCACGCTGGTCGACGTCGAACCGGACGAGTACGGCTACACCACCATCGTGCCCGGCTTCGGCTTCCTGCGCGACATGTTCACGCAGCCCTACATCGCCAATTGGGAGCTCAACCGTCTCGAGGCGGTGTCGAAGCAGCTGCCCGGCGTGGCGATTCCCATGAACGCCTTCATGGGTACGGTCGGCACGCTGCCGGGCGAGCCCGAGGTCGACGCGTGGCTCGAGCGCGAGACAAAGCTCGGCGAGGCGGGCGGCATCGCGTTGCCGCCGCAACCGACCGGTGCGATTCCCGCCGACGTGTGCGGTCCGAACGGCAAGTACAAGGACAAGTGCCTGCGCACCATTCCGCCGCGTGAGAACGGCGGGAACATGGACGTCAAGCAGATGGTGGTCGGCACCACCCTGCTGCTGCCGTGCTACGTCGACGGTTGCGGACTGTTCGTCGGGGACGTCCACTATGCGCAGGGCGACGGCGAGGTCTCCGGCACGGCGATCGAGATGGGCGCCAAGGTCACGGTGCGCACCGAGATCCGCAAGGGCATGCTGTCGATGATCCGCGGCGGTCCGCACTTCGAGGGCGGCTCGCAGCTCAAGAAGCTGGAGCCCGACGTGTTCCACGCCACCGTGGGCTATCCGACCAAGAAGGCCGGCGAGGTGCCGCCCTACCACAAGTATCTGGACAGCGCGAAGATCGCCGGGCTGACCAACCTGTCCGAAGACCTGATGATGGCCGCGCGCAACTCGCTCATCGACATGATCGACTGGTTGCAGAAGAACAAGGGCATGAATGCGGAGCAGGCGTATGTCTACACCAGCGTGGCCTGCGACCTGCGCATCGGCAACGTGGTGGACGTACCCAACTACGCGGTGTCGACCATCTGCCCCCTGGAGCACATCAGGAAGTAGGCTGGGGCGGCGGGAGGCCAACCTTCGTCGGGGCGGAACAACCCGCCCCGAACCGCCTGCGCAATGCGCGATGGATCGACGATCGGTAATCACCGTATTCGGGGCGCTGGCCGGCGGCACGCTGCTCGCCGGACACTCGCCCTATCGGCAGTGGAAGCTGTATCGCCAGGCGCATCTGCTGCTGCTTACCATGCGCGACGATCCGCGCTCGGATGAACTGGGCGAACGGCTTGCCGCGGCACTGCGCGCTCGCCTTCCGGATAGCCGCGCACAGGTCGCGCGCGCTCCTGATGCCCAGCGCATCGCCAGTCTTCTGTCCAGCGAGCAGGCCGACGTGGGGCTCCTGCAGATCGGGGATGCGCGGGCGCTGTATCGCGCGGAGGGCGCCTTTGCCGACTTCGGGGGCGTGCCGTTGCGCGTGCTGGTCGAGGTCGAGGGCTATCGGCTCGTGTGCCGGACGGATTTCCGCCGGGAGCACGCCTACGCCGTGGCCGAGGCGCTCAGCCAGGCGCCGCGACCGGCGTCGCTGCACGTGCCTCTCGCCGTCGCCGAGGGAGACGTGCCGACCCACGAGGGTGCTCTCGCATTCGCCCGCGGAGATACGGTCCCGGGTGCATGAAGCGTCTCCTGCGCTCGGCGCTTACAGCGGTTTTCGTGGCGTGCACGCTGGCGAGCGCATCGGCCCACGACCTGATCACCGCAGACAGTGCCGAGCGGTACCTGGCCGGCATCCGCGCACAGCAGGAGATCGTGCGCGCCGATGCCGCAGCGGCCGCGCGGGCGCAGGCCAATGTCGTGCTGGGACGCACCCTCGACGAGATCCGCGATCTGCTCAATCGCGACATCGCCTCGCACGGGGAGCCGCAAGGGCTGCCCACCCTGTACCTGATCCAGGCGCTGCGCGACCTCGGCCTTCCCCTGGAGCGCTCTGCGCGTCTGGGCCGATATCCTGCGAATCTCGGCTTCTATCGTCGCGCGCTCGCGCTGGATCCCGACGGGCCGGCTGCCACCCAGGCGCGCCTGCGCCTGCTGCAGGGATACTTCTACGACAGCTTCGATCGCGAGCCGCTGAAGCCGCGCGGTCAGACCTGGTCCGCCCTGGTGGACCAGATGCGGCATGCGGAGGCGCTGGTGCAGGCCGACCTGCCCGAGCCGGATGGCGAGGAAGTCCTGTTCATCCTCGCAGTGCATCGCCTGCAAGCTGCGCTTGCCGCACCCGACGCGGCCACCCGGCGCGGCTACGCCGAGCGCGCGAGCGAGACGATCGCCCGGTTCAGATCGCGCTATCCGGACAGCCTGCGCGTGGCCGCCCTCGAGGTGCTGGGAGAAAGCGCCGCGAAGTAGGGGTGTACCATGCGGCTACCGAACTTCGACGACGCCGAGGCCTCATGAAGGAGATCGACCTGCGCAGCGATACCGTGACGCGACCGACGCCGGCCATGCGTGCCGCGATGGCGGCAGCCGAAGTGGGAGACGACGTCTACGGCGAGGATCCGACGGTGAACCGGCTCGAGTCACTCGCCGCAGAAATGCTCGGCAAGAAGGCCGCGCTGTTCGTGCCGACCGGCACGCAGAGCAACCTGCTGGGCGTGATGGCGCACTGCGAGCGCGGCGACGAATACATCGTCGGCCAGCAGGCGCACACCTACAAGTACGAAGGCGGCGGTGCTGCCGTGCTCGGCAGCATCCAGCCGCAGCCGCTGGAATTCGAGGCCGACGGCACCCTCGACCTCGACCGCGTGGCCGCCGCGATCAAGCCCGACGACTCGCATTTCGCGCGCACCCGGCTGCTATGCCTGGAGAACACGCAGGGCGGCAAGGTGCTGCCGCTCGACTACTTCGAGCGCGCCCATGCGTTCGCCCGCGCGCACGGGCTCGGCCTGCACCTGGACGGTGCGCGCCTGTTCAACGCGGCGGTTGCGCAGAAGGTCGAGGCGCGCGAGATCGCGCGCTGGTTCGACACCGTGTCCGTGTGCCTGTCCAAGGGTCTCGGTGCGCCGGTGGGTTCGGTGCTGTGCGGCAGCGCCGCGCACATCGCCAAGGCCCGACGCTGGCGCAAGGTGCTCGGCGGCGGCATGCGCCAGGCCGGCGTGCTGGCCGCGGCCGGCATCTATGCCCTGGAGCATCACGTCGAGCGGATGGCGCGGGACCATGCCAACGCCCGGCGCCTCGCGCACGGTCTGGGCGCAGTGGACGCACTCGCCGTGGACGTTCGCGCGGTGCAGACCAACATGGTCTTCGTCGACATCCCCCCGCAGCGCGCCGACGCACTGCGCACGCACCTGCACGAACGCGGCGTGCGCATCGGCAGCGGGTCGCACGTGCGCCTGGTCACGCACCTGGACATCGACGAGGATGACGTCGACGCGGTGGTGAGCGCGATCGGCGATTTCTTCTCGCATGCACCGTCGGGCCGGCCAGCGATGCAGGCCAATTGAACGCAGCATGCCTCGCCCTCGGCGGCGGGTAGACTGCATGACTTGGCTATAATGCCGCGCACCGCCGGGGGGTTTCTCCGGACATCGTCACGAGGACTGCTCATGCGCCGTCAGTACACGTCCAACGCAATCCGGCTCGGGATCGCTTCCGTCGTTGCCGCGTATTCCGTGAGCGCGCTCGCGCAGCAAGGGCAGAGCGGGGGAGAATTGCCGCCCCCCACGCTGGATGCGCCTGCGCCGCAGAGCCAGCCGAATACTGCGCCGGCGGCCACGACCGCGGCGCCGCCCGCCGCTGCTGCACCCGCAACGAGTGCCGCACCCGCCGCCAGCGCGCAACCGCCTGCAGCGCAGACGCCGGCGCCCGCATCGGATCAGCCCTGGTACAAGCGTGCATGGGGCTCGGTGACGGGCTGGTTCAGCGGCGAAGACGGCGGCGAGGCGCCCGCCCCGGCACCCGCTGCCGCCCCCAGGCCGCAGGCCGCCGCGCCCGCGTCCCCCTCGCGCGGCACCGTCGGGCAGTTGGAGGGCTACGCGGTGGACAGCCCTGAGCGCACCATCCGCACCGGTGTGCTGGGCGAGTGTGTCAAGACGGGAACCTGGCAGGAGGGCATGCAGGTCCAGGAGTGCGGTGGACCTGCACCGGAGGCCGCCGCGATGGCGAAGGCAGAGCCCGCTGCCGACCCTGCGCCGATGCCTGAGCCGATGCCCGAGCCCGAACCCGAGCCCGTGCAGGTACAGCCGCTGCCTACGCCCATGGACGAGCCTGAGGCGCCGCTTGCCGTGGAGCCCGAGCCCGAGCCGATGCCCATGCCGCCGGCCCCCGCACCGCGCGAGACCATGACCCTGTCCGCCGACGCGCTGTTCGCCGTCAACAGCGATGTGCTCAAGCCCACCGCGAAGGACAGCCTCGCCGGCCTGGCGAGCAAGCTCGCGGACATGGAGTACGAGTCGGTGAACGTCGTCGGCCACACCGATCCCACCGGGTCGGTCGCGCTCAACGAACGTTTGTCCCGCCGCCGCGCCGAGGCGGTGAAGCGCCATCTGATCGAACTGGGCGTGCCCGCGGAGAAGATTTCCGCGCAGGGAGTGGGCAGCACCATTCCCGTGGTCGACTCGCAGACCTGCATGAGCCTGCCGAAGGGACAGCGCGCCGCATGCTTCCAGCCGGACCGGCGCGTCGACATCGAAGTGACCGGGACCGTCGCCACCATGGCGAACCAGTAACGCCATGGCGGGCTCCGGCGGCGGCGAGACGCGCAGCATGGCGGTGTTCTGCGACTTCGAGAACGTCGCCCTCGGCGTGCGCGACGCGAAGTACGACAAGTTCGACATCGCGAGGGTGCTGGAGCGCCTGCTGCTCAAGGGCAGCATCGTGGTGAAGAAGGCCTACTGCGACTGGGAGCGCTACAAGGGGTTCAAGGCGGTCATGCACGAGGCCGCCTTCGAACTGATCGAGATCCCGCACGTTCGTCAGTCCGGGAAGAACTCGGCCGACATCCGCATGGTGGTCGATGCACTCGACCTGTGCTACACGAAGGCACACGTGGATACCTTCGTGATCGTGAGCGGCGACTCGGACTTCTCGCCACTCGTCTCGAAGCTGCGCGAGAACGCCAAGGCGGTGATCGGCGTCGGCGTGAAGCAGTCCTCGTCCGACCTGCTCATCAACAACTGCGACGAGTTCATCTACTACGACGACCTGGTGCGCGAGAAGGAGGCGAGCAAGCGCACCAGCCGCCGCAAGCCCGCCAAGGCCAAGTCGGCGACGCGTGCCACTGCAGCGGAACCGGAAGTCGCCAACGAGGTCTCCGAGCTGCATGAGCAGGTGCCTGAGGACAAGGACCGATCCCAGCAGGCGATGGATCTCGTGCTCGACACCTTCGAGGCGCTCCTGGCCGAGCGCGGCGGCGACGAGAAGATCTGGGGCTCGATGATCAAGCAGGCGCTCAAGCGCCGCAAGCCGGGCTTCAACGAGTCCTACTACGGCTTCAAGAGCTTCAACGGCCTGCTGGAGGAAGCGCGCGCGCGCGGCCTGCTGGGCCTGGAGCGCGACGACAAGTCCGGCGGATACGTCGTGCGTGCCGCCGGGCAAGAGATCGAACTGGCCGACTGATCGCACGCCGCTTCGCAGCGTCTCCCGCGCACGCGGAACCGAAAGCCGCGCACCCCCCTGTGTCCTTGCCGACGCGCCTGCAAGCTGGCAGATACCTTGCTTCGACGCTGGCCAAAGCCAACGTGAGGTAGCCAATGAACATCTCCGCAGCGAACCGTTCCGTGCTGACGTCGATGCACCGTGTGCTGGAGCAGCTGTGCGATGGCGACTGGTCCGCCGTGCGCGTTGCCTGCATACCCAACGGCATCGAATACCGTTTCCTGGCGACCGTCGTCGATACCCGCCGCCCGAATGTGTACGGATTCCTGGCCGAGTACACCGACATGCCCATTCCCGCAGATGGCGGACCGCTGAATCTGTCCGAGGAACAGGCGGTCGAGCTGGGTCAGCTGGATCCGGCGAAGGTGCGAGCCGAAGCCTCTGCGCCGCCGGCACGGCGTGCGCCTTCCCGCAAGTCGAGAGCCGGCAGCGAAGCGGCCGTGAGCTGAACCCGCCCCCGGAGTGACGCTGCGCGCGCCTGCGCAGCGTCCACCAGCCGGTTCAATCGACGATCGACTGATACACCGCGTTGCGCACCAGCGCCCGGTAGTGGTTGCGCCGCGCGACCTCCTGCATCATGAATACCGGCACCAGTTCCTCGCTGGGATCGATCCAGAAGTAGGTGCCGGCGTACCCGCCCCAGTAGAAGTCGCCCACGCTTCCATTCCAGTTGGAGCCGCCCGGCGCGGCGCGTACGCCGAATCCCAGACCGAATCCGTATCCCGGCCCCGGCAGGAAGTTGGGACCCTTCGCGATGCCGGCCGAAAAGGTGTGGTCAGAGGCCATGTAGGCCACCGTCTTCGGACCGAGCAGGCGAACGCCCTCGAGCTCGCCGCCGTTGGCCAGCATCTGTGCAAAGCGCAGGTAGTCGCCCACCGTCGAGACCAGCCCGTGACCGCTGGCGAGGAAGGCAGGCGGCTTGCTCCAGTCGAGAAGCAGCTCGGGGAACCAGTCCTTCTCGCGGCCCGGGAGCGGCTGCGCGAAACGGGAGAGCTTCTCCTGCGGAACATGCCAGCCGGTGTCGTTCATCTTCAGCGGCTGCAGGATGCGCTCGGCGACGAAGCGGTCGAGCGGCAATCCGGATGCCACTTCGATCACCCGGCCCAGGATGTCGCTGGCATGGCTGTATTCCCACGTCGTCCCGGGTTCCTGGCGCAGGGGAAGCTTCGCGATCGTGCGCGAGAACGCCTCCAGGCTGGGTGCCGAGAACACCTTCGCTTCCCGGTAGAGGTTGCCCACTGCACTGTGACGGGGCAGGAACACGCCGTAGGTCAGACCGGCGGTGTGGCGCAGCAGGTCCTGCACGGTGATCGGGCGCTTCGCCGGAACGGTGGAGAAGGTGGACACGCCGGTGACCGGGTCGAATCCCTCCACCGCGACCTGCATCTCCTTGAACTCCGGCAGATACTTGGAGATCGGTTCGTGCAGTCCGAGGCGACCTTCCTCGACCAGCATCATCGCGCCCACGCTCACGACCGGCTTGGTCATCGAGAAGATGCGGAAGATCGCATCGGTCTTCATGGGAACGCCCTGGGCGGCGTCCTGCATCCCGAACGCGCGCTGATAGACCAGCTTGCCCTTGCGCGCCACCATCATGACGGCCCCCGGTATCTCTCCGCTGTCGACCGCCTGCTGGATCATCGCGCCGAGGCGCTCGAGACGCTGCGACG
This sequence comes from uncultured Burkholderiales bacterium, assembly GCA_964386195.1. Taxonomy (GTDB): domain Bacteria; phylum Pseudomonadota; class Gammaproteobacteria; order Burkholderiales; family SHXO01; genus SHXO01. The sequence continues at coordinate 8,396 of CAYLTE010000039.1, read as the reverse complement.
ACAGGCCGACGTCCTCGGGTTTCGCCTCCGGCAGGGGGGCGGCGAGGGCTTCGAGGATGGGGGCGAGCAGGACGAGGCAGACCAGGGCGAGCAGGGATCGGCGTTGCATGGCGTTATCCGTTCTGGTGAGTGGCTCGGAAGAGCGAGCCTGCAATGCTGAGGGTCGCGGCGGCGAACGTCAACGACTGTTGCAGCCGCCGATTGGCACCGATCTTGCGCCCGGGCCGGGGACGAGTCTTCCCCTATGCCAACCCAGGCCAATATCGACCAGCTGTTCCTGCGTGTCCTGTCGGAAGTCGACCTGTTCCGGCACCTCGACCGCAGCCAGGCGATCGCCCTCCTGTCGGAGGCGACCAAGTCCGTGTTCCACACCGGGGAGGTCGTCTATTACGAGGGCGAGGATGGCGAATCCATGTACGTGGTGGTGCAGGGCGCATTCGAAGTGTTCCGCGTTTCCAATGGCGAGCACGCGGTGCTGGCGCACGTCCTGCCGGGCGAGCACTTCGGCGAGATCGCGTTGATCGCGAACCAGCCGCGCAGCGCGACGGTGCGCGCCCTGCAGCCCAGCGTCGCCCTGCGCTTCACCAAGTCGGCGCTGCTCGCGCGGCCCGATGCTGCCGCACAGGTGCTGAAGAACATGGCGCGCATGCTGGCGCGGCGGCTGTCGAGCGCCGATGACGAGATCATCCTCCACCGCAATCGCGCGCGCGAGGCGGAGGCGGCCAGAGAGAAGATGGAGATGGAGATCAAGCGCTCGCGCGGACGCGTACGGCGATTGGGTTGAGCGCCCTGCTTGACCGCCTCCCACGGCAACCGCCAGCCGCCAACCGCAAACCGCTTTCGGAGCACCGAGATGTCTACCGCCATCGCCACCGACGAGATTCTGCAGACCGAGCTCCCAGCCAAACCGGCGGTGCTCGCCCAACTCGGCGCAGAGATGCAGCAGGAGGATCCGGATTTCGTGCGTGTCAGCGAGCTGATCGGCGCAGATGTGGGTCTGGCCTCGGCCGTGGTGCGCATCGCCAATTCTCCATACGTCGGACTCGGCCGCCGCATCGCCTCGGTGCAGCAGGCGGTCATCTACCTCGGCCTGTCCGAAGTCTTCGGCGTGGTCACCGGACTGCTTCTGCGCCGCAGCTTCAAGGGCGGGGGCGCGCAGATGGATCTGCTGTGGGATATCGCGGCGCAACGCGCCGGCTACATGTCCTGGATGGCGCGACGCACGCGGGCCGTGAACGGCGATCGCGCCTACACCTGTGGGCTGTTCGAGGACTGCGGCATGGCCGTGCTGCTGATGCGCGCACCCGGCTACGCGGCGGCGCTGCCGCAACTGCTGGCGCTGTCCGATCCCCTCGAAACGGAGCGGGAAGCGCACGGACTCGATCACGTGGTGCTGAGCCAGGCCCTGATCCGCACCTGGGGACTACCCGAGGTCATCGCCGAGGCAGTCCGCTGTCATCACGCGCTGCGCGATCTGGAGAGTCTGCCCATCCAGCCCGAGGCACGCTCGCTGGTCGCGCTGTCGGCATTCGCGCACGAGGCCGAGCGGAGAAAGGACGCTTCGCAGGGGACTTGGCACGAGCATGCAGAGCAGGTCGCCCGCGTGCTCGGCTGTCACGCCGACGACCTCGAGGAATCCTTCGACGAGATGCTCTCGCTGCCGGCCGCTGCCTGATCATCCGGCAGGGCAGGTGATGCGCCACGCCACCGGGTGGCGCGACCGGCGTCAGGCCGGTGTGCGTTCGCGCGGCTGCTCCACGCGATCCTGATTCGCGGTCTCGGCGCTGCGCTCCGTGGGCGCAGTGCGCTGCGCGTCCTCCTTGCGCTGCCGCGCTTCCTCCTCCAGCTTGGCCCAGTAGAGATACTCGAATTCGAAGCACATGGCTGGTCTCCTCTGGCTGGTAGATGCCTCGGACTCTTGTTGTTCTTGTCGGGCAATCCTAGGCCGTACGAGGGCCTGCCGCAACCCGAAATTCGCTCTTGGCATTGTGCAACGCCGCGAACGAGAAGGGTTTTCTTTATAAAAGCGGGCGCTTGAGGGTGCTGCGCTGAACCGACGATTCCCCGAAACGCAGACCTAGAGGGCGCCGAACGCCCGGCCCGCAGGGCTGAGCTCGCCGGCCTCGCGCGCGGCCGCCGCCCGCTGTCCGGCAAACTCCAGAACGTGGCGTGCCGGTGCCCGGAACAGCGTGGGATCGAAGAAGTCGAGGTAAGAAAACAGCAGGTCCGGGCGGGAGATGGCGAGCACGTCGATGCCGCCCGCGCGCGATGCCTGGGCCACGGCGCGCAGGAAGGCCGCATCGAGCGAGGACCAGTGGTCGAACGAGGCGCGCGCCGCGGTGGCACCCGAATAGGGACCGGGTGCGGCCTCCTCGCCGGACGCCTTCGCCAGCCATACCTCGCTCAGCACCACGCGCTTGCCGGGGTCGCGCGCCCGCACTGCCCGCGGCCAGGCGATGAGGCGCTCGAGCAACCCGTCCTGTCCGCTGCTGGCGCGGTAGAAGCGCAGGTCGATGTAGTCCAGACCTGCAGTGCCCGCGAACGCGTCGACATAGGTCGGCGATTCGGCCACTGAACTGCCCGCCCCCAGCGGTGGGACGAGGTCGGCCAGTTCCTCGCGCAGCCGGGTGGCGGTGGCTTCGAGGTATCGCTGCCAGTCCGACGGGCGCAGGCGCAGGCCGGCCTGCGTGCGCGGATCGGTGATCAGCGTGAAGTAATCCGGCTGCACTGCGAGCACGAGCAGCTTCGCCTCCTCCGCGCGCTCGCGGAAAAAGCGCGCCTTGGTCATGCCTGCGTAGTGGCGGCGGCCCTGCAGCACGGCCTGCTCGGGCGGCAGCGACGCGTGCCGCAGCAGCAGCCGCAGCCCGCGTATCCGTACGTCATTGGCGACGTTCGCCAGCAATTCCAGCATCGGCCGCGGGTCGTTAAACGCAGAGGTGAGCAGCGGATGGCACACGTCGAGTACGACGACCTGCACACCAGCGCGCCGCAGCCCGTCCATCTCCCGCTGGGCCTGCGCCCTGCGCATCGGACTGGACAGCTCGCCGGGTGTCGCGCACGACAGGGCACGTACCGGCGCGCCACGCAACAGCGGCGGATTGCCCTGGACATGCGGCAGCGCGGCCCGGAACGCCGAGACGCGACCCTGCAGCGCGTCGTACAGCGCGCGGTGCTGCTTCGGAATCTGCACGTCCTGCGCCGACGCGCTGCCGCACAGCAGTGCCATCCCGAGCATCGCGACGTGCAGGTTGCGCGTGCGCGAGGATCGTGCGTTGCGCATCGACGCTACAGCGAGGGGGTGCCGACGCCGGGGTGGTCGCGCTCGAATCTGGTCTGGCAGGCGATGCAGCGCGTCGCGGTCGGATTGGCCTTCAGGCGCGGAAATCCGATGTCTCCACCGCACGCCTCGCATTCCCCGTACTCGCCCTGCGTGATGCGTTCGAGCGCCGCCTCGACCTCGCGCAGTTCGCGGATGTCGCGCACCGCCATGGCGTTGTCGACATCGACGAGCAGATCCGCCACCGATGCCTCGCCGGCGTCGGCCACCTGCCCGGCGAGATCCACGTAGCGCTGCTCGCCCGAGCGCGAGAGTTCGTCGCGGATCTCGTCCACGAGCAGCGCGCGCCGCCGCTCGAGATCCTGGCGCAGTTCTCCGAGCTGCCGATCCGTGTAGGTCATCTGCTCTCCTTGTCGTTGATCACCGATTCAGATTATCGCGGCGGATGCCGCCCGCGGGATTGCCCTGGGTCAATCCCTGCGCAGCGAGTCACTGGGCCCAGGATGCGGCCCCGTGCACCGGGCTTCCGTCATTCGCGATTCGCGAATAGACTACGCGGGTTCCGCGCCCGCGCTGTCCGCCCCTTGAGCCTCAAGCCCCAGGACGTCTGCGTCCTCCTGAAGATCGCGCTGCTCCACCGCGGCCCCTGGTCCTACGGCCAGTTGTCCCTCGAACTGGGAATGTCCGCCTCCGAGGTGCACGCCGGCGTCAAGCGCGCCGCTCACGCGTCGCTGATACGTCTCGACGATGGCTGGGGTGCACCGGACGTGCACGCGCTCGAGGAGTTCCTCGTGCACGGGCTCAAGTACGCCTTCAGCCCGGTGCGCGGAGGCTTGACGCGCGGGGTCCCGACCGCGCATGCTGCGCCCCCGCTGCGCGGACTGTTTCCGGCACCGCCCGGTCCTCCGCTGGTGTGGCCGGACGCCGACGGGAACGTCGAGGGATTCGGGTTCTCCCCATTGTACAAGTCGGTGCCGTTCGCCGCGAAACGCGACCCGCGCCTGTACGAACTGCTCGCGCTGGTCGACGCACTGCGCGCGGGCGACTGCTGCGAGCCGGCGCGGCTGCGGCAGACATTGCGGGCACGCTTGCGCCCGCAGCGCATCGAAGCACTGGCGCGCCGACCCGCGGTCGACGCGACGAAAGGCAGCAAACGAGGTACCCATGGCAAAGAAACCCGGCTACACGGCCGAAGACATTGAGATCCTCGAGGATCTCTCCCCGATCCTGCACCGGCCCGGGATGTACACCGATCCGGTCAATCCCAACCACGCGCTGGTCGAGATTCTCGACAACGCCGCGGACGAGGGCCTGGCCGGGTTCGCCCGCGAGGTGGCGGTGACGCTGTACGAGGACGGGTCCGCCGAGGTCGTCGACGACGGGCGCGGCATACCGGTCGACATCCATCCGAAGAAGAAGGTGCCTGCGGTGCAGGTCATCTTCACGACGCTGCACTCGGGCGGCAAGTTCCGCAAGACCGACCGGGATGCGGCCTACCGCATCGCCGGCGGCCTGCACGGCGTCGGCGTGTGCGTGAGCAATGCGCTGTCGCGCCGCCTGGAGGTGGAGGTGCGCCGCGACGCGGGCGTGCACCGCATCGTCTTCGGCGACAACGGCAAGGTGAAGGAGCCGCTCAGGCAGATCGGCAAGGCCGGTGCGCGCGAGACCGGCACGCGCGTGCGCTTCTGGCCGGATCCGCGTTACTTCGACTCGCCGCAGATCGTCGCCACGGATCTGGCTGCCCTGATGCGCGCCAAGGCGATGCTTCTGCCGGGCGTGAAGTTCACGCTTGGCATCGAGAAGAAGGGGAAGATCGAGAACCAGACCTGGCACTTTCCGCAGGGCATCCAGGGCTACTTCGGGAGCGCCGTCGGCAATCTCGAACCGGTCGCCGACAGCTTCTTCGGCGAGCGCTACATCGCCGCGCAGTCCGAGTCCGACAGCTTCGCCGAGGGCGAGGGGGCGATGTGGGCGATCGCCTGGACGCCGGAGGGCGAGGCGATCACCGAGTCGTACGTCAACATGATTCCCACCCGTCATGGCGGGACGCACGTCTCCGGGCTGCGCGAGGGCGTGCACAACGCGATCAAGAACTTCATCGACCTGCATGCGATGGGGCAGCGCGGTCTCAAGATCGTGCCCGAGGACGTGTGGTCGCGCGCGAACTACGTGCTGGCCGTGAAGATGCTCGACCCGCAGTTCAAGGGCCAGGTGAAGAACGAGCTGATATCGCGCGATGCAGTGAAGCTCACCGCGCAGATGGTGCGCGATCCGTTCGAGTTGTGGCTCAACCAGCACGTCGACGAGGGCAAGCGCATCGCCGACCTGGTCATTCGCCAGGCGAACGCGCGTACGCGCGCGGCACAGAAGGTGGAGCGGCGCAAGAGCGCGGGTGTGGCCGTCCTGCCCGGCAAGCTCACCGATTGCGCCTCGGAGGACCCGGAACGCAACGAGCTGTTCATCGTCGAGGGCGACTCCGCCGGCGGGTCGGCCAAGCAGGCGCGCGACAAGGAATTCCAGGCGGTCCTGCCGCTCAAGGGCAAGCCGAAGAACACCTGGCAGGACAGTCCCGACACGCTGTATGCCAACAAGGAGATCGAGGCGATCGCGCTGGCCATCGGCGTGGACCATCACAAGCTCGGCGACACGGTCGACCTGGCGAACCTGCGCTATCGCAAGCTCATCATCCTCGCCGACGCCGACGTGGATGGCTCGCACATCCAGGTGCTGTTGCTCACGCTGTTCTATCGGCACTTTCCGAAGCTCATCCAGAACGGTAACGTGTTCGTCGCGCAACCGCCGCTGTTCCGCATCGACGTGCCTGGACACGGCAAGAACAAGCCGGCGCGCAAGCTCTACGCGCTGGACGAGCAGGAACTCGCCGTGCTCGAGGAGAAGCTCGCCGACGAGGGCGTGCGCGAGGGCAGCTGGCAGGTCAGCCGCTTCAAGGGGTTGGGCGAGATGAATGCCGACCAGTTGTGGGAGACCACACTCAATCCGGACACGCGGCGCGTCCTGCCCGTGACGCTCGAGGACGGTCTCGACGTGTCGAACGACATCTTCAACATGATGATGGCTCGCGAGAACGCCTCACAGCGCCGTGAGTGGATGGAGACGTACGGCAATCTGGTGGAAGCGGACTTCACATGACGAACGACCAACCCGATCTGTTCGGTGACGCAGCCGTCGCCGAGAAAGAAAAGCCCACCGACAAGGCGCAGGGCGCCAAACCTGCTGCCGCCGGCGGCGGTGGCGGGCGCCTGCCTCCGCACTTCGCGCCGATGTCGGGCGAACTGGGCGATGCGCTGCCGGTGGGCCGCTACGCTTCCACGCAGTATCTGCAGTACGCCATCGCGACCGTGAAGGATCGCGCGCTGCCGCGCGTGGGCGACGGCCAGAAGCCGGTGCAGGGCCGCATTCTCTACACGATGTGGGACAACGGCACGCGTGCCGGGACCAAGCGCACCAAGTCGGCGGCGGTGGTGGGCGACGTGCTCGGCAAGTACCACCCGCACGGCGACGCCTCGGTCTACGACGCGCTGGTGCGCCTGGCGCAGGCGTTCACGCTGCGCTATCCGCTCATCGACGGGGAGGGGAATTTCGGCTCGCGCGACGGCGACGAGGCGGCTGCCTACCGCTACACCGAAGCGCGGCTGACGCGATTTGCCGAAGTGCTGCTGGCCGAGCTGGACCAGGGCACCGTCGACTTCGTGGCCAACTACGACGGCACGCGCGAGGAACCGGTGGTGCTGCCGGCGCGCCTGCCCATGGTGCTGCTCAATGGCGCCGCGGGCATCGCCGTGGGCATGGCGACGGAGATCCCCAGCCACAACCTGAATGAGGTGGCGAACGCGGCGATCGCGATGATCCGCGACCCGGAGATCTCGGTCGCTGGGCTGATGCGCCACGTGAAGGGCCCCGACTTCCCCGGCGGCGGCCAGATCATCACGCCGCGTGCCGAACTCAAGGAGGCCTACACCAGCGGACGCGGGTCGATCCGCGTGCGCGCGCGCTGGAACATCGAGCGGCTCGCACGCGGGCAGTGGCAGCTGGTGGTGCACGAGCTTCCTCCGGGAACCTCCGCGCGCAGGGTGCTCGAGGAGATCGATGCGCTCAGCAATCCCCAGCCCAAGACCGGGAAGAAGTCGCTCACGCCGGAGCAGCAGCGCGAGAAGCAGCTGGTGCTGTCGATGCTCGACACCGGCGAGCGCAGCGTGCGCGACGAGAGCGACCGCCAGCATCCGGTGCGGCTGGTGTTCGAGCCGCGCACCTCGAAAGTCGACGAGAACGAGTTCATCAACCTGCTGCTCGCCAAGACCAGCCTCGAGACCAACGTTCCCCTCAATCTGGTGATGGTGGGGCTCGACGGACGGCCCACCAGCAAGAACCTGCGCGACATCGTCTCGGAGTGGGTGCAGTTCCGCCTGACCACCGTCACGCGGCGCACGCGCTTCCGCCTGGATCAGGTGCTCGACCGCATCCACGTGCTCGAAGGACGCATGATCGTCCTGCTCAACGTGGACAAGGTGATCAAGATCATCCGCAATGCCGACGATCCGAAGGCAGAGCTGATCGCCGCGTTCTCCCTGTCCGAGCGTCAGGCCGACGACATCCTGGACATGCGTCTGCGCATGCTCGCCAAGCTCGAGCACATCAAGATCGAGCAGGAACTCGCCGAGAAGCGCAAGGAGCAGAAGCAGCTCGAGCGCATCCTCGACGATCGCAAGGCGCTCGAGGATCTCGTCGTCTCCGAGATCGAGAAGGACGTGCAGAGCTTCGGCGACAAACGCCGCACGCGCATCGAGGAGGCGGAGAAGGCCGAGATCGAGGCGCCGATCGTGGACGAGCCGGTCACCGTGATCTTCTCCCGCAAGGGATGGGTGCGCGCGCGCCAGGGCTGGGAGGTCGACCCGAACGCGCTGTCCTTCAAGGAAGGCGACGCACTGCAGTCCCTGATCAAGGTGCGCACGGTCGATCCGGTCGTGTTCCTCGATTCCAAGGGCCGCGCGTACACGGTGGAAGCCTCGCAGCTGCCGCCGGGACGCGGGGACGGCGCGCCCGCCTCGTCGCTGGTGGACGTGCAGGACGGCGCGCACATCCTCTACGTGGTGGCCGGCAA
>CAYLTE010000038.1:0-24720 GCA_964386195.1 uncultured Burkholderiales bacterium | reverse complement strand
AGCGCCTGCACGTGTGGCCTTTCGATGGCTGGGATCCGGCCCCGGGGAAGTCGGTGATCGCCGAGACATACCCGTCGATGCTGCGCCGGCGCTATGCCGCGCAGCCTGGGATGAACAGCGACCAGCACGATGCGTTTGCGATAGCGATGTGGCTGGAGGACATGAACCGCCGGGGCGCGCTGGGAGAGTACCTGCGCATGCCGCTGCTGACCGCGGCGGAGCGTGCGATGGTCGCGCTGGAGGGGTGGGTGCTGGGCGTGCGGTGAGGGATGATCGCCGGTGTCATCCCGAAGCGAAGCTGAGGGATCTTCGCCTTGCTCCGTCTACGGCGAGGATTTCTCGCTGCGCTCGAAATGACACCGGTGGGGCGCTCGAAATAACACTGGTGGGGCGCTCGAAATGACACCGGGGGAGCGCTCGCTACGGCACCGGTGGGTCGACAAAACCGGCTATCCTTCGCGTCCATTCCCTGTATCCACCCGGCAATGTCCATCCAGTGGTTCCCCGGCCACATGGCCTCGGCGCGCAAGAAGGCGGCCGAGACCATGGCGAGTACGGACGTGGTCATCGAAGTGGTCGACGCGCGCCTGCCCGAGGCGAGCACCAATCCCATGGTGCGCGAACTGCGCGAGCACCGGCAGCGGGCCTGCCTGAAGGTGCTCAACAAGGCCGATCTCGCCGATCCCGACGCCACCGCGCAGTGGCTGCGCTGGTACGCGACGCAGCCCAAGGTGAAGGCCGTGGCGCTGTCGTGCAAGCGCCCGCAGGACGTGGCGCGCGTGCCGGCGCTGTGCCAGGCGCTGGCGCCGCATCGCAACGACAACACCAAGCCGCTGCGCATGATGATCATGGGCATTCCGAACGTCGGCAAGTCCACGTTGATGAACGCGCTGCTCAAGCGCCGCATCGCCAAGGTCGGCGACGAACCGGCGGTGACCAAGACGCAGCAGGTGATGGATCTCGGCCCGCGCATGACGATCACCGACACGCCCGGCCTGCTGTGGCCCAAGATCGATCACGACAGCGACGGGTTCATGCTCGCGGCGAGTCACGCGGTGGGTACCAACGCCGTGAACGACGAGGAAGTCGCGCTGTTTCTCGCCGATCTGCTGCTCGCGCGCTATCCGCACCTGCTTGTAGCGCGCTACGGAATCTCGGTGGACGGATACGACAACGAACGCCTGATTGCCGCGATCGGCGAGCGGCGCGGATGCCGCATCAAGGGCGGCGGCCTCGACCTCGAGAAGGCTTCGCTGATCCTGCTGCACGACTATCGCACCGGTGCGCTGGGTCGTATCAGCCTGGAGACGCCGGACACGCGGGCGCAGATGCTCGACCGGGAGGCCCAGGGATAGGACTCCGGCGGTAAGATCGCGGGGATAAGTTTCCGGCGGTAAAATTCCAGGGGTTACATTCGACCCTTGCGCAGCGCATCGGCGCGATTTCCCGGAGTTCCCGCACGTGCCCACCCCCGCAGTCGTCCTCGTCAGCGGCGGCCTCGATTCCGCCACCGTGCTCGCCATCGCGCGCGCCGGGGGCTACGTCTGCCACGCACTGAGCTTCCGCTACGGTCAGCGCCACGTGCACGAACTCGCCTGCGCGCAGCAGGTCGCCCAGCGCCTCGGTGCGCAGCGCCACGTGGTGGTCGACTTCGACTTGCGTACCTTCGGCGGGTCGGCGCTCACCGCGGACATCGACGTGCCCAAGGACCGGCCGATCGACGAGATGGCGCAGGGCATTCCCAGCACCTACGTGCCCGCGCGCAACACGATCTTCCTGAGCTTCGCCATCGCCTGGGCAGAGACGCTGGAGGCGCAGGACATCTTCATCGGGGTGAACGCGCTGGACTACAGCGGCTACCCGGACTGCCGGCCGGAGTACATCTCCGCTTTCGAGACGATGGCGAATCTGGCCACCCGTGCAGGCGTCGAAGGGAGCTCGCGGCTGCACATCCACGCGCCGCTGATCCAACTGAGCAAGTCGCAGATCATCGAGCGCGGCATGTCGCTGGGCGTGGACTACGCGCTCACCAGCAGCTGCTACGATCCGGCGCCCGACGGTGCGCCCTGTCTGCGCTGCGACTCGTGCGCGCTGCGGGCCAAGGGTTTCGCCGAGGCCGGCGTGTCCGACCCGCTGCTCGCCCGCTACGGATTATCCGCGAAGTGAACGAACAGGTCTTCATTGCCGCCGCCGCGGGCTTCGAGGCGGCCGCCAGCGTCGGCGCATTGCCCGCCGGACATCGCGCGGCGCGCCTGCACGGCCACAGCTACCTGGCGAAGCTGCGCGCGCGCCTGCCGGTGGGCTGGGAATCGTTTCCCGGCGGTGAGGTCGGCGCGCTGCGCGCGCGCATGGAGCAATGCGTGGCGCCGCTCGACTATGCGCACCTGAACGGGATCGTCGCACAGCCCACCGACGAGAACCTCGCCCGATGGGTACGCAGCCGCATCGGGATTCCTGACGCGGAGGGCTGCGGGATCGACAGCGTCGGCGTGCAAAGCACGCAGCACGCAGGCGTAGATCTGGACGCGCGCGACCACGCGCACGTGTGGCGGCGCTACGTCTTCCAGTCGGCGCACCGGCTGCCCAACGTTCCGCCCGGGCACAAGTGCGGCAGGATGCATGGCCACGGCTTCGAGGTGATCCTGCACGCCGACCAGGATCTCGGCGCGCGTGACCTGTCGATCGACTACGACCATCTCGACGCGCTGTGGGCGCCGCTGCATGCGCAACTCGATCACGCCTGCCTGAATGACATCCCCGGCCTCGAAAACCCGACCAGCGAGATCATCTCGGCGTGGATCTGGCAGCGGCTGAAGCCGCAGCTCCCGGAGCTGTCCTGGGTGACGGTGTACGAGACGGGCAGCTGCGGCGCGCACTTCGACGGCACGCACTATCGCATCTGGAAAGAGATGACGCTCGACAGCGCCGTGCGGCTGCGCCGCGCGCCGGAGGGCGACCCGCGCCGGCGCATCCACGGCCACACCTTCACGCTGCGCCTGCATCTGCATGCGCCGCTCGACACCGTGCGCGGCTGGACCATCGACTTCGGCGACGTGAAGGCGCTGTTCACGCCGGTGTTCCAGCGCATCGACCACCACGCGCTGCACGAACTGGCGGAGGTGGAGGACGCAGACTGCGCGTCGCTCGCGCGCTGGATTCGCGCGCACACGCCGTTGCCGCAACTCGATCGCATCGACCTGTACGAGACGCGGGGGTGCGGCGCGATTCTGTCGTGGGGCGAAGCCGGCCCTGCGCTGCCGATCTGAGCGCGCGATGCGCTACAGCGTCAAGGAGTTGTTCTACACGCTGCAGGGCGAGGGTGCGCAGGCCGGGCGTGCGGCGGTGTTCTGCCGCTTCGCCGGCTGCAACCTGTGGTCGGGCCGGGAGGCGGATCGTGCCACCGCCGTGTGCAGCTTCTGCGACACCGACTTCGTCGGCACAGACGGACCCGGCGGGGGGAAGTTCGAGAGCGCCAATGCGCTGGCCGATGCAGTCGCCGAGCAGTGGCCGGGCGACGCGGGCGGCAAACCGCTCGTCGTGTGCACCGGCGGCGAGCCGTTGCTGCAACTGGACGAGGCGGCCATCGCGGCACTGCATGCGCGCGGGTTCGAGATCGCGGTGGAAACCAACGGCACGCAGCGCGCGCCGGGCGGACTGGATTGGATCTGCGTCAGTCCGAAGGCGGATGCGCCGCTGGTGCTGATGCACGGCGACGAACTCAAGCTGGTCTACCCGCAGGCCGAGGCACTGCCGGAGCGTTTCGCGCATCTTGCCTTCCGCCACTTCTTCCTGCAGCCGATGGACGGACCCGAGCGCGCGCGCAACACGCAGCTGGCGGTGGAGTACTGTCTCGCGCACCCGCAGTGGCGCCTGAGCGTGCAGACGCACAAGGTGGTCGGGATTCCCTGACCGCGCCCCGGTCCGTCGCGCCGTCGACCAGCCTCGCCGCTACGACGACACGGTCTCCACGCCGCATTCCCGCGCCACCTCGCGCAGCGCCTGCAGATGCTGTCTGGGCTGCAGTGCCTGCTCCGCCGCATCCAGCGCCATCTGCGCCGATTGCCGTGCCGCGTGCGCGAGTCCGTCGTGCCCCACCTGGGTGAGCGCCCACAGCGTCTTCTGCAGCCGGACGCCGACCTCGAAGATGCCGGCACCATCGCGGATGAGCGGCGTGAAGGCGTCCTGAATCAGATCCTCGACCGCCAGCGGCGGAATCGAGATGCGATCGAACTTCACCTCCTGCTGCGTGCTTCCGTCCAGGTCGTGCCGGGCCCACTGCGCGAGCAGTTCGACGTCGACGGTCAGGACGGCGATGGCGGTGCCGGGGTCGTTCACCGCCGGGGACAGTGCCCGGTCGGCGATCTCGCCCAGGAGAATCAGCGCGAATCGTGGATCGGTGTCGATCCAGCGATCGGGGCCCACGGAGATCGCCTCGGACACGCGTTCCTCGCGATCCTCCGGCGGAGCGTTCTTGCATGACAGCGTCGCCAGGCGCGCGCCGCGCACGAGAAAACTTCCTGGCCGAACCTCCAGTGCGATCTCGCCATCGACCTCCTCGGCGATCGCCTGCAGGCGCTCGAGATCGAGGTGCTGGACGTAGCCGAAGCGACGCGCGTGGATGGGCGTGCCGGTGGCGCGACGCGCCGTTGCAGCCCGCGCACCGAAGCAGCCCAGCCGCGTCGGATCCTCGAACACCTCGCGTGCGGCGCTCGAGACACGCTCGATCGTGTCGCCGAGCCGGCCGAGTCGCGACACGCGATCCACCCAGCGCAGGAAGGAGACGAGCACCCATCCCACGAGTCCGACGAAGCCGCAGAAGAGCAGGAAGCGGCCCGAGGCGCCGAAGACGACGGCGCTCAGCGCGGTGATGGCGATCACCGCGTAGATGAACGTGGCGAGGAAGGCGCCCAGCGTGGACTGCACCTGGCGGTCGCTCATCACGATGCGCGTGGCGCGCGGACTGGCGGAACTGGCCACCGAGGCGTAAGCCGCTGCCATCGCGGAGACCGAGAAGGTCGCCACGGTCAGCATGGTGGAGGCGAGGATGCCGAACAGATTCATGAGCGTGTCGCGATCGATGTCGATCGGCCAGTCGCCGCGGCTGAACTGCTGCGCGAAGTAGGCGAACGCCACCCATGCGATCGCCGCCAGGCTCATCAGTGTCGGCTTGACCCAGAGCTTGGAGGCAATCCGCTTCAGTACGAAACGCAGCTTGGTCATGAATGATCCGCGAGCTTCTTCGATGACGATCGATAGTCTCGATTGTAGGGCCGCAGCGCATCCGCTGGGGCGACCCTGAGTAACTCCTGCAAAGGACCCGTGCCGGCATGCGTAATACGTGCAGCGTCGGGATGTAGGAATTGCGATGCCCGGCCTGAACACGCATTCATCAGTTGAGCAGGAGGGACTCGCGTGGTACGTTCCGAAGGTTCCACACGGAGCCCTCGATGCCCGTCGCCAGAAAGGCAACACAGGTTTCAGACCTCGCGTTCTTCGCCGCCCTTGCGCTGCTCTGCGTGCTCGCCGCCATCGCCTATCGCGTGCTGAACGAACTCGACAACGCGACGCGCTGGGTGACGCATACGCGCGAGGTGATCTCGCAGAGCGCGCTCGTGCACCAGCTCATGATCGACATCGAATCGGGTGCGCGCGGGTACGCGGTCTCCGGCGATGAGCGCATCCTGGCGCCTTACGCGACCGCCGTGCAAGCCATGCCCGAGGCCGTTCGGGTTCTGCAGGGCCTCGTCCAGGACAAGCCGGAGCAGGCGCGGCGCATGGAAACGCTTGCGCCGCTGATCCTCGCGCGCGTACAGAACAGCGCCTACGTGATCGAGCTGCGTGACACGCAGGGCGAGCAGGCTGCGCAGGAACTGATCCAGTCCGGTTACGGCGTCGATCTGATGGAGCGCATCCGCTCTGGACTGCGCGAACTCGACACCGTCGAGAGCACGCTGCTCGACCAGCGCCTGATCGCGAGCACCCGAAAGCTCGTCTGGACACGTCTCACGCTCCTGGCGCTCACGTTCGCTGCATTGCTGACGTTGGCCGTGTCCTGGCGTTTCAGCCACCGTGCCATGCGCGAAGTGCGGCGTCTGGAAACCCTTGCGCGCGCGGGCGAGGCGCGGCTGCTGGTGACGCTGCGCAGCTGCGGCGATGGCCTGATCGTCACCGACGATCAGGGCAGCGTCACGATGCTCAATCCGGTTGCGCAGGCGCTCACCGGCTGGCGGGAGGAGGATGCACGCGGGCTGCCGCTCGAACAGGTGTTCCGCATCGTCAACGAATTCACCCGTGCCGAGGTCGAGAGCCCGGTGGGGCGCGTGCTGCGCGAAGGCAAGGTCGTCGGGCTTGCCAATCACACCGTGCTCATTGCACGCGACGGCAGCGAACGTCCGATCGACGACAGCGGGGCACCCATCCGGGGCGAGACCGGCGAGATCATCGGCGTGGTGCTGGTGTTCCGCGACGTCTCTTCACGTCGGAACGCCGAGGTGGCGCGCGAGCGCCTGCTACGCGCCGAGGCGGAGAAGGAGGGCGCGATCCGGGCGAGCGAGGCCAAGGACCAGTTCCTGGCGCTGGTGTCGCACGAGCTGCGCGCGCCTCTGGCGGCAATCCGCGGCTGGCTGCACCTGCTCATGAGCGGATTCGTCGCGCCCGGAGGCGTGTCGGACGCGCTGCAGCGCATCTACCGCAACACCCGCCTGCAGGAACGCCTGGTCAACGACCTGCTCGACGTGTCCCGGATTGCCGCGGGCAAGCTCGAGGTGCTGCGCGCGCCGATCGATCTGGTCGAGGTGGTGCGGGCCGCGTTCGAGGAGTGCCGCGCCACGGCAGAGCAGAAGAAGGTGCACCTCACCCTGCAGAGCGACCAGGAGCGGCTGTATGTGATGGGAGACGAGCAGCGCCTCATCCAGGTGGTGTCGAATCTGCTCGGCAACGCGATCAAGTTCACGCCCTCCGACGGCAGCGTGCTGCTCGCGTTGCAACGTCAAGGCGACTCTGCCGTGGTCAGCGTCGCGGACACGGGGGTGGGAATGACGCCCGAGGTGAGGGAACGCCTCTTCGACCGCTTCTGGCAGGCGGACAGTTCGCGCACGCGCGAGCAGGGGGGCCTGGGGCTGGGTCTTGCGATCGCGAAGTATCTGGTCGAAGAGCACCGCGGGCGCATCGAGGCGTCGAGCGAGGGCTTGCACCGGGGATCGACCTTCTGCATCACGCTGCCTCTCCTGTCGATGGAGCAGCCTGCGCTGCCTGCGCCCGCAGCGTCGGCGCCTGAAGCGCGCGATCTGGCCGGCGTGAGCGTTCTGCTGGTGGACGACGATGCCGATTCGCGCGATGCGGTGCAGATCTTCCTGGGCCTGCGCGGCGCGGACGTGAACGTGGCCGAATCCGTCGAGCACGCGCTGCAGGTGTACGAGCGCAGCCTGCCGAACGTCGTGGTGAGCGACATCAGCATGCCGCAGGCGGACGGCTACACCCTGGCGCAGAGCATCCGCGCCATCGAGGACGGTGCCGGGCGGCGCAGCGTCCTCATCGCCATGACGGGATTCGCCTCGGACGACGACCGGCGCATGGCCCTCGACAACGGCTTCGACGACCATCTGGGCAAGCCCATCGATCTCGAGCAGCTCGCGAGCCGCATCCTGCAGTCGCACCTGCGCGCGGGCGTGACCGGAAATACGAACCGGAAAGGTTCAGAATAGGCGCTCTGTCCTCCCTTACTGCGAGAGCGCGCATGCACGACCTTCTGATCGCCAACGCCCGTGTCTACGATGGACTCGGGTCCGCGCCGCGGGACGCCGATGTGGCCGTCTCCGGCGGTCGCATCGTGGCCGTGGGCCGGGACCTGGGTGAGGCGCGAGAGCGCATCGACGCCGATGGATTGGCCTTGATGCCGGGCATCGTCGACAGCCACACCCACTACGACGCACAGATCACGTGGGACCCGCTGGCGTCGCCCTCGCCCGAGTTGGGCGTGACCACGGCGGTGATGGGCAACTGCGGGTTCACGCTCGCGCCGTGCAGGCCGGCTGACCGCGACCTGAATCTGCGCAACCTCACGCACGTGGAGGGAATGTCGCTGGACAGCCTGCGCGCCGGGGTGAACTGGGGCTTCGAGAGCTTTCCGCAGTATCTCGATTTCCTCGAGCGGCAGGGCGTGGGGCCGAACGTCGCCGCCTACATCGGCCACTCCTCGCTGCGCACCTGGGTGATGGGCGAGGATGCGTCCAGACGTGCCGCCACGGCCGAGGAGATCGCCGCGATGCGCGCCCTGGTGGTGGAGGGGTTGAAGGCGGGCGCGGTCGGACTGTCCTCGACCACGTCCTATCAGCACAACGGCGAGGGTGGCGTGCCGATGCCCTCGCGACTCGCGAGCGAGGAGGAATTCCACGCGCTCGTCTCGGCACTGGGCGAGACCGGGCGGGGCACCTTCATGATGACCAAGTCCTCGGATACGAAGCCTGCCTGGCTGCAGGCCCTTGCTCGCAGCTGCGCACGGCCGTTCCTCGCCGCCGCCATTCTCTACAACCCGGGCGTGCCCGAGGCCGCGTGGAACGACATGGTCGGTGTTGCCGAGGGTCGCGCGCAGGGCCTTGACATGTACGGCGCGGTTTCATGCTGTCAGCTCAAGTTCGAGTTCACCATGCGCGAGCCCTACGTGTTCGAAGGGCTGAAGGCGTGGAAGCCGGTGCTTGCCGCAGGGCAGACAGGCGCGGCGGCGCTGTATGCCGATCCGGCATTCCGCCAGGCAGTGAAGGACGAACTGGCGGTTCCCGTGCGCCGCATCTTCTCGGGCGACTGGGGCAAGGTGCAGGTGGTGATGGTGCGCGACGAGGCCAGGCGCGGCATCGAGGGCAGGAGCATCGCGGAACTGGCGGCGGCCGAGGGCAAGCATCCGTTCGACTGGCTGCTCGACCTCGCGCTGGCGGAGAACCTGGAGACGGTCTTCACCGCCGTGCTGCTCAATTCCGACGACGAGCAGGTGGCGCGGCTGCTGCGGCATCCGGACAGCATCCTGTCCCTGTCCGACGCCGGTGCGCACGTCACCTTCTTCTGCGACGCCGGCTTCGGTTTGCACTTCCTCGGCTACTGGGTGCGTGAGAAGCAGCTCATGCCGCTGGAGCAGGCGATCCGCAAGCTCACCTCGCAGCAGGCCGGACTGTTCGGCATCGCCGACCGTGGTGCGATACGTCCCGGTGCCTGGGCAGACCTGCTGCTGTTCGATCCCGCCACCATCGGACGCGGTGCGTCGGTGCGTCACTTCGACCTGCCAGGGGGCAGCTCGCGTCTGCACACACCGTCACGCGGCGTGCACGGCGTGTGGGTGAACGGCGTGCGCATCGCCGATGCAAACGGCGTGCGGAGCGAGGCAGGACGTCCTGGCAAGGTGCTGCGCGAGTTCTCTGGTTGAGGGTGTTGTGGACTGGTGTCATCCCGAAGCGAAAGTGAGGGATCCTCGCTTTGCTGCCTCCACGTCAACCATTCCTTGCTTTGTTGCTTCTCTCACCCTGCCACCACTCGGTTCCGCCCATCCCGCTTCGCGTCGTAGAGGGCGGCATCCGCCCGCGCGATCGTCTCCCGCGATTCCTCGCCGGCTCGATACTCCGCCACGCCGATCGACACCGTGATGCCCACCGCTGCCCCGAGCGCCTCGGCGGTGCGGCGCTCGGTCTGCAGGCGCACACGCTCGGCGCACTCTCGTGCACCCTCCAGGTTCGTCTGGGTCAGCACGAGGAGGAATTCCTCACCGCCGAAGCGGCCGATGAAATCGATCGCGCGCAGTTCGCCCTGGGCGATGGACACGAAGGCCTTCAGGGCCCGGTCGCCGGCGACGTGGCCGAGAGTGTCGTTGACGCGCTTGAACAGGTCCACGTCGATCATGCAGACGGACACCGGCCCCGCGCCGCGGTCGCAGCGGGTGCGTTCGTGCTCCAGGACCTGCAGGATGCGCCGTCGCGTGAACGCCCCGGTCAACTCGTCGTGCTCGCTCTCGCGCAGGCGCGCGCGGATTTCGCGCACGTACCCTGCCATGAACGAGAACCACGTCAACACCGTGGCGAGCATGATCCACTGCAGCATGTGTACGCTCGGCGTGTCGGAGATGCCCCGCTCTGCCGTCTTCCACAGGATCGGTGCGTAAGCCGCCAGGATGACCGCGGTGAGAACCAGCATCGCGGGGGTCCGCAGTCGGAATACGCCGAAGAAAAGAATGATCGGATACATGAGCAGGAACACACCGGCGGCTTCTCCGGCGTGGTACAGGACGTAGGTGACCGTCGCGGCGGCCCACAGCATCATCGGCAGGGTGAGGCTGGGGTCGCGCGCCTTGACGTTCCACTCGAACCGGAACAGGCCATAGAACACGACGATGGCAAGGAAACTGCTGAACGAGGCGACGGCGAAGGTCCGCAGGGGAATCAGTCCGCGCACATGGCACAGGGCCACCAGCAAGACGAAGATCAATGTGGTTGCGGCGGCAATGAGATAGCGCCGAAACCGCAAGCGTTGCCGCGGGTCGTCCGAGGTGAGCCGGAAGGTGTGGCTCGCTCCCATGCTTCGATCTGCGTCGTTGCTCAGAGACATCCAGCCACCGATAATGACGCGTCCACGCCACGCCGCTCAGGGGAGAGCAGGCCGGCGGCAGGCGTTGCGCCGCCTGGCATCGACACGATGATCCGATTCGAGGAAACGAACGCATGCCGCAACACATGCTGATCAATTTGCGTGCCTCGCGCAAGCATTTGCGTGGATTCGCCGCGGTTTGTGCGTGCGCCCTGTTGCTGCCCGGCGTCAGCGTCGCCGTCAGCCTGCGGGATCTGACCGATCGCGAAACGGCGGCAGGGCTGCGTGAGGCGCTGGTCGTCGGCTCCCGCCGGGCAGTGGAAACGCTCGGCCGGAAGGACGGATTCCTCGGCGATCCGGCGGTGAAGATCGGGCTTCCCCCTAAGCTGTCGCGCGTCGAGCGCGCCCTTCGGACCGTCGGGATGGGCAAGCGCGTGGACGAACTGGTCGCCACGATGAACCGCGCAGCTGAGACGGCCGTGCCAGAGGCGAGCACGGTGCTCGTCGACGCGGCAAGGAAGATGAGCGTGCACGACGCGAAGGGAATCCTGACTGGCGGGGACGACGCGGCGACGCAGTACTTCCGCCGCACCACCTCGGACCAGCTGGCTGCACGCCTGCTTCCCATCGTCAAACGCGCTACCGCGCAAACGAAGGTCGCCGAAAGCTACAACAAGTTTGCAGGCAGCGCCGCGAGCATGGGGCTCATCGACAAGAAGGATGCCGATCTCGACGCCTACATCACGCAGAAGACGCTCGACGCCATCTTCCTGAAGATGGCGGACGAAGAGAGGGCGATCCGCAAGGACCCTGTGCGGGCGGGTACGAGCATCGTCAAGCGCGTGTTCGGAGTCCGCCTCCCGTGAGTTGGGCGGTGTACATCCTTCGCTGCGGCGACGGCACCCTGTATACCGGCATTGCGCGCGACCTCGAACGCCGGATCGTGGAACACAACGGCAATGACAGATTAGGCGCGCGCTATACGCGTTCCCGGCGTCCCGTCATGCTGGTGTATCGCGAGGCGCTCGCCAGCCGCTCGGAAGCGAGCAAGCGCGAGGCAGCGATCAAGCGCATGACGCGCGCCGAGAAGGAACGCCTCGTCGGCGCGGGGCTGGTCTTGCCGTTCGCCTAGCGGAAAAAGCACTGACGGGTGTAGCCGCGATCGAGCGGGGCGAAAGACAGGATCCGACCCCGGCACCCTCACTTGTCCTGCTCGCGGCTGTATTCGCCCTCGATGACCGTGCTGCCGGCCGCGGGTTCCTGCATCGGTCCCGGCCCGGGGCGGCCCATCTGTTCGCGCATCTGCTCCATCTGCGCACGCATCTGCTTGCGCAGATCACGTGTCTTCCACCAGACGAATCCCCACAGCGCCAATCCGACCACGGCAAGCGCGGCGAACAGGAACACCGAAAACACGAATGCACCGGCGAGCAGCAGGCCACCGACGATCGCTCCGAGGATGCGCCCGACGAGCGACGTGCCGGCCGCCTGCGGTCCACCGAGCGGTCTGAATGGTCCCTGTTCGTAGTTCAATGTGCTTCTCCAATGCAGTCGGGATGGTGGGTCCTGGGCGCTGAGAATCGAGGATCCCTCGTCTTCGCCTCGGGATGACGCCACTGGTTTGCGATGACGCCACCGCGTCGACATGACACCATCGGGTCGCTGGTACCGGAAACGGTGTGATTTCGAGCGAAGCGAGAAATCCTCGCCGTAGCCGCTGCCCCGCCTATCAAACGACACCGCGAGCCACGCCAGGTTCCCCGGCGCAGTGTCGCAGGCGAACAGGAACTCAGATTCTGAATTCGATCAGGAACGGCCCCTTCCTGCCGCACGCCGCGCGGAAGACGTCCGCGAAGCCCTCGAGATCCTCCACGCGCGTGGCTTCCACCCCCAGGCTGCGTGAGAGCCCGACCCAGTCGATCTCCGGCCGGCCGAGGTCGAACAACTCGTTCGAGGCTGGCCCCGGCTGGGCGCCGACGTTGAGCAGTTCGCCGTGGAGAATCTTGTACACGCGGTTGGCGAACACGACATTGATCACGTCCAGCTTCTCGCGTGCCTGCGTCCACAGCGCCTGTACGGTGTACATGCCCGCGCCGTCGGCTTCCAGGCAGACGACCTTCCGATCGGGGCAGGCGATGGCGGCGCCGGTCGCCGCAGGAAAGCCGTGGCCGATGGCCCCGCCCGTGATCTGGATCCAGTCGTGCGGCGCTGCGCCCATGGTCGGAGCGAGCAACGCGCGGCCTGAGGTCACCGCGTCCTCGGCCACGATGCAGTTCTCCGGAAGCAGCGCGCCGAGGGTATGAGCGAACGCCACCGGCTCGAACGCACCGCGCACCGGCTCGGGCGACGGGATCTTCGGCAGCGCAGGCGCCTTCGGCGCGCCAAGTTCGTCGGCGAGCCACTCGAGGGCGCCGACCATGTCCTGTTCCGGGCGCGCGAGCACGTGCGTGATGGCATCCGGCGGGGTGAGTACGCTCGGCTTGTTCGGGTAGCCGAAGAAGGCGGCCGGCTGCTTCGCGCCGACGAGGATCACGTGGCGCGTGCCGGCGAGCGCCTTGACCGCGTTCTCCACCACGTAGGGGATGCGATCGATGGGCGGACGGTTGCGTCCGCGCGCCAGGCGTGGAAGCTGTGTCGGCGCGCGCAGTTGTGCACCGGTGACGTGCGCGATGCGATAGGCCGCGCGGATGCCGCGCTCGGACAGTGCCTCGCCCGACATCACCAGCAGCGCCTGCTCCCCGCTTCGCAGCGCCTGCGCCACGCTGCGCAGGGTGTCGGGCGCGACCGCAGTGCGCGCCGGCGCCGGCAGCGGAGCACCGACTTCGCCACCGTCGCCCCACGCCGTGTCGGCCGGCAGGATCAGCGTCGCAATCTGGCCCGGCGGCGTCATCGCCGCCTGCACCGCCGCCGCCCCGTCGGCCCCCACGCGTGCGGCAGAGGGCGTGGTACGCACCCAGTGCGAGATCGCGCGCGCAAGCCCCTCGGCATCCGAGGTGAGCGGCGTGTCGTACTGCCGGTGATAGGTGGCGTGATCGCCCATGATGTTCACCATGGGCGAGGAGGCGCGGCGCGCGTTGTGGATGTTGGCGATGCTGTTCGCGAATCCGGGCCCGCAGTGCGTGAGCGTCACGGCCGGCCGCCCGGTCATGCGGGCATAGCCGTCGGCGCATCCAGTGACGACGGTCTCGGCGAGTCCCAGCACGCATCGCATGCCGGAAACCTTGTCGAGCGCAGCGACGAAGTGCATCTCCGATGTGCCGGGGTTGGCGAAACAGGTGTCGATGCCGCTCGCGAGCAGCGTGCGGACGAGGCTTTCGGCGCCGTTCATGTCAGGGGTGGTTGGTGTTGTGTGGGGTGTCGTAGCGTACACGAGTGGGCCGCCATGGATGCGGGCCTCGGTCAGGTGCCCGGCATCACGGCGAGGATCCCTCGCGCTGCGCGCTCGGGATGACACCGGTGGTGCGCGACCACTCCCCCTGATCCCTTACGGCGCCCTCGACGCCGCATACGCCGCAATGGCGATCATGTCATCCTGCGTCAGCTTCTCCACCACCGGCCGCATCAGGTCCATCCAGCGGCCGTTGCGGGTGCCGTGCTGCATGTCGTACAACTGCCGGAACAGATAGCTGGGCGAGCGCCCTGCCAGCCCAGGTATCGGCCCGAGACCGCGAAGATCCTCGCCGTGGCACACGCCGCACGCCGTCGTGCGGCCTGCACCCGTGGTCACCAGCTCCCGGCCGCGTTCGATGCTGCCCTTCGGCACGTAGGCAAGGAACGGCGAACGGGTGTCGCGCAGTTCGGTGCGTTCGAGGTCCTTCGGAATCTCGATGATGCGCGCACCGATCGGTTCCATCTCGCGTGGCTCGTTCGCCGCCAGCATCCATCCGGTGATGTGCGTCTTGGGCACCTCGTCGGTCTCGATCACCTCGATCCACGGGGTGAGCTTCAACGAGGCGAAGTACTCTGCCGCTTCCCGCACCTCGGCGTCGGTCGCGGCCTTCGCGGCGACGATCATGAAGTTCACCGGCAGGCTGTCCGGTTCGGAACTGCGCCGCGCGCCGCTCTTGAAGTCTGCCACCTGCTGCACGATGTACTCGGCCGGCAGGCCAGCCAGGCTGGAGTTCTCCGGGCGTCCCAGCCCGTGCGGCATGTGGCAATAGCCGCAGGCGAACAAACGCGGCTTGCGACCGAACGCCACGCTGTCCGGCATCGGTGGATGATCCCCGGGATGCCACACCGGTGCGGTGAAGAGATCCCGAATCTGCGTCAGCGTCATCGTCACCGGGCTGTCGGGCACCGTCTGCGGCGTGCCGTCGTCGGGTGTCGGCTTGAGGCCGGGCGGATTCACCGGGTAGGCCCAGTAGGGCGGGGCGTCCGCCGCGTGGACGGGGAGGGCGAGGGCGGCGGCCGTCGCGAGGATGCGCGGCAGCCGGTGGAAGAAGGTGGAGCGCAAGGCCGGATCTCCTGGTTGCGCGTCACGACGGATCGCTCTGGACCGCTGATGACGCTTTCGAGACTAAGCATGGTAGTGGATCGCGCCTCTGCGCGGTGTGTGCGCCGCAGCGCGACTGCACGCTGTTACACATGCGTAACGTCTCGAACGAATCCGGACATCACCCGGTTACGGCCGGCTCGTACAGTGGCGCCATGGATACGCTTATCACCATCGCCAATCTGCTGTTCGTCACCGCCTACTTCGTGCGCGACGTGCTGTGGCTGCGCGCGCTCGCGCTCGCCGGCGCGGGCTGTCTGGCGACATACTTCTACACGCTGCCGCAGCCGCTCATGAACGTGGTGTACTGGAACCTGCTGTACGTCACCATCAATGCGACCTGGCTCGCTCGGCTGGCTATTGGACGGGTCGGATCAGACATGGCGCGCAGCGCGACGGACTGAGGATTCTGCTCAGCCCTTCACGCAGACCAGCGGTTCCAGGCGGGCTACGCGCCTTGCAAGTCCGGCGGATTCCGCGGCCTCGACGACGGCCGCCACGTCCTTGTAGGCGCCGGGGGCCTCCTCCGCGACGCCACGGAAGGAGGGACTGCGCACGATGATTCCGCGGGCAGAAAGCGTGTCGATGACCTGCCGGCCGTTCCACGTCTTCAACGCCTGATGGCGGCTCATCGCACGTCCGGCGCCATGACACGCGGAGCCGAATGCGCGGGCCTGGCCTCGCCCGGACCCGGCCAGCACGTAGGAGCCAGTGCCCATGGAGCCGCCGATCAGCACCGGTTGTCCCTGCGGACGGAGGTCGGCCGGCAGGTCCGGATGTTCGGGTCCGAACGCGCGTGTCGCGCCCTTGCGGTGCACGAACAGGTGCCGTCTGCGCCCGTTGACCATGTGCTCCTCCTCCTTGCACGTGTTGTGCGAGACGTCGTAGAGCAGCGGCAGGCGCGCCTGCGGGAACAAGTCGAGGAAGGCACCACGTACGAGATGTGTGAGGATCTGGCGATTGGCGAGTGCACAGTTGCTTGCCGCACGCATTGCACCCAGATATTCCTGGCCTAGTGCGGAATCGATCGGCGCACAGGCGAGCTCGCGATCGGGCAGTTCGATGCCGAAGTCTGGCGCCGCTACGGCCATACGCTTGAGGAATTCGGTACCGATCTGGTGGCCCAAGCCGCGTGATCCGCAGTGGATCATGACCACCACGTCGTCGAGGGCCAAGCCGTAGGCGCGCGCTGCGTCGTCGTCGTGGATCGCGGTGACCGCCTGCACCTCGAGATAGTGATTGCCGCTGCCGAGCGTGCCCATCTCGTCGCGCTGGCGGCGCTTGGCCTGATCCGATACCGCCTCCGGGTGCGCACCGCGCACGTGGCCCTGCTCCTCGATGCGCTCGAGGTCCGCGGGCTCACCCCAGCCACGCTCCACTGCCCAGCGCGCGCCCCCGCGCAGCATCGCATCCATCTGCGGCGCGTCGAGGCGGATCGCGCCCGTGCTCCCTACCCCGGCGGGAATGCACCGGGACAACATCTCGGCCAGCTCGCGCTGAAGTGGCATCACCTCATCGCGCGTCAGGTGCGTGAGCAGGCAGCGTACGCCACAGGAGATGTCGAATCCCACTCCGCCGGCTGAAACGATGCCTCCCTCTGCTGGATCGAAGGCGGCCACGCCACCGATCGGGAAACCGTATCCCCAGTGCGCATCGGGCATTGCGTAGGCGGCCTTGACGATGCCGGGCAGGCAGGCAACATTGACCGCTTGCTCGTACACCTTGTTGTCCATCGCGCGAATCAGCGGAGCGCTCGCGAACAGCACGGCCGGCACGCGCATCGCGCCGTGCCGCGGAATCTCCCACTCGAAATCCGAGCGTTTGATGAACTGCGCCAGATCCATCGCTAGACGTCCACCACGGTCTGGGCCATCCAGTCGCCCTCATCCTGCACGACCCGCAGCGCTGTGTAGGTCGCACCTTTGATCTCGACCACCGGCTCGTGCCGGGCGACGTCGACTGGCTCGCCCCACATTCGCCCGACCAAATGGTTGCCCTCGATGCGCACCGAAAAGCGGGAGAACAGCATGCCGCGCACTGCCATCTGGTAGATGACCGCATTGAGCCACTCGGCGAAGAGAATCTCGTTGTCCGAGGCCTCGCACGCCACGGTGACGAAGTCGCGTGTCTCCACGCGCGCCGGGTCGGTGACCACGGCCGTCAGCGCAGTGGCGGCCTGCTCAAATGCCTCCTCCCGGGTCGATCCGAATCCGCGCACGCCGACGTCCGCCTGGTGCTCGAAAAGTTCCCAACGTGCCGCCTGCATCGGAGGGTTCCACTGGGGTGGGAGACGAGCCGCCAAAATAGCGTTACGGATCGGCGGCGACGTTGATGTCGATCAATCTTCCGGGAACGCGCGACTGCCATACTTCGGTATTGCAGCGTGGACAGGAGGGCGGAGATGAATCCTCCGATCGCAAGTGACGTGCGCGTGCAGTCTGGACTGCTGCACTTGGAGGGCACGCTGGTGTTGCCGGCGCGAGCGTGCGGCATCGTCATCTTCTCCCACGGCAGCGGCTCGGGGCGACATTCGCCGCGCAACGCCTACGTCGCAGGCGTCCTCAACGACGCCGGACTGGCTACCTTGCTGCTGGACCTGCTCACGCCCGAGGAGGCAGCAGACGTCGAGATGCGCTTCGACATCCCGTTGCTGACCGAGCGCCTGATCGATGCGGTGCGCTTCGTGCAGCACCATGCGGGCACCAGCGCGCTGCGTGTCGGCCTTTTCGGGGCGAGCACGGGCGCGGCCTCGGCACTGCGCGCAGCGGCGGAGCTTCCCGAGATCGTCCGTGCGATCGTCTCTCGGGGAGGACGGCCGGATCTGGCGGGCAACCAGACGCTGCCATTAGTGCGCGCGCCGACCCTGCTCATCATCGGTGGCGAGGACCGCGAAGTGATCGTCCTCAACCGTACCGCAGCGACGCATCTGCAGTGCGAGACGGCCCTTGAGATCGTTCCCGGCGCCACCCACCTTTTCGAGGAACCTGGCACCCTCGAACGCGTTGCGCAGCTCGCGCGGGACTGGTTCGCGCACCACCTCGCGCCGGGGGGACAGGCAGTTTCCCGCTAAGGTAGAGTTCAACAACGGACATCCTTCGCTCGGTCCCGGCGTGCGCCGGTGCGATGCGAGTGCTACTCCATCGCCGGCATCGCCTCCGCCGCATGCGCGCGAGGCAACTCGGCCACCATGCAGTCGGTGGTGAGGATCAGGCCAGCAACGGACGCGGCATTCTGTAGGGCAGTACGCGTCACCTTCGTGGGATCGATCACACCCATTTCCATCAGGTCGCCGTAGGCACCCGTGGCCGCATTGACCCCGAACGCTCCCGAGCCCGCAGCAACCCGGTCGATCACCACCGACGCCTCCATGCCGGCATTGGTGACGATCTGGCGCAACGGCTCCTCTAGTGCGCGGATGACGATCTTGATGCCCGCCTGCTGGTCGTCGTTCTCGCCCTGCAGAGCGTGTAACGCGGTGCGTGCCCGCACGAGTGCCACGCCCCCGCCCGGGACGATGCCTTCCTCGACCGCTGCTCGCGTGGCATGCAGCGCATCGTCCACGCGCCCCTTGCGCTCCTTCATCGCCGTCTCGGTCGCCCCGCCGACCTTGATCAGCGCAACACCGCCGGCCAGCTTGGCTGCGCGCTCCTGGAGCTTCTCCTTGTCGTAGTCGCTTTTCGACAGTTCGATCTCCGCCTTGATCTCCTTGATGCGGGCCTCGATCGCCGCCGCCGCACCTGCGCCGCCGATGATCACCGTGTTGTCCTTGTCGATCTCGACGCGCTTGGCCTGGCCCAGGTCCTCCAGACGGGTCTTGTCGAGTTTGCCGCCGACGTCCTCCGCGATCACGCGTGCGCCGGTCAGGCAGGCGATGTCGTCCAGCATCGCGCGGCGGCGATCGCCGAAGCCCGGCGCCTTCACTGCGCACGTCTTGAGGATGCCGCGCGCGGCATTGACCACGAGGGTGGCGAGTGCCTCCCCTTCGACGTCCTCGGCGATGACAAGCAGCGGCCGGTTCGCCTGGGTCACCTGTTCGAGCAGCGGGAGAATCTCGGCGATCCCCGAGATCTTCTTGTCGTGGACCAGCACCAGGGGGTCGTCCAGCACGCAGGCACGCTTCTCCGCGCTGTTGACGAAGTAGGGTGACAGGTAGCCGCGGTCGAACTGCATGCCTTCCACCGTCTCCAGTTCGTTTTCGAGGCCGGATCCGTCCTCCACCGTGATCACGCCCTCCCGCCCGACCTTGTCCATGGCCTGGGCGATGATCGCCCCGACCGAACGGTCGTTGTTGGCGGAGATCGCGGCGACCTGTGCGATCTCGGTCCCCGCGTCGCACGGACGGGAGGTGCGCTTCAATTCGGCGACCGCGGCGGCAACCGCGGCGTCGATGCCGCGTTTGAGGTCCATGGGGTTCATGCCGGCAGCGACGTACTTCATGCCTTCGCGAACGATCGCCTGGGTGAGGACGGTGGCAGTCGTGGTGCCGTCACCGGCGATCTCCGAAGTCTTGGCCGCGACCTCGCGCACCATCTGGGCGCCCATGTTCTCGAACGGATCTTCCAGCTCGATCGCCCTGGCGACGACGACCCCCGAGTTCGCCACCACCGGTCCGCCGTAGGATTGCTGCAGGATGACGTTGCGGCTTTTCGGGCCAAGCGTGACCTTGACCGCATCGGCCAGCGTGTTCACGCCAGCCAGGATCTTCGACCAGGCGGCGTCGTGAAACAGGAGGTGTTTGGCAGGCATCTTCTGCTCCCTGAGCACGATTGGATGGGGTAAAGCTACCAGTGCGGCGAGGGCGCAATTTGACGGTGGTCAAGGGGCAGCGACTGCCGTGAAACGACGTCGGTGAACCATCGGCCTGCGGTGTCATTTCGAGCGCAGCGAGAAGTCCTCGCCGTGGACGCACCAAAGCGAGGATCCCTCAGCTTCGCTTCGGGATGACACAGGTTCCTTTGGGCTCAGGACGCTGCAAAGCGAGGATCCCTCAGCTTCATTGGCGGCCGGCGCGAAGATGCTGATCGTCGCCGTGAGTGTGTGGGGGCGCGATGCCGACATTCAGCGTAGCGCCGCGGCCGGATTTGACCATCACTTTGTCAAGCCCGTCGATCCGAACGCACTCGTTCGGCTGATCGGCGACGAGCGACGCGTCCGAAGCCGAGTCCGGCCGGGTTTCGTTCAGCCTTGCTGAACTTCTCTCTGCATGGCTTCCCACACTTGTGCGACGTGCTCGCGCTCGGTGGCCGCAACCCCGATTGACACGCGCACCATCCAGCGCCCGTCGATGGTTGCCGGGGTGAGGTAGGCCGATCCCGAGCGATTCAGGCGGTCGGCCCAGCCCTGTGTATGGCGATCCAGCGCCTCGCCCTCCAGCCCGGGCGGTTCGTGGCGCACGCATACCGTCTGCAGCGTCACCGGCGCCAGGACACGCCAGTGCGGCGTCCTCTCGACCTGCTCTGCCAGCCACCTCGCGTTGGTGATGTCGCGGCGCAGCCGCGCCTGCAGCTGCGCGACACCTTGTTCGCGCAGCATGAACCACAGCTTCAGCGCACGGAAGCGGCGTCCGAGCGGCAGGCCCCAGTCGCGGTAGTTCTTCACTTGGCCGTCGGCGGAGGATTGCAGGTAGCTCGGGTTGGTCGACATCACGCGCACCAGATGCTCCGCGTCGCGTACGTAGTAGACCGAACAGTCGAACACCGCGCCAAGCCACTTGTGCGGGTTGAGCACGATGGAATCGGCTTGCTCGATCCCGTCCCACATCCATCGGCACTCGGGCAGGATCATCGCCGAGCCCGCCATGGCGGCATCGACGTGCAGCCAGATATCGTGTCGCCGTGCGACTTCGGCGATGGCGCCTACCGGATCGATCGCGGTCGTGGTGGTGGTGCCGGTGGTGGCAACGACGGCACACGGCACGCGGCCGGCGACGCGGTCCGCGCGGATGGCTGCATCAAGCGCGTCGGCGCGCATCGCGAAGCGCTCGTCGTGCGCCACGAGATGAATGTTGGCGCGCCCGAATCCCGCCAGCAGCGCCGCCTTGTCGACCGAGCTGTGGCTGTGCGCAGACGCGTAGACGATGAGCGGCGCGTCCTCGCCCTGCAGTCCGCCGCGCGCCAGGCTGTAGCGGCTCGCCCGTTCGCGTGCGCACAGCAGTGCGACCAGCGTGCTGGTCGAGGCGGTGTCCTGGATCACCCCGCTCCATGACGGCGACAGGCCCACCATCTGACGCAGCCAGTCGGTGACGACTTCCTCGATCTCGGTCAGTGCCGGGCTCGACTGCCACGCCAGACCGATGATGCCCAGTCCGGTGCTGACGTAGTCGCCGAGCACGCTGCTCAGCTGGGCGTTTGCCGGAAAGTAGCCGAAGAAGCGCGGATGCTGCCAGTGCGACAGGCCGGGCAGCACGATGCGGTCGAGGTCGGCCAGGATGCGCTCGAACGACTCGGGATCCTGCGGCGGCGACGAGGGAAGCTGCGCCCTGATGTCGCCGGGTGCGCTGCGGGCCATCACCGGAAGCTGTTCGACGCGGGCGCGGTAGTCGGCGATCCAATCGACGACGGCGTGGCCGAACTTGCGAAACTCTTCGGGAGTCATGGCGTGGGAATCGGGTTGGGATGGGATAATTCTCTCATGGTCGCCGGAGACGGAGTGCGCGCTGCACGTTCCGATCGCTGCGTGTAGAGTCGTTACGTCGCCATCAGCGGGGAGCGGTACCGTCATGCGATCGCTCATCGGGACATGCGTCTGGCTGCTCGCGTTCGTGCTCGTGCTTGGCGTGCCTGCCTATGCCCAATCCCTCGACACCCAGAAGGCCGGCGTGGTCAGGATCATCTCCCAGCTCGACGACCTGCACCGTTCGGGAACCGGATTCATCGTGCGCCTGGAGGGCGATGCCGCGTTCATCCTCACTGCCTCGCACGTCGTCGAGGGCGACAACAAGCCGCGCGTCGAGTTCTTCACCCGCCGCAACACGACCGTCCCTGCCGAGGTGCTGCGCATCGAAGGGGGCGACCCACGCGGGCTGGCGCTGCTGGTGGTGCGTGGCCGCGACAAGCTACCGCCGGAACTGAACGCGCTGCCGCTGGCCGAGACGGAAAGCGTCGGCGGCGGCGAGCCGGTCACCGTCATCGGATTTCCGCAAGGCGGTGGCGCATGGGCGGTGCTGCGCGCGAACGTGGTGTCGCACGAAGGCCGAGAGATCACGCTCGATGGCAGCATCGGCGAGGGCAACTCGGGTGGGCCGGTGCTGCGCGAGGGGCGCGTGATCGGCGTCGTCACCACGGTGGGCGGAGGCGGCGGATTCGGGCGGGCGGCGCCGGCCACACTGGTGCGTCTGGTCCTCGACGGGTGGGGCGTGCAACTGGCCGAGCAACAGGGGACGTCGAAGCCCTCCGATCGATCCACGACGCAGCCTCGCGACACCCCGGCATCGATCGACACGCCGGCATCGATCGACAACCCGGCATCGGCCTCGGACAATCCGAACGCGGGCAAGGGCCAGGCAAGCGTGATCCGCGCCCTGTGCGATCGCATGCAGAGCGCGACCGGCTACCGCATCACGCTGTACGGCGAGGCACAGGGACCGGTCGGCGCCACCGTGCGGGTGATGCTCGTCCGGGACGGCAAGGAGATCTCACGCGCCAATCCGACGTGCGGTGCGTGGAAATCGTGCGTGCGACCTGCCGGCGGTCCGGAGAAGACCGACTGGACGGTGCGGTCGATGATCTTCCCGCCGGCGCCGACGGACGTGACGGTCTACGTGCAGGACGCTGTGCGTGGCAACGCCGGCAACGCCTACGCGCGGGTCAGCGCAGAGACCGGCTGCCTGTTGCAGTGACGTTCAAAGCAGCTCACGACACGCCTTCGCGATCGCGTCGGCACTCATGCCGTATTTCGCGCGGACCTGGTTGGTGGGACCGATGCAGGCGAAGGCATCCGGCATGCCGATCATGCGCATGCGTGTCGGCTGCTCGAGCGCCAGCAGCTCTGCCACCGCGCCGCCCAGCCCGCCGGTGAGGTGATGCTCCTCGGCGGTGACGATGCGCCTGGTTTCCGCCGCCGCCTTTAGCACCGTGTCGCGGTCGAACGGCTTGATCGTGTGCATGTTGATCACCCGGGCGTGCACGCCTTCCATGCGCAGGACGTCCGATGCACGCACTGCCATGTCCACGAGCGCGCCACAGGCGATGATCGCGACATCGTTGCCTTCGCGCAGCGTTGCGGCCTTGCCGAGGCGGAACGGCTGTGCCGGATCGCTGACCGGCGGTTCTTCCACGCGTCCGCCCAGGCGCATGTACACCGGCCCGTCGATGTCCGGTGTGGCGAGCGCCGCCGCGTAGGCTTCCTCGACGTCGGCGGGCACGATCACCGTCATGTTGGGAAAACTGCGCATCAGGGCGATGTCCTCGAGCGCGTGATGCGTGCCGCCGGCCACGCCCAGCGAGATGCCGCTCGCCGCCGCGCCGATGACCACGCGCTGATGCGCGTAGGCGAGGTCGTTGCGGACCTGCTCCATGCTGCGCGCGGTGATGAACGGCGCATAGGCGCAGACGAAGGGGTGCATGCCGGTGGTGGCGAGACCGGCCGCGATGCCGATCGCGTTCTGCTCGGCGATGCCGACCTCGACGAAGCGCTCGGGGAACTTCTCGATGTACGGCCGGATGCCCAGCAGGTCCTGCGTGTCGGCCGAGACGACCACCGTCGCACTGTCGCGCGCGCCCAGTTCGAGCAGGGCCTGGCCGAAGGCGAGACGGGTCTGGTTGGCGGCGCGGGTGCGCCAATCGGGTGCGTTCATTCGCCCAACTCCCCGAGCGCGCGCTCGTACACGTCGTCGTTCACGTTGTTGCTGTGCCAGAGATAGGTGTCCTCGGCCCAGCTCACGCCCTTGCCCTTGATCGTGTGGGCAATGAGCGCGGTCGGCTTGCCGGTGTTCAGCGGCAGCGCGTCGAGCGTGTCGACGATCGACGCCATGTCGTGTCCGTCGATCTCGCGCACCTCCCAGCCGAACGCGCGCCACTTGTCGCCGAGCGGATCGATGTCGATCAGCTCCGTCACCCGTCCGCTCTGTGCGATCTTGTTGTGGTCGACGATGGCGGTGAGGTTGGACAGCCGGTAGTGGGCGCCGGCCATCGCCGCTTCCCAGTTCGACCCCTCGTGCAGTTCGCCGTCGCCGAGCATGACGAAGGTGTGGAAGTCCTTGCCCTGCATCCGCGCGCCCAGCGCCATGCCGATGGCGATGGCGAGCCCGTGGCCGAGCGCGCCCGTGCACATCTCGATGCCCGCGACCTTGATGTCGGGATGCATGCCGAAGGGCGACTCGAAGTGGTAGAAGCGGTCCAGCACCGCGTCGTCGATGAAGCCCGCCTTGGCGAGCACGGCCCCGAGCGCAGCGTTGGCGTGCCCCTTCGACAGCACGAAGCGGTCGCGGTCGGGCCACTCCGGCTCGTGCGGGCGGACGCGCAGGCGATGGAAGTACAGCGCGGCGAGAATGTCGGCTGCGGAACTCGAGCCGCCCGCGTGCCCGCTGCCGCCCGCGCGCAGCGCGCGCCAGACATCGCGCCGGACTTGCCGCGCCTGCTTGTGCAGTCGCGCAATCAGCGCCTCCCTGGTTTCTGCCATGGTCTCCTCCCGGCGTGGCCGCTCGATGGCGGCTCGTGTATGGCGGG
>CAYLTE010000037.1:0-25216 GCA_964386195.1 uncultured Burkholderiales bacterium | reverse complement strand
CAGGCGGCGAATGCCCGGGATCAGGCCGACCAGCATGACAAGCCCGATCTGGCTGTAGATGTTGAGCGTTCCCCCGGTGCCGAACTTGGAGTTGATCCACATCATCAGCAAGGCCCCGCACCAGGCTAGAGGCACGGTGAGCATGATCACCAGCGGTCCGACGAAACTCTCGAACTGCGCGGAGAGCACGAGGTAGATGAAGATCACCGCCAGCAGGAGCACGAGCATCGCCTCCTGGCCGCTCTCCCGGAACTCGCGCGACTGACCGTCCAGGTCGGTGGCGGTGCCCTTGGGCAGTTCCTCCTCCACCACCTTGTCGATGAAGGCCAGCGCCTCGCCCAGGGTCGCGCCGGGACCGACGTTCCCGTTGATGACCGCCGCACGCAGCTTGTTGAAGTGGTTGAGCTCCTTCGGCGCCACCGTCTCACGAATGGTGACGAGGTTGGAGAGCTGGTGCAGCTCGCCTCCAGCGCCGCGCACGTAGATCGCGGTGAGGTCCGACGGCTGCCGGCGATTGGCGTCCTCGACCTGCACGACGACGTCGTACTGCTTGCCCTCGCGCTTGTAGCGAGTGACGTCGCGCCCGCCCATGAGCGTCTCGAGGGTGTGGCCGATCGTCTCCATCGAAACACCGAGTGTCGACGCCTTGTCCCGGTCGATCTCCACCCGCAGCTGCGGCTTGTTCAGCTTGAGGTCTGTATCCAGACCGACGATGCCGGGATACTGGGACAGACGGCCCATCACCTTGCTGACGTAGCCTTGCAGCTGCTCGTAGCTGTTCCCGTAGATCACGTATTCGATCTGCTTGGACAGGAAGCTCGCGCCGAGCGACGGCGGGTTCACCGTGAAGGAGATCACGCCGGGGAGGCCCCCGAAGAGCTTCGGTGTGAGTTCCTTGGTGATGTCGAGCTGTCCACGCTCACGGTCGCTCCAGTGCTTGAGCACCGCGAAGCCAATGCCGAGGTTGACCGGATTCGGACGCTCCAGCCCGGGCGCGACCACCTCGAACAGCGTGTCGACCTCGGGGTACTGGTTGACCATCTTCCCGATCATCTTCATGTAGCCGTCGGTGTACTGCATGGTCGACCCTTCCGGGGCCACTGCGAAGGCCATGAACGTGCCCCGGTCCTCGACCGGAGACAACTCCGACTTGAGCTGGATCCCCAGCCAGGCCGTGAAGCCGAGAGTCGCGACGAAGACGATGCCCACGATCCAGCGCGCGCGCAGCGTGCCGCGCAGGATCGCCCGGTAGCCGTTGTTCAGGCCTTCGAACATGCGCTCGGTGAGCTGGAAGATCGGGCTGTGGCGCTCGCCGTGCGGCTTGAGCAGCTTCGAGCACATCATCGGCGTGAGCGTCAGCGCCACGAAGCCGGACACCAGCACCGCGGCCACCACCGTCAATGCGAACTCGATGAACAGCTGACCGGTCCGGCCCTGGATGAACACCAGCGGCATGAACACCGCGGCCAGCGTGATGGTCATCGCCAGGATCGCGAAGCCGATCTCCTTGGAGCCGGCGAGCGCAGCCTGATAGGGTGACTTGCCCTCCTCAATGTGACGGTGGATGTTCTCCAGCATCACGATGGCGTCGTCCACCACCAGGCCAACGGCGAGCACGATCCCGAGCAGCGACAGCACGTTGACGGAGAAATCCATCACGTACAGGAAGAAGAACGCGCCGATGAGCGAGACCGGGATGGTGACCGCCGGGATGATCGTGGCTCGCCAGCTACGCAGGAAGATGAAGATCACCAGCACCACGAGCGCCAACGCCTCGAGCATCACCTTGTAGACTGCGTTGATGGCGGCGGAGATGAACTCCGAGGTGTCCACCGCGACCTTCATCTGCATGCCTTCCGGCAAACCGTTCTGAAGTCGTGGAATCGTGCTGCGCACGGCCTCGGCGATGGCCAGAGTATTGCCGACCGACTGCTTGACCACGCCCAGGCCGAGCGCCTCGTTGCCGTTGATGCGCACGATCTTGCGATTCTCGTACGGTCCCGGCGCGGCGTAGCCGATGTCGCGCAGGCGGATCGGATAACCGCCCACCTCGCGGATGATCATGTTGTTGAACTGCTCCGCGCTCTTCAGGTCGGTCTCTGCCAGCACCGTGAATTCGCGCGACTCGCTCTCGATGCGCCCCCCGGGCGAGTCCAGGTTCTGGCGCTCGAGTGCGGCCTCGATGTCTTGCGCCGTGAGACCCTGGGCCGCCATGCGCTCGCGGTCCAGCCACACGCGCATCGAGTACTTGCGCTCACCGCCGATGATGACGGTCGCCACGCCCGGAAGCGCCTTGAGCGGGTCGGTCAGGTAGCGGTCCGCGTAGTCGGTGAGCTCCATCGGCGTGTGCCGGTCGCTCGAGAGCGCGATCCACATGATCGGCCACGCATCGGCCTCGATCTTGTTGACCACCGGCGTGTCCGACTGATCCGGCAGCAGTGCGGCGACCCGGGAGACGCGGTCGCGCACGTCGTTGGCGGCCGCCTCGACGTCGCGATCCGTCACGAAGGTCACGGTGATCTGGCTGACCTCCTCGCGGCTCTGGGACTTGATGGTCTTGATGCCCTCGATGCCCGACAGGGCATCCTCGATGGGCGTGGTGATCACGCTCTCGACCACCTGCGAGGTCGCGCCCTTGTACACCGTGCGCACCGACACGGTGGGCGGGTCGATCTTGGGATACTCGCGCACCGTGAGTCGATCGAACGAGATGACGCCCAGCAGGACGATGAGCAGGCTCATCACCGTGGCGAGTACGGGGCGCTTGACGGAGATCTCAGACAGAATCATGGGTCACCTCCCCTTGCGGGAGAAAAACGGACGCAGCCTCAGCTGCCTTTCTTTTCCGACTGGGCGACGGCCCCGGCCGAGGCGGCTGGCTTGACCGCGCCGCCGGCTGCGGCGCCTTCCTGCGCCGTGGGCGGGGGCTGATCCGGCAGCACCATCACGGGTGCGCCGTCACGCAGCTTGATCTGGCCTTCGGTGATCACCGTATCGGTGGGCGAGAGACCGGCCACGATCTCGACCTCGCCGGGCCGGCGGGTACCCAGTTCCACCTTGGTGAGCGCCGCCTTGCCGTCCTGGACGCGGAACACGTAGTTGTCCTGACCCTGCGGCCAGAGCGCCGGCTCGGGCACCAGCAGCGCATTCTTGCGCGTCTCCAGGGTCAGGCCGACCCGCACGAACATGCCGGGCTTGAGCTTCAGCCCCTTGTTCGGAACCCTCGCCCGCATCAGGAAGGTGCGGGTGCGCTCGTCCACGGCCGGCTCGATCGCGTAGATCGACCCCTGGAACTCCTCACCCGGGAAGGCGTCGAGGCGCACCGCGACGTTCTGGCCCGGACGTACCTGGGAGGCGAACACCTCGGGGATGCGGAAATCGAGCTTGATCGAATCCAGGTTCTCCAGTCGCACGATGTCTTCGCCGGCCTTCACGTAGGCGCCCGGGCTGATCATCCGCAGGCCTACGATGCCGGAGAACGGCGCGTTGATCACCGTCTTGCTCAGCTTGGCCTCCGACTCCCTCCGTACCGCCTCGGCGCGGTCGAACTCGTTCTTGGCGACGTCCACCGCCTCCTGCGAGATGAACTTCTGCGCGAGCAGTTCCTTGGAGCGCTCGTAGCGCTGTGACTGCGTGCGCACCTGGGCCTCGGACTGAGCCAGCTGAGCCTTCAGCTCGGCCGGGTCGAGCGTGACCAGGCGCTGGCCACGCTGCACACGCTGGCCTTCGTTGAAGTGGATGTCGACGACGCGGCCGTCGATCTCGGGCCGGATGATCACCGACTCGTCCGCCAAGAGCGAGCCGACCGCGCTGACCTCGCTGCGCACCTCACCGACCTTCACCTGCACCGCCTTGACCGGGAGGCCCGGGGGCGGTCCGCCGGCGGCCGGTCCCGCGCTCTTGGCAGCCGGCGCGGGTGCCGCGGCCTGCTCCTCCTTCTTGCCGCAGGCGGCGATGGACATGACCAGCACCGTGGCGAGCGCTACAGTACGAATCGTGGAGTTTTCCAAAGCGAATTACCTCGAGTGTTTGCCCGGGCGTGGGTTCGGATGGTCCGATATGCGCCCCGACCATAAGACGGGAATTCTAGCCCGATTTCCCGGTCAGTAGCAGGAATTATCGAACGCCGCGTCTTGTTTCATGAAGCTCTCACTGGACGGCCTGCTGGTTCTGGACGCGATCGCCCGCAAGGGCAGTTTCGCCGCCGCAGCCGATGAACTGCACCGCGTCCCCTCGGCCATCACCTATACGGTGCAGAAGCTCGAGCAGGACCTGGGCGTACAGCTGTTCGATCGCAGCGGCCACCGCGCGCGCCTGACCGCTGCCGGCGAGGAACTGCTCAAGGACGGCCGGCACCTGCTGCGTGCCGCCGTCGACCTCGAATGCCGTGTGCAGCGCGTGGCCAAGGGCTGGGAGACCGAGCTGCGCATCGCTCACGACGCGCTGATTCCCGGCGAGCGGCTGCTGGCGCTGGTGGAGGCGTTCTACCGCGAGGGCTCGGGTACGCGCCTGCGCCTGAGCACGGAGGTCCTGGGCGGTTGCTGGGATGCGCTGGTTTCCGGCCGCGCCGACCTGTGTATCGGTGCGCCGGGGGAACCGCCTCCCGAAGCGGGGTACACGGTGCGCCTCCTGGGCGATGTCGAGTGGGTGTTCGCGGCCGCGCCCGGCCACCCGATCGCCCAGGCGTCCCAGCCGATTCCAACCGCTGTCGTGACCGAGCACCGGGTGGTGGTGGTGTCGGACAGCTCGCGCAGCCTTCCGCCGCGCAGTTCGGGCATCGCGGCCGGCGCGGAGTCGCTGACGGTGTCCACCGTGCAGGCCAAGCTGGAGGTCCAGCTGGCAGGCCTGGGGGTCGGATTCCTGCCGCTGCACGTGGCGGCCCCCTACCTCGCGGACGGACGCCTGGTGCGGCTGCAGGTCGAGGAGCCGCGGGAGCGCACGCACCTGTACCTCGCGTGGCGTCCCCGCGACGCCGGCAAGGCGCTCAAGTGGTGGGTGGCCAGGCTCGAGGATCCCGGGGTGCGCAGCGCGCTGCTGGCCTCAATTGCCGCATCTCGGTCCTAGGACACCGCCGCGCGGGCGGCAGCCATCGAGGCCGCCCAGGTCACGACCTCGGCGAATCCTCGTCGGCGTCGGTGCCCGCCTCTCCCGCGGCGGCACGCTCCCGGGCAAGTTCCTCGTGCACCTTCGTCATGTCGATCTCCTGCGCCTTGCCGAGGATTTCGTCGAGCGCCTTGCCGGGCAGCGACCCCGCCTCGTGATACAGGATCACCTTTTCGCGCATGATCATCAGGGTCGGGATCGAGCGGATGGCGAACATGCCCGCCAGCTCGGGCTCCTCGTCGGTGTTCACCTTGGCGAAGACGACGCCTTCGTGGCGTTCGGAGGCCGCCTCGAACACCGGCGCGAACGAGCGGCATGGACCGCACCATGGCGCCCAGAAATCCACCACGACCATGTCGTTGTGGGCGACCGTCTGGTCGAAGTTGTCTTTCGTCAATGTCAGCGTCGTCATCTAACCGCTCCTGGCCGATAGGCATCCCGATGCGCGCAGTCTAAAGCAGGGGGTGCCGCGTGATCGTTCGAACATGCCGATGGCGGACATCGAAAAAATGACGGCGCCTCATGCTTGTCATCGATGTCGCGCATCTCCAGTATGGAGGTGTGACAGGGCGTTCGGGTCGTCGTTCAACCCCACACCACCCCGGCGCTGCGCGCCACCGCCTCGTGAGAGGGGGAACGGGAGTGTGCCAACTCCTTCCCCTCCTTTTCAAGGAGGGCTGCCGCCGCAGGCGGCGGGGTGGTTGGCGTCAGACGCGCGCGCGTCGAGGCGTGGGCGCGGCTGTAGTGGGCACTTCGTCGACGGCTTCCTCGTCCTGCGTGCTGACGCCGATGGCCAGCCCGTGCACCATGTACAGGGCCAGTGCCGTGGAAACGACCAGCACGATCAGGCCGGTGCCGGCGACGAGGATGGCCAGCGTCGACTCGGGCGAGACGAACCAGCGCACGGCAACGCTGATGGCCATGAGCGAGGTAACCAGCAGGCCGGTGAGCATGTGAAAGAACCCTATGCGCCGCGCCGCACGCCCGCGCAGGGCGAGGTGATCGATGAAACCGGGGATAGCGGCGGCGAGCGCCACCAGCGTCCCGATGGCGTAGGCGTAGAAGGCGCTCAGCGCCCAGCTCGTTCCGCCGTCATAGAGAAACATGAAATCGCAGAAGTTTGCGAATATCCACAGCCCGACGGGAATCATCCCGAGGACGACGTGGAGCGGTACACGCAATATGCTGGCTGGTGTCTTCATCCGTTGAGCACCGCAGGTAACACCTGCATACCCTCCGCGCTGCAAGCGATGTTCCGCGCGCGGCTTCGCGACGATCGACATTTGCCGGCACACCGGAACCAGGCATGGATGGACTCGAACGATTCTTGGCCCACTCCCCGTTTCTGAGCGGGCTGCTGGCGAGCTTCCTCGCCGGCACGGTGGCGACCACCGTCGGCGCGCTGCCGATCGTCGCCGTCCGGCGCCTGAGCGACAACGTGACCAACGTGCTGCTGAGCTTCGCGGCGGGAATCATGCTCGCCGCGACGATGTTCTCCCTCCTGCTGCCCGGCTACGACGCAGCGCTGGTGCAGTACGGGAACAAGGCCGAGGCGGCGAGCATCGTGCTGTTCAGCCTGGCCTTGGGCGGCGTCGTGCTATGGCTGGTGAACCGCACCGTCCCGCACGAGCACTTCTGCAAGGGCTGCGAGGGCGACAATACCAGGCGGCTCAACCGGATCTGGCTGTTCGTCATCGCCATCGTGATCCACAACTTCCCCGAGGGGCTGGCGGTGGGCGTGGGTGCCGCGAGCGGCAACCTGGCGACCGGACTTGGCGTGACGCTGGGGATCGGACTGCAGAACCTGCCCGAAGGCCTGGCGGTCGCGGCAGGAATGATGGCAGTCGGCTACGGCCGGGGCGTCGCCTTCATGGCGGCGTTCCTCTCCGGCGTGGTCGAGCCGGTGGGGGGAATACTCGGGGCCGGCGCCGTGGCGTTCTCGGATCTGCTCCTGCCGTGGGCGCTGGCGTTTGCGGCGGGCGCGATGCTGTTCGTGATCAGCAGCGAGGTCATCCCCGAGACGCACCGTCCCGGATTCGAGCGCGGCGCGACGACCGCGCTCTTCACCGGCTTCAGTGCAATGTTCTTCCTGGCGGCCGTGCTGGGATAGGCCGCCAGGTCAGTCCAGCGGTCAGTTGGAGGAAGCGGGCTTCCACTCCTCGGCCATCTGCTTGGCCTTGGCGATCTGCTCGGGCTTCATCTTCTTCTCCAGACGGCGCACCTCGCGCGTGGTGTAGGCCGCGTCGCGCTCGTTCGGCGCGCTCTTCACCGCGAGGGTGAACCACATGTACGCCGCGACCAGGTCGTGCTCCACCTTGCGGCCGGACTCGTTGAGCTTGCCCATGTAGTACTGGGACTCGAAGTGGTTCATGTCGGCCGAGCGGCGCATCCACTTCATCGCCTCGGCATCGCTTCTCGGCACGCCGAAGCCGTTGTGGTGGAGAAAGCCGATGAAGTAGATGGCTCTCGGTTCGCCCTCGTCGGCGGCTTTCTGGAACTGCTGCATGGCGGCATCGTAGTCGCCCTTGGCGTAGAGCTGCACGCCTTCCTGGTAGTCGGCACGCGCGAGGATGGGCAGGAGGAGCAGTGCGGCGAGAATGAATCGAATCATCATGATGTACGGGGGTCTGTTCAGGTTGTCGGTCAATTACGGTAGGCGATGCCCTTGCGGTCCAGCATGCGCAGCAGCGCCGGCCATTCCTTGTCCAGTTCCGAGCCTCCTGGGCGCTGGAACTGACGGTATCCCTTGTGCGCCACGTCCTCGGGAATGATCTCGAGCGCGGCGTGCCCTGCGGACAGCGCGTCGATCTGGATCTGGCAGGCGCAGTCGAGGTAGTACATCACGTGGAAGGCTTCGGCGACGCTGGCGCCCAGGGCGAGCAGCCCGTGATTGCGCAGGATCATCGCCTTCGAATCCTTCCCGAGATCGCGCGCGAGGCGTGTGCGCTCGTCGAGCTCCAGGGCGATGCCCTCGTAGTCGTGATAGGTGAGTTCGCCGTAGACGCTGAGGGCGTGCTGGCTGATGGGCAGCAATCCGGCCTTCTGCGCTGATACCGCCACGCCCGCGCGCGTGTGCGTGTGGATCACGCAGTTGACCTCGGGGCGCGCCTCGTGCACGCATCCGTGAATCACGAATCCCGCGTAGTTGACGCCCAGTCCGGTCGGGTCGTCGACGACGTTGCCGTCCTTGTCGATCTTCACCAGCGTCGACGCGGTGATCTCGTCGAACATCAGGCCGTAGGGATTGATCAGCAGATGCTCGCTGCCCGGCACGCGCGCCGAGAAGTGCGTGTAGATCATGTCGGTCCAGCGATACTGCGCCGCCAACTGATACGCGGCCGCAAGGTCGCAGCGCACGTTCCACTCGTCTTCGCTCACACGCCCGCGCACTGCCGGCGCGTCCACTGCCTTGAGCTTCCTGGCTTGTTCGGTCATGGTGCCCTCCACCCATCCGGACCGCTCATGATACCCCGGCGGCGCGACACAACCGCCGCCTCACGCCGGCAGCCGCCGCTCGAACCGGCCGAAGTGCAGCAGCAGGGTCGGCAGGATCAGCAGATTCAGAACGGTCGAGGTGATCAGTCCGCCGACGATGATCGTCGCCATCGGACCCTCGATCTCGCGGCCGGGTTCCCCCGAGCCCAGTGCCAGCGGCAACAGGGCGAGCCCCGTCACCAGCGCGGTCATCAGGATGGAGGGCAGGCGCTCGGACGCTCCGCGCAGCGCCGTCTCCAGGCCCCACGGCAGGCCGTCGACCTCGACGAGATGCTGATAGTGGGAGACGAGCATGATCGAGTTGCGCAGGGTGATGCCGAACAACGTGACGAACCCGACCAGCGAACCGAGCGACATCCAGCCCCCCGTGGCGAACAGCACGGCGCACACGCCTCCGATCAGGGCGAAGGGGAGGTTGACGAAGGTCACCAGCAGGTTGCGCAGGTTGTTGAAGGCGATGTAGAGCAGCAGGAAGATGCCGATGCCGGCGATCAGCGAGTGGACGATGAGATCCTCGCGCGCCTGCGCCGCGGCCCGTGCCTCACCGGCGTACACGAGGTAGTTCCCCTCGGACAGTCTGACGTCCTCGGCGATGCGTGCGCGAACGTCGCGCTCGAAGGCGCTCACGTCACGGCCCTCGACATTGGCGGTGACCGTCTGCAGGCGGCGTCCTCCGGCGTGGAGGATCTTGTAGCGCCCGCTGGTGAGCGAGATGTCGGCGACCTGCGCGAGGCGGATCAGGCGTCCGTCGGCCGCGCGCAACTGCAGATCGCCCACGCGCCCGATGTCGTTGCGACGTCCGGGCTCGAGCACGACGACGAGGTCGACCACGCGACCCTCGCTGTAGATCTGTCCTGCGGCGTGTCCCTCGTAAGCCGCGCTGATCGCGCGCAGCACGTCGAGGGGCGCGAGGCCCATGGCCGCCGCGCGGTCATGGCGCAGGCGCACGGACAGCTGCGGGTTGCCGGGCGGCGCTTGCACCTGCACGTCGCGCGCTCCGGGCACCTGCGCGATCGCCGCTGCGACCTGCTGCGCGTCCCGGTCGAGTGCGTCCAGCGAGGGCCCGTAGATGTTCACGGCCAGCGGGGCGGCGAACCCGGTGATGGTCTCCTCGATGCGCTCGGTGAGGAAGGTGTTCACGCCAAAGGTCACCCCCGGCCATACGATGCCCGCGCGCTCGCCCGACAGCGTCTCGCGGATCTCGCGCAGGATACGCTGCTGCTCCTTGCCGGGCAGCGCGCCGATCTCCACCTCGAACTCGCTGTAGTGCGTACCGAAGGTGTCGGCGCCGTTGGGCGCGCGGCCCACCCACTGCGCCACCGACTGCACACCC
Source organism: uncultured Burkholderiales bacterium (assembly GCA_964386195.1). Classification (GTDB taxonomy): domain Bacteria; phylum Pseudomonadota; class Gammaproteobacteria; order Burkholderiales; family SHXO01; genus SHXO01. Next base: position 15,285 of record CAYLTE010000037.1, on the reverse strand, counting down.
TCGATGGTCAGGAGCTGTTCGGACACGCGGCTTCCGATCCGCAGCGATTCGCTCTCTGCAGTGCCCGGCACGGCGCTCATGTGAACGATGTAGTGGCCCTCGCGCAGCGACGGGATGAACTCCCCGGAGAACAGCGGCAGGGTGGCGATGCCCAGGGCGATGACGCCGAACACCGCGGCGACGATGCGGCCCGGGAACCTCTCCACGCGGCGAAGGGTGGCCACGTAGCGCGGCTTGATCCATGCCACCGCAGGAGGATCGACCTGCCGCAGCGCGCTGCGAGCGAGCAACAGGTAGCACAGGGCGGGCGTCAGGGTGAGCGCGACCCCCAGCGAGGCGAGGATCGCGAGGATGTAGGCCTGACCCAGCGGCGCGAACAGCTTGCCGGCGATGCCCGACAGGGTGAGCAGCGGGACGAACACGAGCGCGACGATGAAGGTCGCGTGCACCACCGAGTTGCGCACCTCCACCGAGGCGTCGAGCACCACCTCGTGCAGCGGGCGCGGGTTGGCGGCCTCGCGATTCTCGCGCAGGCGCCGGAAGATGTTCTCGGTGTCGATGATCGCGTCGTCGACCACCTCGCCGAGCGCGATCGCCAGTCCGCCCAGCACCATCACGTTCAGACTCACGCCGAAGTAGTCGAGAACGATGACTGCCGAGAGCAGCGATGTGGGAATGGCGGTGGCGCAGATCAGCGCGGTGCGCAGGTTGAACAGGAACAGGAACAGAACCACGACCACCAGGATCGAGCCGACCGTCAGATCGAAGCGCACGTTGCCCACTGCCGTCTCGATGAAATTGGCCGGGCGGAACATGCGCGGATGGATGACGATCTGCTCCTTGTCCAGCAGCGGCTGCAGTTCGGCGATCGCGGATTCGAGACCTGCCGTCACCCCGCGCGTATTGGCGCCGAGCTGCCCTTGCACCATCAGGAACACGCCCGGCTTGCCGTCGATGCCCGCGGCGGAGATTGAGGGGGCGGCGCCTTCGGTCACCTTCGCCACGTCGCCCAGGCGAAGGATCTGCCCGTCCTTCTCCCGCAGCAGCACCTTGGCGAGATCCTGAACGGTGCCGGGCTGGCCGTCGGCGTTGACTACGATGTGCTGATTGGTCGTCTTGACGAAGCCCGAGGCGAGCAGCCCGGTGGCCTTGCCGGCGGCATCGATGACGTCGTTGAGTGCCAGGCCGTAACGGATCAGCCGCTCCGGGTCGACCTGGATCTGCCACTGCCGTACGTCGCCGCCGAAGACGTTGACCTCGGCGACCCCTTCGACCGCGAGCAGGTGGGGACGTATCGTCCAGTCCACCAGCGTGCGCAGGTCCATCAGCGAGCGCGTGTCGGAGGTGAGTCCCACGCCGAGCACCGTGCTGGCCGATGAGGTCAGCGGCGTCATGGTCGGCTGCGGCACGCCTTCGGGCAGCTGGTTGGCGAGCGCGAGCAGCCGCTCTCCGACCACCTGGCGGTTCAGGTGGACGCTGGAGCCTTCGGTGAAGAACACGCTGACGACCGACAGCCCGGGAATCGACTGCGAACGCACGATCTCCACGCCAGAGGTGCCGGCGAGCGCCGCCTCGATCGGGCGGGTGACCTGCAGCTCGACGAGTTCGGCGGAAAGGCCCGGCGCTTCGGCCTGGATCACCACCTGGCTGGGCGAGAACTCCGGGAAGACGTCCAGATTCGCGCGCGTGAGCACGTAGACGCCGTAGATGACGAGCGTGAGCGCAAGCGCGACCACCACGCCCGGATAGCGGATGGACTGACGAACGATGAGCGAGATCATGCCGCGGCGTTCACGAGCTCAGTCCTCGTTCTCGTTGCGGATCTGGAACTTCAGTTCCTCGGAAAGGAGCAGCTGGGCGCCGGAGACGACCACCTCGTCCCCAGTCTGAAAGCGGTCGACGTTGAACCACGCATCGCCGATCTCGTCGTCGGTGCTCACCAGGGTGCGCACGAAAGTGCTCGGATCCTCCTTCACGTACGCCCACGCCTTGCCGCCGTGCCACACCACGGCCGCCTCCGGCACGGCAACGCCTTCGCGCGCCTTGCCGCCGAGCTTGAGCTCCCCCGCCACCCGCATGCCTGAGCGCAGGCCGCCCCCATCCACCAGGTAGAAGAACGTTGCGCCCGGCAGCGCCGCGTCGGTCTGCGGCGAGGCGGACAGGAAGCGGGCGGGGTGCCGGGACCCGCGCGCCGAAACCGGCGCGATGCTCAGCGGCGCATTGCCGGCCGCCGCCTGAAGCTCGTGCGGGAAGACGACCTGGACGATGACGGACTTCTGCGCGGCGAGCGTGTCGAAGGACGTGCCGCTCGGATCGGTTGCCCACCCAGCGATCGCCGGTCCCCACGCGGCCCGCATCGCGTCATGTGTCGAGCGGGCGGATTGCTCCGCGGCCTGAAGCCGCGCGAGGTCGCTGCGCCACTGCGCCTCCGCAGCCTGGACGGTGCGCTCTGCGACGTTGCGATCGTCCGCGAAGAGCCGGCGCGCGCGCTCGTATGCGGCCTCGCTCGTGGCCACCGATGCGCGCAGGCCGCGTGCCTCCGCCAGCGCGGCCAGGTAGCGGCCGCGCTGCTCGTACAGCGGTTGCAGGTCGACGACACTGCCATACACGACAGCGGCGCCTTCCGACCGCGCCGACCCCAGCGTGGCCGTGCGCAGGCCGCTCGCCTGCTGGCTCTGCGGCGAAAGCGTCACGATGACCTGGCCACCCTCCTCGCCCACCGCGGAGGGCACTTCGATCTCCTCCTCCGGCTCCTCCGCGACGATGTCGAACTCGTCGCGCGCGTAGTACACCAGGGCCCATGCGAGCGCGGCGATGGTGAACGCCATCGCCGCGATGAGCAGGTTGCGCCGATCCATCTTCACTGCGCTGGTCCTCGATCGTCCGTTGTCAGGGGCGGCACCGGTCCGGCCGCGACGGGTTTCTGCATCGCATCCTCGAGATGCCCGAGCGCGCGCTGCGCGTCGCCGTGCGCGGCCTGGGCGCGCCGCTCCACTAGCAGCGCCTCGATGCGCGCCAGCGTGTACTCCAGCCGATCCGCCTGGCCTGCGTCGAATTGGCGCTGCACCTGCGCGCTGCGTGCCAGCTGCGTGCGCGTGGCGGACCCGGCGGCCTGCGCCGCCTCGCGCGCCTGCCCGTACACGGCGGTGCGCGCGTCCACTTCGCCGATCACGGCACCCTGGAGGGCCTGGGCGTTGGCGGCCGCCGCCTCGCGCCGGGCAGAGGCGGCCCGTATGGCGGGTGCATGGGTCATCGACGCCGGGAGCAGCAGGTCGGTGGCCAGCGACCACACGTCGTCGCCCTGGTCCCACAGGAATCCCGGGGTGATGGAGAAGGTGGGATTCTGGGCGGCGACCGCGAGCTTCACCTCGGCGTCGGCAACCGCGAAATCGAGCAGTCCCCGGCGCAGGTCGACGCGATTGAGCAGCGCTTCGCGGCGGGCGCTCGCCGGATCGGGTGCATCGGGCAGAGCGTCGAAGGCGGCGAAAGACAGATTCACCGCCCGCACCGCCTCGATGGGAACGCCCACGGCCTGGGCCACGCCGCCCAGCGCGCGTTCGGCTTGCGTGCGTGCGTCCAGGGCAGCGGCATCGGCCTCGGCCAGCCGCAGGCGGGCGACGTCGACCTCGCTCACACCCGCGTATCCCTCCTGCAGTCGCCGCTGCAACATGTCGACCACCGACTGCTGTGCCGCGATCTGGCGCTCCAGGCTGGCGATCAGCTCACGGGTGAGGTGCAGTTCGAGAAGCTGCGCACGCAGTTCGCTGCGGATGCGCCAGGCGGTCTCGCCTATCTCCAGTTCGGCTGCGAGCGCCTGCGCCTGCGCACGCTCGAGCAGCGCCGCACGCCTGTCGGAGGCGATCAGCGGAATCTCCAGTTCGAAGCCCAGACTCCAGGGCGAACCGCTCTCACCCTCGCCGCTGTGACGTTCGATGCGCGGCGTGGCGACCAGCGGCGGGCGCTGGGCGGCGACGTCGACCTGTGCACGTGCAGCGGCACCGCGCGCACGGGCGGCGTGCAGATCGTCACGGAAGTGAAAGGCGGCGAGCGTGAGCGTCTCCAGCCCCCACTGCTGCGGCGGCCACTGCTCGGTCCCCATCGAGCGGGAGCGAAGATGCTCTTCGAGTTGCGTGTCCGCGAGGTCGCGTTGCACACGGCGCTGCGCGGCCTCCTCCATCGCCAGCGGGCGCGGGACGTAGGCCTGCCTCGCACATCCGGGGGCGAGGCCGATGACGAGCATGAGCGCGGCAACGCGCGGCAGAGTGCGAACGAACATGGCCGGCGGAGTGTAGCGCGGGGCCGGAAGCCCGGGCAAACCGCCTGTCGAAGGTCTTTGCAATCGGGAAACGAACGCACGGTGGGCCGGCAGCCGCCATGGGCCATAATGAGCGCTCACGTGATGGTCTCTCCGCCACAGGCTCGCCCATGCAAGTACGCAACGGCTTCATCGACGCGATCGGCAACACCCCGCTCATCAGGCTCCGGCACTTCTCGGAGAAGACCGGATGCGAGATCCTGGGCAAGGCCGAGTTCCTCAACCCGGGCGGCTCGGTCAAGGACCGCGCCGCGCTCGCCATCGTGCTCGATGCCGAGCGGCGCGGCGTGCTGCGCCCTGGCGGTACGATCGTCGAAGGCACCGCCGGCAATACGGGTATAGGACTGACGCTGGTCGCCAATGCGCGCGGGTATCGCTGCGTCATCGTCATTCCCAACACCCAGTCGCAGGAGAAGAAGGACACGCTCCGCGTGTTCGGCGCCACGCTCCACGAGGTGCCCGCGGCACCGTACAAGAACCCGAACAACTACGTGCACGTCGCGCAGCGGGTGGCAGAGTCGCTGAACGGCTCAGAACCCAACGGCGCGTTCTGGGCGCAGCAGTTCGACAACGTCGCCAACCGACGGGGACACGTCGAGACGACCGGGCCGGAGATCTGGGCGCAGACCAACGGCAGGGTGGACGGTTTCATCTGCGCGGCGGGCACGGGCGGCACGCTGGCAGGTGTGGCGGACGCACTGCGCGAGCGCGACGCGAACGTGAAGATCGGTCTCGCCGATCCGCCCGGCGCCGCGTTGTTCAACTACTACGCCAACGGCGAACTCAAGGCCGAAGGCGGTTCCATCACCGAGGGCATCGGCCAGGGCCGCATCACCAAAAACCTGGAGGGGCTGCAGGTGGACTTCCCCTACCAGATTCCGGACGCCGAGACGGTGCAGACGGTGTTCGACCTGCTCCAGTACGAGGGGCTGTGCTTGGGCAGTTCGAGCGGCATCAACGTCGCCGGTGCGGTGCGGCTCGCGCGCGACCTCGGCCCCGGCCACACCATCGTCACCATCCTGTGCGACTCGGGTATGCGCTATCAGTCGCGGCTGTTCAATCCGCAGTTCCTGCGCAGCAAGGACCTGCCGGTCCCAGTGTGGCTCGAGCGCGCGGAGCCGGCGCTTCCTGCCGGCGCAATAGTCGAGACCTGACGCCGGCTCTATTCGTCCACCGGGCGTCCGCGCACGATCTTCATCCCGGTGAACATCGCCGATACGATGTTTCCGCGCTCGCGCACCTCGGTGACGATCACTGCCACGATGTGCAGCATCGCGACGACCATGAGCACGTAGAAGCCGTACAGGTGAACCACCGCGTAGGGCTTGCGCATCGCGCGCATCTCGTCGTACGCAGCCTTGTCGTACGTATCGGGCGCGTAGGGCACCAGCGTCGACGGGTCCACCCCGGGCGCCGCAATCCGCTCGGCGATCGACGCGCCGAGCGGCGGGTAGAACAGATCGGTGCCCGCGAGAACCAGACCGGTCACCGCCTGCGTGACGAGCAACGCGAGCAGCAGGACGACGCCGACGCGGCCCAGCGGATTGTGTCCCAGGAACTGCTGCGGGTGCCCGGCGACGAATGCCGCAATGTAACTGCGCATCCCGTGGAGGTAGCCGCGTCCGCCGGGCAGGATCGCGCGCCAGCGCGCGTAACGATTGCCGAAGAACGCCCAGAGCAGGCGCCACGCCAGATTGAGCGCGAAGACGTACCCAGTCCAGGTGTGGACGGTCTTCAACGCGATCTTGCCGTCGTTGCCGATTCCAAGCCCCTTGGCGTTGAGGATCACCAACCCGATCGCTGCGAGGACGATCACGCACAGTGCGTTGATCCAGTGGAACCAGCGGGTGGGTGCGTCCCACACCCGGTGTGTGGTGAGTTCTTCCATGGCCGGACCCGTTCGAGCTCGAGACGGACCCATGCTAGCAGTGGCTCGATGCCGTGTTCTGATCGAGATCAACTCGCGCGCAGCGCGCAGTTGCTGCCACTCACGCGTCCGGAGGCTGCACCACTGTCTGTTCGAGCGGCCAGCGCCAGCGGATGAGCCTGGAGTGCTCGAAGACGTCCAGCGCCGCCTCGTAGAGCGGCGCGGTGATTTCGACATCGCCGGACCAGCAGCCCAGGCGCTGATAGGCGGCAACGCCGTTGGTGAGCGCCGATTCGGAGATCGCGGGAAACAGGTGCGCGAGGCGCTGCGCGATGTGCTTGGGATTGCCGCTGTGGGCCCACGCACGTGCCTTGCGGAAGGCGCGCATGAACCTGCCAGCACGCGGGCCGGCCAGCCAGCGGGCACTCGCGGCGAGGGTGCTGAAGCTGACCGGTCCGATCGCCTCGCCCACCGAGCCGACCACGTGCGCGACGCCCTCGTCGGCCAGTTGCTGGGGATACGGCGCCTGCTCGTGGAAGTAATCGCCTTGCGCGGCGCGGAACGCCTCCATCATGAGTTCGGTCGTGCCGGCATCGATGGTCTTGAGCGAGGACAGTTCGACCCCCTGCTTGTACAACGCGTAGCGCAGCATCGCCTGGGGCTGCCCTCCGTGCACGAACATCAGGCGCTTGTCGACCAGCCGACGCAGCGTGAAGGACGGGTCCGGCGCGCGCGCGGCGATGAAGAAGCCGTCCCGGATGTTGATGTGCGCGAAGTTCATCGCCGGCGGCGCCCCGCCCTTCTCCAGGACGGACCAGCTGTAGGAAACGGCGGACTGCGCAACGTCGACTTCGCCGGAAGCGATGAAATCTCCCACCGTACTTCCGTGCGGCAGGACGCTGTAGACCGCTTCCAGTCCCTCCTGCTGAAGGAATCCGCCGGCGAACGTGGCGAGCAGGGGTGTATAGAACACGGAATGGCGCGAGGCCATGATACGCAGGGTGGTCATCGTCCCTCTCCAGTACCGGTCTGACGAAGGACGCGGTCCTCCCGCCGCAGCCTCGTCCCCCCCGCGATAGTCTGCCATGCCCGAAGGCGCGCTGGCGCTATTGCGGTTCGATGCCGGCCTGCCTGGCGATCTCCACCCAGGTGGGACGATCCTTGCGCACGAAGTCGGCGAACTCCTCCGGCGTCATGATCGGGATCTCCGCGCCGGCATAAGCAAGGTGGCTGCGCACGTCCGGTTCCATCTGGATCCTGTTCACTTCCCGGTTCAGGCGGTCCACGATCTCGCGCGGCGTGCCTGCCGGCGCGAACAACCCGCCCCAACTCTTCACGTTCAGTTCCGGGAAGCCCGCCTCTTCCGCGGTGGGCACGTCCGGATAGATGTCGATGCGGCGCCCGCACGCCGTCAGCAACGGGCGCAACTGACCGCTGCGCACGTAGCTGGCGGAAGACTGCGGGAAATCGAAGCCCATCTGCACATGACCGGCGACGAGGTCGGGAATCGCCGGCCCCGAACCCTTGTAGTGCACGACGTTGACCTCGAGCTTGCGTACGACCTTCAGACGCTCGAACAGCAGGTGCTGCGGCGTGCCCACCCCGCCCGTGGCGTAGGAGAAACGCCTCGGATTCCGGCGCAGCAGGTCGACCAGCTCGCGCGCGCTGTTCACGCCCAGGGAGGGATGCACGAGCAGGGCGGTGCAGGAGCGTCCGAGCACGGCGATGGGCACGAACGCGCGCTCGGGGTCGTAGCCGACGTCGCGCAGCAGCGCCAGTGCGGCGGCCTGGTCGACGAAGGTCCCGTAGAGCAGGGTGTGGCCATCGGGCCTGGCGTTGGCGACCGCACGGGCGCCGATGGTCGCGCCTCCGCCCGGACGGTTCTCCACCATCACCTGCTGCCCGAGCACGGACGTGAGGCGACTTGCGATGAGGCGCGCACGCACATCGACGATGCCGCCGGCTGCAAAGGGGACCACGAGCCTGACCGGCTTGGTCGGGTAGGCATCGGCCCTCGACTGCAACGGTAGCGCCAGGCACGGGAGGAGACAGGCGAAACAGAGGGACCAGCGTGTCAGGAGGTTCATTGCTCGCTTCACTCTTCCGGTTGCCCGCGCGTGCGCGCCCAATACCCAGGCCATCAGTCTAACCGCACTTGCAACCCGCACTCCGCGTAAGCCGCCGGAGACGACGTGCATCGCCGGAGTGCTAGACTCGATCGCATGAATCCACGACCCGGCACTCTTGGCGGTGACTGCGAGGCACGCGTGCATCGCCTGACTCGCGCGGCGCTGCTGGTCTGTGCCTGGGCATCCCATGCAGCCGCGGCCGGCCTGCCCGAGGACCCGGCCGAGATCACTCAGGAAATCACGCTGCGCTGCATGTACGAGATGGGCGAGTTCGGCGACATGGGTCTGCAGGCCTGTGTACAGGCGGATCAGGAGGCGGTCGAGGCACTCAAGAGGTATCCGCCCGAGGCGCGTGCAACGATCGACCGCTGCTATCAGGCGATGTGGTCGCGCGGATACGCGTTGGTCAGGCATTGCGTGGATCGGGAGCTTCGCGCGACGGATTGATTGCAGCGGCTGCGGCAGCTCTGCCCGGGTTTTCGGGATCGGTCAGGCTCGACGTCGCCCACGAGGCTTCAGATCGCGCAGGATTTCCTTCGCGGCATTGCGCCCCGGCAATCCCGTCACCCCGCCGCCGGGATGCGCACCCGATCCGCACAGATACAGGCCGCGCACCGGCATGCGATGGTCGGCATGTCCGAGCACGGGCCGCGCACTGAACAACTGGTCGAGCGACAACGCGCCGTGGAAGATGTCGCCGCCCACGAGCCCGAACTCGCGTTCGAGATCCAGCGGCGTGAGGATCCGCCGGCCGAGCACGCTGCGTTTGAAGTTCGGCGCATGCCGATCGACCGTATCGATGACCAGATCCGCCACGGACTCGCGATGCGCCTCCCAGCTGCTGCCGTCCGGAAGCTCCGGCGCGAAGTGCTGGCAGAACAGGCTGGCCACGTGCTGCCCGGGCGGCGCGAGCGAGTCGTCCACCGTGCTGGGAATGAGCATCTCGACGATGGGGGCGTTCGACCAACCGTGCGTGCGCGCGTCCAGGTAGGCGCGGTCCATGTAGGCGAGCGACGGCGCGAAGATGATCCCCGAACTGTGATGCGCTTGCGCCTGCTTGCCCGGCAGACAGGTGAAGTCGGGGAGCTCCGAGAGCGCGACGTTCATGCGCAGCGTGGCCGACCCGCACTTCCAGCGGCGCATGCGCTCGCGGAAATCCGCGTCCAGCGCGTCGGCCTCGATCAGCTGCGAGAAGAGCAGCTTGGGATTGACGTTGGCGACGACGACGCGCGCTTCGATCTCGCGCCCATCCTGCAGGACGATGCCCGTGGCGTGCCCGGCTCGGGTGCGCACCTGCGCGACCGGCGAGTGCGTGTGCACACGCACGCCGAGCGCGCGCGCCTGCGCGGCCATGGCCTGCGTGATCGCCCCCATGCCGCCGATCGCGTGTCCCCACACACCGCGCTGACCTTCGACCTCGCCGAAGGCGTGATGCAGCAGCACGTAGGCCGAGCCGGGCGTGTAGGGACTTGCGAAGTTTCCGACCACGGCGTCGAATCCGAACGCCGCCTTCAGCGGATCGCCCTCGAACCAGTCGTCCAGCAGTTCCCCGGCGCTGCGCGTGAACAGCTCGAGCAGGTCGCGCCGCTGGGGCATGTCGAGCCTGCGCAGCCGGTTGCCGAGGCCGGCCGCGCGCAGGAGGTCGTGCAATCCCCCGCCGACGTTGGGCGGCGGCTGCAGCACGAGTTCGCGCAAGACGTCCGCGACAGCCTCGATGCGCTCGTAATAGGCGGGCAGCCGCTCGAGGTCGCGCCGGGAGAACTTGGCGACCTCCGCATCGCGCTGTGCCGCCGGGCCGCCCAACTTGAAGCAGCGTCCGTCGGGAAGAGGGAGGAAGTTGGAGAACGGCCGCAGCACCACGCGCAGACCGTGTTCCTTGAGCCGCAGGTCGCGTATGACCTCTGGATGCAGCAGGCTCACGGTGTAGCTCGCGGTGGAATTGCGGAAGCCCGGATGGAACTCCTCGGTGACGGCGGCGCCGCCGACGACGTGCCGCCGCTCGAACACTTCCACCTTCATGCCCGCCCCCGCCAGATAGCAGGCACAGACCAGGCCGTTGTGACCGCCACCTACGATGGCGACGTCGAGAGGCGGCGCGGCGCTCATGGACTCAGTGCAACTTCACGTGGGGCTCGGTGCGCCGCGTGATCAGGCGCGCGAGCGTGTCGAGCGCGACTTTGGTGAAACCGTGCAGCGCATACTCGTGCATCTTGTAGAGAGAGCGATACATGATGCCGGCGAACCAGCCTTCGATCATCACGCTGCCGCGCGTGATCGCGCCCATCAGACTTCCCACGGTGCTGTAGTCGCCAAGAGAAACCAGCGAACCGAAGTCCTTGTAGCGGAACGGCTCCAACGGCTTGCCCTGGATGTGACGAGGCAGCATGCGGCACAGGTGCGAAGCCTGCTGGTGCGCCGACTGCGCGCGCGGCGGAATCGTCGCGCTCTTCTCCGGCCATGGGCAGCTCGCGCAGTCGCCGAAGGCGAAGATGTTCGGATCGCGCGTGGTCCGCAGGGTCTGGTGTACCACCAATTGGTTGATGCGGTTGGTCTCGAGTCCCGCGATCTCCCTGAGGAACACGGGCGCCTTGATTCCGGCGGCCCACACGACCAGTTCGGCAGGCACGTCGCGGCCGTTGGCGGTCTTCACGCCCTTGTCGGTCACCTCGGTGACGCGCTCGCCCACGAGCACGTCCACCTTCAGCTTCTTCAGCAGCCGCATGACCTCGTTGGAGAGCCGCTCCGGCAGTGCCGGCAGGATCTTGGGCGCGGCCTCGATGATGGTGAGCTTGATGTCGCGCTCAGGATCGATGCGATCGAGACCGAATGCGACGAACTCGCGCAGCGTGTTGTGCAGTTCGGCCGCGAGTTCGACGCCGGTCGCACCTGCGCCGATGATGGCGATGTCGAGCTGGCGCGGCTCGAGCGGACCGGACTGCGCGTTCGCGCGCAGGCAGGCATTGATCAGGCGCGAGTGGAACAGCGCCGCCTGGGTCGGGTTGTCCAGCGAGATCGCGTGCTGCGCTGCGCCCGGCGTGCCGAAGTCGTTGGTGGTGCTGCCCACGCACAGCACCAGCGTGTCGTAGGGAACGCTGCGCGCCGGGATCACTTCACGGCCGGTCTCGTCGAGCGTGGGCGCGAGGTGGATCTCCTTGCGCTCACGGTCCAGGCCGTCCATGCGCCCGAGGTGGAAGCGGAAGTGGTGCCAGCGCGCCTGGTAGAGATAGTCGAGCTCGTGGTCGTTCAGATCCATGCTGCCTGCGGCCACCTGGTGCAGCAGCGGCTTCCACAGGTGCGTGCGCGACTTGTCCACCAGCGTGACCAGCGCCTTGCGGCGCCGCCCCAGCGTGTTGCCGAGCCGGGTGGCGAGTTCGAGCCCCCCTGCCCCGCCGCCTACGATGACGATGCGATGCAGTGCCTGGCGGGCGTGATCGGTCATCAGCCCGGCAAATCGAAAAGCGCCAAACGCAGAGGGCGCAAAGAGCGCAAAGGAAGAAAAGAGATCGATTGTTCAAGCATCTTCCTTTGCGTCCTTCGCGCTCTTTGCGTTGAGAGATCTCGCAACCTAGACCTGCGGATTGAGCCGCTCGGCCTTCGAGTGCAGCTTGTTGAGCGCGTTGATGTAGGCCTTCGCCGATGCCACCACGATGTCGGTGTCCGCGCCTGCGCCGTTGACGATGCGCCCGTCCTTCTTCAGACGCACGGTCACTTCGCCCTGCGAGTCGGTACCCGAGGAGATGTTGTTCACCGAATACAGCTGCATCTGCGCGCCGCTGGCCACGATGCTCTCGATGGCCTTGAACGTGGCATCCACGGGACCGTCGCCCTGGGCCTCGGCGCGCTTCTCCTCGGCGGCTTCTCCCATCACTACCTTGGCGTAGGAAGCCTCGCCGGTCTCGGAATGCGCGAGCATCGACACCAGCTTGAAGTGCTCCTTCTCGGTGGTGACGGCCTCGTCGCCGACCAGCATCTGCAGGTCCTCGTCGAAGATTTCGGACTTCTTGTCGGCCAGGTCCTTGAACTTCGCGAACGCGACGTTGACTGCCTCCTCGCTCTCGAGCTCGATGCCCAGTTCCTTGAGGCGCTGCTTGAAGGCGTTGCGCCCCGAGAGCTTGCCCAGCACCAGCTTGTTGTTGCTCCAGCCGACATCCTCGGCCCGCATGATCTCGTAGGTCTCGCGGCTCTTGATCACGCCATCCTGATGGATGCCCGACTCGTGTGCGAATGCGTTGGCGCCGACGATCGCCTTGTTCGGCTGCACCGGGAAGCCGGTGATGCTCGACACCAGCTTGCTCGCCGGCACGATCTGCGTGGCATCGATGCGCGTGTCGCAGGGGAAGAAGTCCTGCCGGGTACGCACCGCCATCACGATTTCTTCCAGCGAGGCGTTGCCTGCACGCTCGCCCAGCCCGTTCACCGTGCATTCCACCTGCCGCGCGCCGTTCATCACGGCGGAGAGCGAGTTGGCCACGGCGAGACCCAGGTCGTTGTGGCAGTGCACGGACCACACTGCCTTGTCCGAGTTGGGAATGCGCTCGCGCAGCTGCCGGATGAGCGCCCCGAACTGCTCTGGCATGGTGTAGCCGACGGTGTCGGGCACGTTGATGGTCGTGGCGCCTGCCGCGATGACGGCCTCGAGGATGCGGCACAGGAACTCGGGCTCGGAACGGCCGGCGTCCTCGGGGGAGAACTCGACGTCGTCGCGGAAGGACTTGGCGAGCTTGACCGCCTTCACCGCCTGCTCGATCACCTGCTCGGGCGACATGCGCAGCTTGCGCTCCATGTGGATCGGCGAGGTCGCGATGAAGGTGTGGATGCGCCCGGCGCTGGCATTGCGCAGCGCTTCCCCCGCGCGCTTGACGTCGTGGTCATTGGCGCGCGCCAGACCGCACACGATGCTGTCCTTGATGGTATCCGCGATTGCCTTGACTGCCTCGAAGTCGCCGTTGCTGGCGGCAGGGAAACCTGCCTCGATCACGTCCACGCGCAGGCGCTCCAGCTGGCGCGCGATGCGCATCTTTTCCTCGCGCGTCATGGAGGCGCCGGGGCTCTGCTCGCCGTCGCGGAGCGTCGTGTCGAAAATGATCAAACGGTCTTTCATGTCTGCTCTCCTGGTCTCGCCCTGGGCTGGATTGGACCGTCGCGGACGACGGCGGGCGCACGGGTGTCTACCGGATCCTTTCGAATCCGCCGGATACTGCCAAATTTTGGGGGGATCGTGTCAGTGCGCGCGAACGCGCAGCAGCAGGCCGGCCAGCAGCAGGAGGCTGGTCAGGAGAACGGGCAAGTGGTGGCCTGCGTACGACATAGTGCGTTCGAATATAACGATGTTTTCCGGCCCGCGCAAGGGACTGGGCTCAAGGGAGGTCGGGCGGCGTCGACTCGCTCTCCCGTGCCTCCCGCCGCGCCTTCATCCTCGCATACACCCAGTGCCCGTACCCCGAGGCGGCGTACAGCAGGAAGATGCTGAACAGCAGTTCCGGGACGTTGTCGACCACCTGGGACAGGACCACGACCAGAAGCACCAGCAGCACCACAGCACTGAACGGCACGGGGCGGCGCAAGTTGATGTCTTTTCCGCTGTAGAAGGGCACGTTGCTGACCATGGTCAGGCCGGCGAACACGGCCAGGGCCCAGGCCACCCAGCGCATCTCGTAGATACGGTACGGCTCGAAGTCGAAGGCCTCCATGGTCCAGACGAAGCCGGCAATCAGCCCGGCCGCTGCCGGACTGGGCAGGCCCTGGAAAAAGCGCTTGTCCACCACGGAAATGTTGGTGTTGAAACGCGCCAGGCGCAGGGCGGCGCACGCGCAGTAGACGAAGGCGGCCACCCACCCCATCCGGCCCATTCCCTTCAGTGCCCATTCGTACATGATCAGAGCCGGGGCGGCGCCGAACGCAACCATGTCGGACAGGCTGTCGTACTCCGCGCCGAATGGGCTCTGGGTGTGCGTCAGCCGGGCGACGCGGCCGTCCATACCGTCGAACACCATGGCAAAGAAGATCGCGATGGCGGCCAGCTCGAAGCGTCCGTTCATCGCCTGGACGATGGCATAGAACCCGGCGAACAACGCCACCGTGGTGATGGCGTTGGGCAGCACGTAAATGCCGGTGCGACGGAAGCGACCCCGCTCGAGCCACTTGGGCCGGGGCTCGTTCTCGACATCGGCTTCGTCTTCGGGTTGCCGCGGGTCTTGGTCGTCCATGCTCGCGATTGTATCCAGCAGCGGGCGTGCCGTCCGGCGTTTGCGCTGCCTGTCGGCAAGGCTCATGGGCGGTTCGTCAGGCGCCCGGGGCGAACTCCGCCACGACGCTGTGGCCGGCGGTCGTCTTGTCGCCCACGCTCACCTGCGCCCGGGCGGTAATCGGCAGGTACAGGTCCACGCGCGAGCCGAACCGGATGAAGCCGTAACGCTGCCCGGCGGTGAGATGGTCGCCTTCGCGCACGTAGCACAGGATGCGGCGCGCAACGAGGCCGGCAATCTGCACGCAAGTGACGTCGCTGCCGTCATCGGTGCGGATGTGCAGCGCCATGCGCTCGTTCTCGGCCGAGGCCTTGTCCAGCGCCGCATTGACGAAGTGGCCCCCGTTGTACCAGGTCTTGACCACCGTGCCGGTGACCGGCGCGCGGTTCGAGTGCACGTTGAACACGTTCATGAACACGCTGACCTTGAGCGCATCCCGGCCCAGATACAGATCGCGGGTCTTGCCTACAACGATCACGCGACCATCCGCCGCCGAGAGCACGTTGGTATGCGTGCCGACGATGCTGCGGGAGGGATCGCGGAAGAACTGGAGCACGAAGACCAGCGCGATCCAGAAGGGGATCGACCACCATCCCAGGAGGTAGGTGGCCAGGATCGCCACGCCGAGTGTGACCAGGACGTGGGGCCAGCCTTCGCGCGCGATGATGGGATGGGAGTCGGGCATTGTGTCTGGGGGCTGGGGGCTGGGGACTAGGGGCTGGGGAAGTG
>CAYLTE010000036.1:0-25883 GCA_964386195.1 uncultured Burkholderiales bacterium | reverse complement strand
ATTGCAGACCTCGACGATGTCGCGATCACCGCCTATCGGCATCTGCGCTACGACCGCGTGCCCGTCGATTACTACTCTCTAGGGGCATTCATCGACCCCGTTCCCAATCCTGAAAGTCGAGTCACATTGGCGGAAGAGAAGGACGCGCTTGGTCTGCCAATGGTCAAGGTGGATTGGAGGGTCTCCGAGGAAGATTGGGACAGCTTCCGTCATGTTCAGGAGGTAGTGGCAAACGAATTCGGCCGCATCGGCGGCGGCAGGGTTAAACTGTACGAGTATGAACGCGATCAGTTCCCACCACTGATTCGAGGCGTTGTATCGGCGGGCTGGCATCACATGGGCACCACTCGAATGTCGACAGACCCCAAGCACGGGGTAGTGGACGTCAACTGCAGGATTCATGGCGTGGACAACGTCTTTGTAGCCGGATCCTCGGTTTTCCCAAGTTTTGAAGGCGGCACGCCAACGATCACCATCGTCGCGCTTGCGCTTCGACTTGCCAATCACTTACGCGATACTGCAAAGAGGGCTTAGCCGTGTTTGGAAGGCGACAATTGCTCAAAGCTGCGTGGGCAGGCGCTGGCATCTCTGCCTTGGGTGCTGTGCGTTCTCTCTATATCGCGACGGAGGACAGATCCCCGCTTCGGCAACTGCACTTCAAGTCCTTCGACGCCGCTCAAAGTGCAGCCTTGCTGGGCGCCAGCTATCTAGCCCGCTTCCCCACCGAGCGAGACCGAGCACACCTGAGGAATTCCGTCTTTCCGGTGCCCGGCAGCAATCAATCGCTTCAGGAGAGAATACGAGCGGATTTTGCGGTCGGTCATACCGTAAAGTTGGATGGATGGGTGCTCTCTGTCACCGAGCTCCGGTACTGCGCCCTGACGGCACTCTATCTTGGCGTGGCGTAGCAGCAGCGATCATCTGACTTGGCGTGCGAACGCTCAGTTGATCCGGTGCACCTCGAGTATCAGGGCGACAATCTATAAGTCGAGGCAACACGTGGGGATCATTTCCACAGCACGCAATCAAATCTCTAAGCGCCTGAATTTTTTTCGGCGAACGCGGCAAGGCGCTGCATTGCGAGATGCACTCGGCCCACGTGCGATGGGAGTGATCTACGATACCGACTTCGGTCCCATGGCTTGTGCGGTCGGCGATCGTGTCATTGCACGCACGCTGGGTACGAAGGGGGTGTGGGATAGAAAGGCCGTTGAGCACCTCCGCTCTCTCGTGAATGGGAACTCCAGAGTCCTCGTAATCGGCGCGCACATCGGTACTCTGCTGATCCCTCTGTCCAGAAGTTCGAAGGATGTCGTTGCCTACGAAGCCAATGCGCGCACCTACGCCTTGCTCAACCTGAATCTCCGCATGAATGGTGCGACCAACGTCGTCACATATAACCTCGCGGCCGGGGACACAAACCGCACGGTGCAATTTCTTCAGAATTGGGTGAACACCGGAGGGTCGAAAATCAGCCCAAAGAAGTCGTCGTACGCGTTTACTTATGACCGTCCTTCGACGGTTGATGTCGAGATGGTATCGCTCGACCAGCATCTCGGGGACCAGGCATTCGACTTGATTGTTCTGGATATCGAGGGCGCGGAGGTGCTCGCCTTGAGCGGGATGCAAGGGATCCTCTCGCGCGCGAAGTATCTCCATATGGAGTATCTGCCACATCTGCTCGATGGAGTGACCGGCGCAACGGACGAACAACTGCTAAGCACGTTGACTCCGTACTTCTCTTCGGTTCGCGTTCAGGGGACTGGCGAGGTGTTCGGAGCAAGGGACTTCCTTCGGGTGCTGCAGCTACTCCGCTCCACAGGCGGTGATGACTTGACATTCGCGCGCACGGAGAATTGATTTGGACGCCGCTCACTGAAGCACGTCCAAGCATTGTCGAAGCATCGAGAACCACGCTTTATCGTGCGACATCTTGTGAGTACGCTAGCAGCGCGACTCAAGACCTACCGCGTCGGCGCATCTTCTCTCGTCCAGAAGGACGAATTGCCGCTTCCTGTCGCATGGATACAGATCCTGCGTGCGAGAGCGTTCCATGGAATCGGCCCCTTCTATTTCTGCCTGTACTCCCTAGCGAGAAAGCCTGCGAGCGTGTGGGGAGAGTACCTGACCCAATCGGAATTCGACCCTACGCTTCGGCAATGGAACCCGCCTCGCGTGCACCCGCTCTTACGTGACAAACTAAAGTTTCAGGAGCGGTGCGCACAGAACACCATTCCCATCGTGGAAGTCCTTGGTGTAGTTGGCCGCAGCCCTCCTGCATCGCAGATTTCACGTTCGATCACAAATGGTTCAGCCTTGGAAGAGGTGTTGGCCAGTAGCGGCCGTCACGAGTTCTTCATGAAGCAGAGCGCCGGGGCTCACGGCCATGGAGCGTTCGTGATCACGCGCAGCAGTGGGCGTTATCGCTTCGCCAATCGCGAGGGAAGTGCGGACGACATATTCAGGTTTGCCTGCGATACGCTCCCAGATGGGCAATGCTATCTGTTGCAGCCACGCCTCCGTAACGAGCGAACGTTGGGTGGAATCATGTCACGTGAGGGTCTAGGGACCGTGCGCGTCGTGACACTTCTCAAAGGCGGGCAGGTGGAAATGTTGGCGGCATGTGTGCGACTGACAGTGGGGGCTAATGTAACCGACAATTTCAGTGTAGGTACGAGTGGTAATCTGACTGCGTCAGTAGACCTCGATTCAGGATGCCTTGGTCCTGCTTTTGGATCCGTGAGCAGGCAGTGGCCGCAAGTCAGAAAATTTCCCGTACACCCGGATTCGGGACAAGTAATCGAAGGCTACGTACTGCCCGACTGGAATACCGTCTTGCGCGTACTTGTGCAGGCGCACAAGGCATTCCCAGAGTTGAGGGCGATTGGCTGGGACGTGGCGTTGACAAATGTCGGTCCGAAGATTCTTGAGGCCAACCATTCCTGGGATATCCAGCTCCTTCAGGTCGCGCACGATCATGGATTTCGAACGAAGCTCTTGGAAGCGATGGGCCCCTGGTAAACCAGCGGACGCTGTCGGATAAGTTTACATGCCCAGGGAAATACGTTGCCTTATTCTCGCCGGCACTGCTTTAAGTTAATGTTTTTGCTGCTAACTGGCAGCTTGGACTCATAATTGCATACGCGGCAGGCATCCAATAGGTTTTGCATCCTCTTTGCCATGCCCTTGTTGCATCGTTTCATCAAGACCACCCTCTTACTTGCCACGCTCACGGCCCTGCCCGCGCACGCACTCGTGGCGTACGATAACTTCGGTCCGATGTTTGACTACGACCCGACGTCGGGCGTCATCGTCAGCGGCGAGCAAGGGTTATTCGGCACCCGCGTCGCGGGCCTGCAGTTCATCGCCGGCGCTTCGGGCACGCTCAATTCCATCTCCATCGCCGCCAGTGCCAAGGACAGCGGACGGCCCAACGACGGCTTCCGGCTGACCATCACTGCAGATGATTCGGATCTACCTGGCGAGGCGCTCGGATCAGTGGTGCTGAACGACATCTGCTATGTCGATTTCGAGTGCCCGCAGGGAATGGTGCAGACAGCGATGGTGGCCTCCGACATCGAGCTCATGGAGGGGACGACCTATTGGGTCGTTGGCACCTCAGATCTCGCTTTGGCCGACTTCACGTGGTACTTGACCTCAGTTGCGGACCCAAGTCTTGTCTATATCGAGAACGGGTTTACAGGGGTATTCCCGTTCGAGTTCCCACCCACGTTGAAGATCACGGTTGTGGACGAGAACGGTGGTGGCGGAGAGGTTCCTGAACCTCCCCTTCAGCTGCTGCTGCTTCTTGGGGCAATTGCTGGAATGACTACAAACCGGCGCTCACGCTAGCGCTGAACCTGTTCCAGGCGCGCGTTAGGCGCTCAACCAGTCTGGAAGGACTCCAGGCTGCCGAATCGTTCTGACGAGGCCGCGGCGGATTGAGCCCCAAGACCGTGCGTCGCCCGCAAGACTGTCCTGAAGGACCCGTTACAATACTGTCGGTTACGCTGCCATTCCAGCGTTGCGGCTTGGTTGGGCCTGCTGGCACGAGCTTGGCTTTCCCGATGCCTACCGCAATACGCGTCTTGGCATTTCGCGGAGCCCAACAGAGTGAGGCCCTCTAGATGAACGTCGTTTCGCGAGAGGTTATGGACATTATCGTGTTTGCCGGGATCGCCTTGATTCTGGTACTCGTCATTCGGAACGCACTTCTCAATCGAAGGATTCTCAACCTGCTCGACGAGCAATCGCATGCTATACAGAAGCTGAGTGCCGAGGTCTTCGAGATGCAGAACGTAAATACCGAGGCAAGCCGAAGCGTCGCTCCGCTGGCGCAATCGTGCGCTCGACTCGAAAACGAACTCCATAACGTGTCTGCCGCGATCACGGCACTGCGAAACAGCGGATCTGGGGCCGCAAGTGACTCGATGCATCAGTTCGGCAAGGAGATCCGCCGGGCCCTTCAGGCGAAGGAAGTTACCGAGTTTCTAGACCGGCAAGGAAAGACCTGACGGTTGCATCACCTGGGTCCACTCAACCTTCGCGTGACTTTCGCAAGTTGCCTGCAATGCTCCTCACCTCGGCTAGAAGCGGCGGAGAGAGTGTTAGTAGCGCCGTTGCGTAGACCGCTGCGCCGACTGCAATGAGACTGCCGAAGCGCAGAGCCAGCTGCAGGTCTGCGACCAGGTAGGTGCGGGCGAGCGTGACTGCGATCAGCATCACCGCCGCCGAAAGCAGCACCGGCCACAAGGTGGTGAAGAAGTGGCGCACTGGAATACCACAGAGCCGGAACGCCACAACACCGGTGACGAATCCCATCACTTGAGCGACAGTCATTCCGTACGCGACGCCTACGGTCCCCCAGTAACTCCCCGCCAGCACGATACCAATGCGAACCGGTGATCCGAACAGCGTCAGCTTGAATAGCGCATCGGCTCGATTGATCGCGTAGAACATCGACGCGCAGAGCGAGAAAATCGCGCGCATCGCGCCGGCTACGCCGAGTGCCTGAAGAAGTGGAATGGCCGCCAGCCATTTCTGGCCGTACAGCAGGGTCACGATTTCCTCGGCAGTCGCCGCCATACCGAAGCCAAGTGGCGCCACGGCGGCGCTGAGCAGCAGAAGGCTCTTCGTGACCCCGCGGCGAAACCGCTCAGGCTCTCCTCGCACCAGGGAATACGCGGGGAACAATACTCGTTGTAATGGACCGGAAAGCCGATTTCTCAACTCTGCGGACAACGAGAATGCCGCTTGGTAGTAACCGAGCTCGACCGCACCGAATCGACGGCCCACGATGACGTAATCGATGTTGCCCAGAGCATAGGCGATCACACCGTTCCCGAACATGCTCGCGCTCGTCCTGATGTTCTCGCGAAGGAAGGACCACCGGAACTTGAGCCGAGGCACGTACGGGAACTCATACCACATGTACGCAACATTGAACGTCGTCCCCGACAGCGCACCCGCAACAAGTGCCCATGCTCCCCAGCCCAGCAACCCGCCCAGTATCGAGACGGCGATCCGCACGAAAAGCGAAGCCACCTGGATCCGAAAGTCCAACTGGAACATCATGAGGCGCATCATGGTGACGTGCTGAATCACCATGAGTTGCTCGATCAGGAAGAGCACTGACATCGCGCGCAGCAACGGCACGATTCGCGAGTCTCCGAGGAGTTCTCCGAAGAGCGGGGACAGGCCGGCGATCACTGCCGACGCCAGCACACCCAGGCCAGCGAGGAACCAGAAGACCGTGTCGCACTGAATTCGGGCAATCCGCTTACGCTGGATGAGGATTGCGCTAAGGCTGATCGTATTTAGGATTGCCGCGAGGCCGGTTACGATAGAGGCGAGCGCTACGAGACCATAGTCCTCGGGCATCAACAATCGCGCAAGAATCGCGGTTGATCCCATGGTCAGCAGGACGCGCATCGCCACGCCAGTGAAGGCGAAGCCGGCGCCACGAACCACTCGACGCTTCAAATCCGACGAATTCGGATTGAAAGCGGCACGCAATCGGTCGCATCGTTCCAGCGTAGGCTTCCTCACGCGTTCCGGCACCCCGCACGGCTCGACGCGACCAGCGCAGTGGGGCTTCCTACAGCGATACTGAACGTCATGCTCGGTCCAGCACCACCATGTCTTCGAACGTCTCCCGTTCGCGGATCACACGCACGTCACTGCCCGAGACCATTACCGCCGGCGGCCGCGGGTTCGAGAAGTTCATCTGGTTTGGAACAAAGTAGGCGCCGGCGTCCATGATCGCGACCATGTCCCCCTTGGCAAGCGTCGGGAAGTTGCGGTGCTTGAACAGCACGTCGCCCGGGTGGCACAGGGGGCCGAACATGCTGTAGCGCTGCTGCGATGCCTCGTTCATCCGGTTCGCGACGAACGCCTCGTGGTACTCGTAGCCGAGTGGCATGGTGATGTTCTTGCCGCCATCGAGGATGGCGTACTCGCTGAGTCGATCGCCACGCTTGAGCGCCAGGACGCTGAGCAGCAGGCACTGCGCCCGGCTCGTCATCGCACGTCCCGGCTCGAATACGATCTGGGGAGAGTCCGCGGAAGTTACGTCGTAGTACTTCGCGAAGCGCTCGATGATGCCCTGCGCGTACTGGGCAGTGGTCGGCGCCTGCCCTTCTCGCGGCGGATTGACCTGGAAACCGTTCTCGATGAGCTTTCGATCGGTGGGGGAGATCGGGCGGACCGTCGGCACGCCGAATCCGCCCCCGAAGTCGAGGTAGCGCATCTCGATGCCGAGTTCCTCACGCAACCGTCTGGCGAACTCGAGCATCTCCGTCACGGCGGTGAAATAGACGTTTGCGTCGTGGATGCCGGTGCCCAGATGCGCATGCAGGGCGCAGGGAACCAGGTTGGACGCAGCCTTCATGCGCCGGAATGCCTCCAAGGCCTGGCCGGTGCCGATGCGCAAGCCGAACTGCGCCGACCATCCCACTGACGTCACCACCCGCACGCCGACGTCCTGCTTCCGGCCGTACTTGCCAGCCAACCGGTCGATCGTCTCGATCTCGTCCATGTTGTCGACATTGATCAGACGCACGCCATTGCCCACGGCGAGATCCAGCGCCTGATCCGTCTTCGCCGGTCCGTTCATGATGATCCGCTCGCCGGGCATTCCCAGCCGAAGCGCGAGCCACAGTTCGAAGTGCGAGATCACCTCGGCACTGGCGCCGATTTCGTGCATCACCTTGATCACGCCAGGCAGCGGGTTGGTCTTGTACGAGCAGCCGATCTCCACCTTCGGATACAGCGCGGTGAACGCGCCGAGAAACTCGCGGTAGTCGCGCTCCAGGCGGGCGCGGCTGACCACGTACAGAGGCGTCCCGAACTGGCTTCCGAGATCCACGAGGTTGACGCCCTCCCAGCACAGCTCGCCGGCGGCCGAAACGGTCAGGTCCCAGGCGGCGGGCGATTGCGGCTGGGGAGGGCCCTCGCGCTTGTCGTACGCGTTGATCGCCGTGAGGACTGCGGCCTTGGCGGCTTTGCGAAGCATCGTCACTACCTTGGTGGATGAAGAGGGTCAACCCGCTGCGCGGGCCAGCGAGGGCGTCGGGTTCAAGGTGGAAAGCCTCGCCTGGCTGCGCCGGTCGACGTGCGCCTGGAACCACTGCTCGAGCATCATCAGCACCCAGATCTGGGTACCGTAGTAGGCCGCGTGCTCGTTGCGATGGGCGTCGACCATGCGGTCGATGAAGGCTGGCGCGATGACGCCACGCGACTTCAGGCTGGTCATCGAGTCGTAGGCGAGCGCGCGCAACCCGGGGTGCTCTCGCGCCCAGTTGCCGAAGGGCAGTCCGAAGCCGTGCTTTTTCTTGCTGATGATCTCGGGCGGAAGGAAATCCTCCAGCGCGCGCTTGAAGAACCAGCGCAACTGCGTTCCCTTGAGCTTGTATCGCGGGGGAAGGCGCAGCGAGAAATCGACCAGTTCCTCGTCGAGCAGCGGATAGCGGACCTCGACGCCGGCGGCTTCGCACATGCTGCCCACCTTGCGCAGATCGTTGTCAGCGAGGGTGAACTTCCAGTCGAGGGCGAGCATGCGGTTGATCAGGCTCTCGGCGGCAGCGCCGTTGTACGTTTGCTCCTCGAGCGCGCCCGGAAGCTCGACGTCCACCTGCGCCAGCAGGTCTGGCGTGAAGATGCTGCGGGGTCCGAAGCGCGAGAAGGCGTTGTAGGACTGCAGCCGGCCGGGCATCGGTACCGACGCTTGGGCGATATAGCTGCCGAGTTTGCGTAGCGGCAGCACGTTCGACGCGCCGGGAAGCGACGACACCGGCTCGAGCAAGCCCTTTCGCAACACCGTGGGTACGCGGGAGTACAGGGAGAACACGTACTGATCGGCATAACGCTGGTTGCCGCCGAACAGCTCGTCACCGCCGTCCCCAGCGAGGATGACGCGCAGCCCCTCGCTGTGTGCGAGACGGGCGCAATAGTAGGTTGGTACTGCGGAAGAATTGCCGAAGGGCTGATCGTAGGTTTGTGCGATGAGCGGAATCGCGTTCACCACGTCGTCCGCGGTCACGTAGTACTCGACCTGCCGGGTGCCGAAGTGACGGACCGCGACACGCGCGAAGTCCATCTCGTCGTAGCCTTCCGCGGCGAATCCGATCGAGTAGGTGCGCGCAGGCGCGTTCGAGGTGCGGCCCACCATGCCTGCGACCGTCGAGCTGTCGGTCCCGCCACTGAGGAAGCAGCCGACCTCGTCCTCGCCCCGGGCGCGCCGGACGGATGCCTCGAGCTGGGAAACGAAACGCGCCTTGGCCTGGGCGAAATCCGTCGACTCGTTCTCGACGAAGTCCGGACACCAGTAGCGTCCCCGCTCGATGCCTCGCTCGCCGACCTCGAGGAACTCGCCCGGCTCGAGCCGCCGCAAACCTCGGAAGAACGTCTCCGGCCCCGGCACCATGTGAAAGTACACGTAGTTGGCGATGGCCTGCAGGTTCACATCCAGAGGTTTGCCTAGCAGCGGATGGAGCGCCATCGAACTCGTGGCGAACGACAGCCTGCCCTTCTCGACGCAGTAACTGAGCGAGGCGCGCCCCATCCGATCGATGGCAATCAGCCCGCGCCGACGGCGCGTGTCGAACACTGCCAGGGCAAAACCGCCGCGCAGAGCCGTGAGAACGTCGCGGGAGCCGGCCGCATAGCCGAGTGCGACCCGCCGGGCAATTGCCTGGTGGTTGCGCTCGCCATCCTCGAACTCCACCGTGCCGTGGATCAGTGCGAGCACGTTATCGTCCTGATAGACGGAGGTGCGTCGCGCGCCTGCATATGCGGCCCATGCCCCGGGGGCGTTCGCCTGGACGGTGGAATCCCCTTGCCGGGAAATCTCCGCAAGCGCCTGCTCTGTGACCGCGCCGTCGATCGAGACGAGGTTTGCTACGTCGAAGAATCCGCAGAGGCCGGGCATAGAACTCGATTATCTCGCTGAGCTGGAAGTGGAAAGCGGAAGGGCGCGATTATATGCCGGCCTTGTTATTGCGATGCGGCAACGAGTCGAACCCCTCAAAACTCCCTGCATCGTGTCGGGGATGTCAAAACCCGGGCAGCGCAGCGCGTGCACAATCCGTTCCATACATTCTGTCCTCGCCCTGCGCTCATGTCGGCTGCACACGTCCTACTGATTTGGCTGGTACTCGCCATCGCCGTGGCAGCACCGGCTCGTGCGCGGGATATTCCCGCCACGCCGGACACCTACGTCGACCTGGTGCGCAAGCTCGAACCGGGGGATCGGCTGGTTCTGGCGCCGGGGGACTATCGCCGTGGGTTGCGCCTTCATGGCCTGGACGGGACGCCCGAGCAGCCGATCGTCATCATGGGTCCACAGAGTGGCTCACCCGCTCGTTTCTTTGCGCGGAACGGGGCGAACACGGTAAGCATCCGGGATGCTTCCTACCTGATGATCGACTCGATCGAGCTCGAGGGGCTAGGTCGCAATGCCGACGCCGTGAAGGCCGAGAGCGAATCCCGCTACGCCCATCACATCATCCTGTCGCGGCTGCGCATAACGGGCCACGACGCCGATCAGGCGATCGCCGGCATCGCGATACAGAGCCCGGCCTGGGACTGGACCATCCGCGATTGCGTGATCCTTGGCGCCGGCACCGGCATGTACCTGGGGCGATCGAACGGTAGCGCAGGCCTGGTGGGCGGGGTGATCGAGCGCAACGTGATCCGCGACACGATCGGTTACAACCTTCAGATCAAGCACCAGCGGATCCGCCCGGACGTCCCCGGCATGCCTGAGGACCGGCGGATGATCATCGTGCGCCACAACGTCTTTTCGAAGCACCTCGGCGCCTCCACCGGCGATGCGGCCCGTCCGAATGTCCTATTGGGTCACTTTCCGCCCTCGGGACCCGGTGCCGAGGACATGCACATCGTCTACGGGAACGTGTTCTACGAAAACGCGGAGGAGGCTCTCCTGCAGGCAGAAGGCAACATGGCCATCTACAACAACGTTTTAGTGAACCGGCACGGCTCCGCCATTTCCATCCAGCCGCACAATGCGCGACCTCGACAGGTGGCGGTATTCAACAACACGGTGCTGGCCGCCGACGCGGGCATCGCGCTGCGCGGCGTGGCACCGGGCTATCGGCCCAGGGTCCTGGGCAATCTTCTCTTCGCCAAGCGTGCGTTCGCGGGCCAGCGTTTCCACGGGAACTCGACCGACACTTGGGAGAATGCCGGGGCGATGCTGCGGGCCCCCTATGCAGAACCACCCGCGCTCGATGTGTCTCCGCTCCGGGGGGCATTCCCGGTTCAGGAGGTCGCCCTGCCCTCCGGCCTAAGCGACCTTCCGGAGGCGCACCTCGACTTCACGGGGTCGGACCGATCAGGTGTTCCAGGAGGCGCGTACGCGTCAGCGAGCCAACCCAGGCCTCTGGCGCTCGATCGACCGCCGATTACGCGGCGTTGAAGCCCAGGATCAGGGCGAGGTACGCCACCAGTTCATAGATGGCGATGGTGCTGCCGTGCAATGCGCTGACGGACGGCATGTGCTGGACCCAGTGGTCCACCTTGCCGGACCCTGGAACCTGAGTAGGAGCGATCACAACGTCCAACCCCGCCATCTCGAACTCCCGTCGGAAGCGCCGCGCATCCACCGCATGGGCGACGACCACGACCTTCGACACGCCCGCCTCGTGCAGGATGCGGGCTGAAAACACCGCGTTTTCATGGCTGTTGCGCGACTGCGCCTCCACCCATTTGACCGGAATCGCCAGTTCGTCTTCCAGGACTTCGCGCATAAGCATGGCTTCCGGCGTACCACCGTAGACCTGCCCGCCGGTGACAAGAACAGGCAACCGACTCGCCCGCGCGAGATGCGCGCCGTATCGGATGCGGTCCATGCTCATGCCGCTCGCAACGTCCTTCCCGTATTCCGCGGCGGCGCGCCGTACGCCTGCCGAGGGAATGACGATCGCCTCTGCCCACTTCAACTGGTCCAACGTCAACAGCCTGGAGTCGCCGGCAAGGCGGGTGAGATGGCCGGAGACGAACGGGGTGGAAAGCGCCAACAAAGCTGCCGTCGACCCCGCTGCCAGGAGCAGCCCGAGCGTACGCGTGCGGCGGCCTAGTGCAAGCAGGATCCCGACTGCGGTGACGAGAAGAAAACTCGTGGGTGGCAGGATGAGTGCGGTGAGGAACTTCTTGAGAATGAACACAGTCTTGTGCAATCAGTTAGTGGTTGCTACCAGCATTTCCCTTAGGCCATCATGCTGCAGTGCTACGAAGAAAGCCAATTCTGCTGCCGGGGGGCATGAGTCATGCTGGAATCGGTCGGCTTCGAAGAACCGTCATACAAACCACGGAACATGGCCACCATGCGAATTCCGTAAAGTGAAAAAATCCTCCAAGAATCATAGCGATTTAATGAATTATTGACAAAGGATGACTGCACGCGAAGCGCTGGCCTAGCATCCAGGCGTCTTCAAGCGGCGACCGATGTGTAGCCGTTTCCTACAGCTGGAAACGGCGACGCGCGATCGCTGATGCGCTGCACCAGAGCGCATCGTTCGGATAAGAACACCAGACGTCCTCGTGGCGGCTTTCGCGTGGAGCGAAAGACGATGCGAGGGAGGGGGCGTTAGATGGTACTGATCTTTAATCAACGACTTTCCTTGGTTGCGCTGTTGGAACTGGCGCTCGGCGGGGCAGCGCTTTTCGTCATTTTCGGCTTCGTCATGTCGAATCACGCGCCGGTGATCCAGGGCGCGGGTCCTCAGGTTTTCGGCAGCGCCGGCATTCTTTTCGCGGCGTCGCAACTGCTGGCCTTCGGCCTCGTCGGGCTGCTGCGCGCCGGCACCACCGAGCGACTGGCACCTCTTACGGTGCGCATGCTCATCAGCATCGCCATGGGAGCGGTGATCGCGCACTTCGTGTTCGATTTACTCCCGGATGGCGATTTGTACCAGCAGTCCATTCCGCAGGCGTCGGTCATGTCGTTCGCAGCGCTGATGCTGCTGCGTGGATTCCTGCTGTCGGGCGTTCAGCGCAACGTCTTCAGCCGCCGGATTCTGGTACTCGGAACGGGATCGGACGCCAGTGCGGTTGCCCGCGCCATCGCATCGCTGCCGGCCTCCGAAGCCACGCTCGTTGGGTTCTATCCGGTCGATTCGCAGAACCGCGCGGTTCCGGGAGATCAGATCATTCCCACTTCGATGTCGCTCGAGGAAGCCGTCTCGCGTACGCGCGCCCACGAGGTCATCGTGGCGGTGCGGGAACAGCGGGGCGGCTCGCTTCCGCTCAGTCACTTGCTCAATTGCCGGCTGCGCGGCGTGCGGATTCTGGATCTGCCGGGCTTCTACGAGCGCGTCACCGGCGAAGTGCCGGTCGACTCCCTCAAGAGCAGCTGGATGATCTACGGCGACGGATTCCGCCAGGACTGGGGGCGGCGCTTCGTCAAACGCGTGTTCGACCTGCTCGCTGCATCGGTCCTGCTGGTTCTTACCCTCCCCGTCATGGCGATCACCGCATTGGCAATCATGCTGGAGAGCGGCAGGCCGCTGATTTTCCGTCAGGATCGGGTCGGCCTGGGCGGTAAGGAGTTCACGGTCTTCAAGTTCCGCAGCATGCGCACGGATGCCGAACGCGACGGCGTGCCGCGCTGGGCAACGACAGGCGATCCTCGCATCACGCGTGTAGGAAAGTTCATCCGGCGCACCCGGATCGACGAATTGCCTCAGCTTTTCAACGTGTTGCGCGGCGAGATGAGTTTCGTTGGCCCACGCCCCGAACGCGCCTACTTCGTCGAGCAGCTCTCCGAGAAGATTCCGTTCTACGGCGCCCGCCATACCGTCAAGCCCGGGCTGACCGGATGGGCCCAGGTCCGCTACAGCTACGGCGCTTCGGTAGAGGATGCCGTGAAGAAGCTGCAGTTCGACCTCTATTACGTGAAGAACCATACGCTGCTTCTAGACATTCTGATTCTGGTCAAGACCATCCGCGTGGTCCTCAAGGGCGAAGGCGCCCGCTGAGAGCCTTTCGGCGGATGCTCCGGCATCCGCCCTACTCCCCTTTCCACATTTCGAAGCGCGCCCAGTCCCCCCGTGGCGCGCATCGGATACCGTTAAAGCCTATCGGCTATAGTGTCGCAGTAGGGCAGGCAAGCGCGTGCTGCTGCTCCCTTTGGTTCCAAGGAGACTCATCCTAGGCCAGCCAGATGTCCACGCCTGACTACGTCGCCACCATTACATACGGGATCGGGGCTGCGGCTTACGCCGCCATTGCCCTTCAGCTCGGCCTGCGCGCAGGCAGTTCCTGGCGCGGCAGGCTGCTGGTGGCGGCCTGCATGGGCAGCTGCATCTGGGAGCTGAGTGGAGCGGCCCAGGCGTACTGGAGCCTTACGCTCACCTGGATCGCCCATCAGTTCGCCGACGCGATGCGCTGGGGTCTGTGGACGGCTTTTCTCGTCGCGCTCGTGCCCACCGTGCACGAGCGCAAGCGCCCGGTCCTGCTGTACTTCGGCTTCATCGCAGCGTCATGCGGGCTTCTGATGCTTGCGGCCTTTTCCGTGGTTTCGACGGGCAGCGCAGGCATGGTCTCTGCGTTCGGGCTCTGGATCGTCGCCTCGATTGCCGGCCTCGTCGTGTGTGAGCACGTGTTCCGCGCAACGCCCGAGGACCGGCGCTGGGGCATCAAGCCGCTGTGCATCGGCGTGGCGGCACTATACGGGTTCGACCTCTTCGTGTTCTCTGACGCAGCCTTGATGAAGGGACTCGACCCGAGCTTCTGGACAGCTCGGGGCATTGCGCACGTCCTGCCCATTCCGTTGATCCTCGTTTCCTCGGCACGCAACAGGGCGTGGACGATCGATGTGGCAGTCTCCAGGGCCGTGGTATTCCGTTCGACTGCCTTGTTGATCTCCGGCATCTACCTGCTGGCCGTTGCCGCCGCGGGATACTACGTCCAGCTGTTTGGCGGAGAGTGGGGCAAGGCGATGCAGACCTTGCTGCTGCTCGGCGCGCTGATCCTGCTCGTGGTGCTCTTTTCCTCCGGCACGTTCCGGGCTCGGCTCAAGGTCACCATCAACAAGAATTTCTTCTCCTATCGCTACGACTACCGCGAGGAGTGGCTGCGGCTGACCGCAAAACTGGCACAGAGCGAGTCCGGCGCCACGGTGTACGAGCGCACCGCACACGGGCTCGCAGACCTCGTAGAAAGCCCCGCCGGAGCGGTGTGGATGCACGATGACGACGGCAAGTACCGGCCGGCCGGAGGGTGGAACATGACTCCTCCCGACAGCGAGGAGGAAGCGTCGAGCCCCTTCATCCGCTTCATCGAGCGCACCAACTGGATCGTGGATACGAATGCGAAAGGCATCCGGGTCGGAGATGAACAACTTCCCGAGCTTCCCGCCTGGCTCGCCGGCATGCCTGACGCGTGGCTGCTCGTCCCGATGGCGTCGGATACCAGGCTGGTCGGCTTCATCGTGCTGCTCAAGCCGCGTGTGGCGGTCGAAGTCAACTGGGAGGTACTCGACCTGCTCAAGACCGCCGCGCGGCAGGCTGCCTCCTATCTCGGTCACGTGCGTGCGATCGAGGCGCTCTTGGAAGCCAAGCAGTTCGACGCATTCAACCGGATGTCTGCATTCGTCGTCCACGACTTGAAGAACCTGATCGCGCAGCTCTCCCTGCTGCTTCGCAATGCAGAACGCCACGGTGCCAAGCCAGAGTTTCAGCGTGACATGCTCGAAACCGTGCAGCACGTGGTCGAACGGATGAATCGGCTTCTGCTGCAGCTGCGTTCCGGCGAGACGCCGGTTGAAAATCCTCGCCCGGTGGAACTCGCACCGCTCATCGAGCGGGTGCGCACCGCGCACTCGAAACAGGGACATCGCGTGCAGGCCTCGGTCGAGCCGGGCTTGCTCGCCCTCGGCCACGAGGAACGGCTGGAGCGAGTCATCGGTCACCTCGTGCAGAACGCAATCGACGCAAGCGAGCCGGACTCACCCGTCGAAATCGAGGGACGGCGCACGCCCGATGGACAGGCGCTGATCCAGGTCAGCGATCACGGCAAGGGGATGAGCAGCGAGTTCATTCGGGATCAGCTGTTCAAGCCTTTCCGCACCACCAAGGCGTCGGGAATGGGAATCGGAGCATTCGAAAGCCACCAGTACGTGGCCGAACTCGGGGGAAGAATCGCCGTCGAGAGCAAGCTCGGAGAGGGTTCTCGGTTCACGATCCACCTTCCCGGCTTCAGCAGGGAATCCGATACCCAAGCACAGCAGGTGGCTGCATGACGGACAAGAGACGCCCGCTACTGATCGTCGAGGACGATCCCGCGCTGCAGAAGCAGATGCGGTGGTCGTTCGACGACATGGAGGTGGTGCTGGCCAACGACCGCGAGTCGGCAATCGCCCAGCTTCGACGCCACGAGCCTGCCGTGGCAACCATCGATCTCGGCCTGCCCCCGCACCCAGACGACCCGACGGAGGGCATGCAATTACTCGCAGAGATCCTGGACGCCGCACCTGACACCAAGGTGATCGTCGTGTCGGGTCAGCACGATCGCTCGAACGCATTGAAGGCGATTGCGCTGGGCGCTTACGATTTCTGCGAGAAGCCCTTCCAGCCCGAGCTCCTGTCGCTCATCGTGGAACGCGCATTTCGCCTTTGGGAGCTTCAGGCGGAGAATCGCCGTCTGCAGGAGACACAGAGCGGAGGTGCGATCGCGGGACTGATATCGCGCGATCCTCAGATGCAGAAACTGGCCCGCACCGTGGAAAAAGTCGCCAACACGAATGCCACGGTGCTACTGCTGGGCGAATCGGGAACCGGTAAGGAACTGTTCGCCCGCGGTCTGCACGATCTGTCGACGCGGAAGAATCAGCGCTTCGTCGCGATCAACTGCGCGGCGATTCCCGAGAACCTGCTCGAAAGCGAGCTCTTCGGCTATGAAAAGGGTGCGTTCACCGGCGCCGTGAAGCAGACGCCGGGCAAGATCGAAACTGCGCACAAGGGAACGCTCTTCCTCGACGAGATCGGGGATCTGCCGCTGTCGCTGCAAGCCAAGATGCTGCGCTTCCTGCAGCAGCGCGTGATCGAGCGCGTCGGCGGACGCGAGGAAATTCCAGTCGACGTTCGCATCGTCTGCGCGACGCATCAGCACCTGAAGAACCTGATCGGCCAGGGCCGCTTCCGTGAAGACCTGTACTTCCGCCTTGCCGAGATCGTCCTCGACATTCCTCCGCTTCGCGACCGCAAGGGTGACGCCAGCCTGCTGGCCCACGCCTTCGTGCGTCGCTTCTCCGACGAGCAGAAGCGCAGTTCCCTGTCGCTGCTTCCTGACGCCGTCGCGGCGATCGAAGCCCACCCATGGCCAGGCAACGTCCGCGAACTGGAAAACTGTGCCAAGCGCGCAGTCATCATGGCCGAGGGCAGCGGTTTGCACGCCGAGGATTTCGGCCTCGAACCATCTCCGGTGGACGCGGACGCGTTCAACCTGCGTCGCGTGCGCGACCAGGCCGAGAGGGATGCCATCATCCGCGTCCTCAGCCGCGTCAACGGCAACGTCAGCAAGGCAGCCGAGCTGCTCGGAGTGAGCCGGCCTACGCTCTATGATCTGATGGACAAATACAACCTCAGAACCGACTCGTCCGTCCAGAAACTCCCAGTCAACGAATGACGCGATAACGATACGATCCCATGGCAAACCTGCGTTCGTCTCTCTGCATCGTCGGCCTAGCGCTGACAACCGCCCTCACCGGCTGCAATGCCGAGGATCCCGACAAGTTCCTCCAATCCGGAAAGAGCTTCCTGGAAAAGAGGGATTACCGGGCAGCGATCATCGAACTGAAGAACGCCATCCAGGCCGCGCCTCAGAACGGCGAAGCGCGCTATCTGCTCGCCCAGGCTCTCATGGAAACGGGGCAGTACCGGGATGCCGAGATCGAGCTGCGCAAGGCGGCCGAAGCTGGGCACGACTCGAACCTCGTCGAGCCTGCGCTTGCCGAAGCGCTCCGAGGATTGGGCGAATCCGAGAAAGCCCTCGAGCTGACCATGCAGTCGACGGTCACCGAACCTGCCGCCAAGGCAAAGATGAGGGCGATGGAGGGTTCGATCAATCTTGGGCGCGGCAAGGTTGCGGAGGCCCGCGAGGCGTTCAACGATGCGCTCGAACTCGACCCATCGAATCGGGATGCAAAGCTTGGGCTCGCGCGTATCGCCACGGCCGATAGCGGCGTCGAGGAAGCCGGGAAGCAGGTCGACACCCTGCTGGCGGAGTCGCCCACCTTCGTCGATGCCCTGCTGTTCAAGGCGCAACTGCTCGAGGTGCAGGGGAAGTCGTCCGAGGCGATCCAGGCGCTCGGCAAGGCCGTGGACGAGCGCCCGAACGCCATCGCGCCCCACCTTTCACTCGTCCCTGCACTGCTACGCACCGGCGATGTCGCTGGCGCACGGACCAGGGTCGACGCGTTCAAGAAGGCGGCCCGCGACAGCGTCGCGCCGTTGTATCTCGACGCCCTGGTCCTCTCTGCGGAGGGTAAGACGAACGAGGCACGCGACGCGGCGCGCAACGCGCTCAAGTACGCACCCGACTATCCGCCACTGCTCACCCTGGCTGGCACGCTGGCCATGCAACAGCGCAACCTTGTCGAGGCAGAGGACCATCTCACCAAGGCCGCGAAGGCGGTTCCCAACAGCTACGCACAGCGGCTACTGGTCGGGGCTCTTCTCCAGGCGGGCAAGCCTGGCCGCGCCAAGGAGTTCCTGGAGCCGCTGTTGAAGGCCAAACCCGAGGATCCGGGCTTGCTCTCGCTTGCCGCGGAGATCGCGATGAGCGAGGGCAACTACAAGGAGGCGACCCGCCTCTATGAGAAGGCACTTGCCGCCGATCCAAAGAACGTCGTGCGTCAGACCCGCCTTGGACAGGCGTTCATCGGCTCCGGCAACGTCGACGAGGGAGTACAAGTGCTCGAAGCCGCCGCAGGAAGCGGCAGCCAGAATATCCAGGCCGACCTCTCGCTGATCGCGCTGCACATGAACCGCCGGGAAACCGACAAGGCGAAAGCTGCCCTCGAGGAGCTTCTCACCAAGCAGCCGGACAATCCCATCGTCCACAACATGAAAGGGCTCGTCCTGCTCGCGACACGGGATAACGACGGCGCGCGCAAGAGCTTCGAACGCGCGCTGGAATTGCAACCCACCTTCTTCCCCGCCGCTGCCAACCTGGCGCAACTGGATGTGCGCAAGGGCGACCAGAAGGCTGCGCTCGGTCGCTATCGGTCCATCCTCGAGAAGGACCCGAAGCAGGAGCAGGCGCTGCTCGCCACTGTATTGCTGCTGCAGCAGTCCAATGCGATGCCCGCGCAGGTGGAGGAGGCGATCAACCAGGCGGTCGAGGCGAATCCCACCTCGATACGTTCGCATCTGGCCAAGATCAACTACATGTTGGGGCAGCGCAGAGCCCAGGATGCAGTAACCGCTGCGCAAAATGCAGTGGCGGTAGTCCCCGACTCCCCGCAACTGCTCGAAGCTCTGGGTCGGGCTCAGCTGGCGGCGGGCGATTCCAATCAGGCGCTCGGCAGCTTCGGAAAGCTCGCCACGCTGCAACCCGAGATCAGCCGACCGCTGGTCCTCCTCGCGGAAGCGCACGCCGCGTCCGAAAACTGGGAAAGTGCCCGCTCCAACCTCCGGAAGGCGTTGGAGATGGAGCCCGGTTCGCGCACGATCATGCTGAGCATGGTCAACCTCGAATCGGTTGCCGGGAACGTCGACAAGGCAGTCGAGGCGGCGCGGCAGATTCAGAAGCTGTACCCGAAGGAAGCGATCGGCTATACGGCAGAGGTTGACGTCTACGCGAATGCGAAGCGGCTACAGGACGTGGAATCCGCGCTGCGCTCGGCAATGGAAAAGGTGCCGGACATCAACGTGGTGGCGCGTCTGTGGACCGTCCTCGATCAGCAGAAGCGGACGACCGAGGCAGACGCGCTGGCACGGGACTGGATTGCCCGAAACCCAAAGAATCCGGCCCTGCAGAACTACATCGCCAGCCGGTACACGCAGCAGGGCAAATGGGACGAGGTCGCCCGCTGGAATCGGGAATCGCTGAAGGTCGCTCCCGATAGTCCGGCGACGATCAATAACCTTGCTTGGGCGCTTGCCCAGATCAAAGACCCTTCCGCCAAACAGCATGCCGAGAAGGCCCTCTCCCTTGCGCCCAATTCGCCGGCCATTCTGGACACCCTTGGATGGATCCACATGCAAAACGGCGAAGGTCAAAAGGCCGCTGAACTGCTACGCAAGGCGCACGGTTTGGCCCCGAATCAGCCTCTTATCCGCTTGCATCTCGCGGAAGCGCTGGTGAAGGCCGGCGAGAAAAAGGAGGCTCGCGCCCATATCGAGGAGCTCAACAAGCTTCCGGACGACTCCCCCATCCGCCAGGAAGCACAGAAGCTGCTTGGCAGTTCCTGATCCTTACACCCATATCGCGTTGCTATGCACACAATTGCTGTCGTAGGCCTCGGGTACGTTGGCCTTCCCCTGGCCGTCGAGTTCGGCAAGAAGATGCCGACTATCGGCTTTGACCTCTCCGAGCAGAAGATCCGCGCATACCGGGAGTTCGTCGATCCGACCGGCGAGGTGAGCGCCGAGGACCTGAAGGCGGCCCGCCATCTCTCCGTCACGTCCGACGCCTCCCGGCTCAAGGAAGCCGATTTCATCATCGTGGCCGTTCCCACGCCCGTGGACGACGCGCACAGCCCGGATTTCTCCCCTCTGGTCGGCGCCAGCGAGTCGGTCGGGCGAAACATGAAGCGCGGCGCGACGGTGGTCTTCGAATCGACGGTGTACCCGGGCGCCACGGAGGAAGTCTGCATTCCGATCATGGAGCGGCTGTCCGGCATGCAGTGGAAGAAGGACTTCTTCGTGGGCTATTCGCCGGAGCGCATCAATCCGGGCGACAAGCAGCGCACGCTCACGAAGATCGTCAAGGTGGTCGCGGGAGATACACCTGAAACGCTCGAACGTGTCGCGGAGGTTTACTCGAGCGTGATCACCGCCGGTGTGCACAAGGCAAGCAGTATCGCCGTCGCCGAGGCTGCCAAGGTCATCGAGAACACGCAGCGCGATCTCAACATTGCGCTCATGAACGAGCTGGCCATCATTTTCCATCGCATCGGTATCGACACGCTGGAAGTGCTGCAGGCAGCAGGGACCAAGTGGAATTTCCTTCCGTTCCGTCCGGGGCTGGTGGGCGGTCACTGTATCGGCGTGGACCCCTACTACCTCACCTACAAGGCCGAGAAGCTGGGCTACCATCCCCAGGTGATTCTCGCCGGACGCCGTATCAACGACGGCATGGGGAAGTACATCGCCGAGCAGACCGTCAAGAAGATGATCCAGGCTGGATTCCCGGTGGGCGGTGACGACGTCATCGTTCTGGGCATGACCTTCAAGGAGAATTGCCCGGACATCCGAAACACCAAGGTGGTGGATGTCATCCGTGAACTGAAGTCCTACGGCGTGAAGGTTCACGTTCACGACCCGGTCGCGACCGACGAGGAAGCGCGCCACGAATACGGCATCCCGCTGACGAGTTGGGATGACCTGCCCAGGTCTGCTGCGATCGTGTACGCCGTTGCGCACGCCGAGTTCTCGCAGCGACCGATCGAGGACTATCTGAACAAGCTCGCGCCCAAAGGCGTGATGATCGACGTCAAGGGCCAGGTGAACGCGTCGGCGTACGCCCCACATGGCATCGGCGTCTGGCGCCTCTAGGAACCTGCTCATGCAATTCCCCGATTTGCACCGTCTGCTCACCGAGCGCAAGCGCTGGCTGGTTACCGGCAGCGCGGGCTTCATCGCCTCTCACCTGGTTGAAACGCTCCTCCGGCATGGCCAGGAGGTCGTGAGCCTCGACAACTTCAGCACCGGACACCAGCGTAATCTGGACGAAGTGAAGTCGTCTGTCGGCGATGCCTGGCGATCGCACACCTTCGTGAAGGGCGACATCCGGGATCTGTCCACCTGCCGGCGCGTGTGCGAAGGCGTCGACTACGTGCTCCACCATGCGGCATTGGGCTCGGTACCGCGCTCGATCAACGATCCGATCGAGGCGAACGAATCGAACGTCACCGGCTTTCTCAACATGCTCGTGGCCAGCCGCGACGCCAAGGTTCGGCGCTTCGTGTATGCAGCCTCCAGTTCGACCTACGGCGATCACCCCGGTCTCCCGAAGGTCGAGGACGAGATCGGCCGCCCGCTTTCGCCCTACGCCGTGACCAAGTACGTGAACGAACTGTACGCAGACGTGTTCGGACGCTGCTACGGCGTGGAGACGATCGGCCTGCGCTATTTCAACGTATTCGGCGCCCGGCAGGATCCGAACGGACCGTACGCAGCGGTGATTCCCCGCTGGGTGCAGGCATTGTTGACTGCGCAGCCGGTCGAAATCTATGGAGACGGGGAGACGTCGCGGGATTTCTGCTACGTAGGCAACGTCGTGCAGGTGAACGTTCTTGCTGCCATTGCGAACCGGGACGAAGCGCTCAATCAGATCTACAACGTTGCAGTCGGCGGACGAACGACCCTGAATCAGCTCTTCGAAACGCTTCGCGATCTGCTTGCGAGGTACGTGCCGGAAATCGCCGACGCCAAGCCGGTGTACAGAGATTTCCGCGCAGGAGATGTTCGCCATTCCCAGGCCGATATCTCCAAGGCGCAGCGGTTGCTCGGATTCGCTCCGACACATGATCTGCGCAAGGGATTGCGGGACGCCCTGGGCTGGTATGTCAACGAGTACGGAGGCGAAGAGCTCGCCTCCGCTCCCACCCGCTAGAACGGACTGCTACGCGCATGCAAAGAAATCCTGATGTCGTGACGCATCTCAACAGAAGGCGATTCGTGCTCGCTGGACTCGCGAGCGTCCTTGTCCCGGGCATGCCGGCGGTGGCGGCGCCGCTGTCGCAATCGATCGCCCGGGTCAAGCCCTCGGTCGTCGCCATCGGAACCTTCCAACGGACCCGCTCGCCCGCATTCGCATTTCGCGGTACGGGTTTTGTCGTAGGCGACGGAACCTTGGCCGCCACCAACGCTCACGTGTTACCGGGAGTACTGGACAGCCAGAAACAGGAAGTGCTGGCGGTTGCGCTGCCGGGTCCCGATGGCGGGCCTGCGCGGGTGCACGCGGCGCGCGCGGTGGCCATCGACTCGGCCCATGATCTTGCGCTCGTCAAGTTCGAGGGGGCGAAGCTCGCCCCGCTCGAGCTCGGCGATTCCGCTTCCGTGCAGGACGGTGCCGAGTTGCTCTTCACCGGATATCCGATCGGAACCGTGCTTGGGCTGTTTCCCGCTACTCATCGCGCAATGGTATCGGCCATCAGTCCCATCGCCATTCCCGGTGCGAATGCGCAGCAGCTCGACGCGAAAGCCATCAAGCGCCTTTCGGCGAAGCGTTACCCGATCATGCAGCTCGATGCGACGGCTTATCCGGGGAACAGCGGCAGTCCGCTGTACGATCCGGCCAGCGGCAAGGTGGTAGGGGTTCTGAACATGGTACTCGTCAAGGAATCCCGCGAGAACGTGCTGAGCCAGCCCAGCGGCATCACGTATGCGATTCCCGTTCAGCCGCTGATCGAGCTGCTCGGCTCGATCAAGTAGCCCCAAAACAAAACCGGCCCCGCAGGGCCGGTTTCTAATTGCAACGAGTGCCGCTCAGGCGCGACGCCGACGCGTTGCCACCCCCAGACCGGCCAGCGTCAAGCCGAGCAGGACGAGGGCACCCGGCTCCGGAATCTCCTCCGGTGGGTTGCCGCCGCCCGAGTTGTACCAGACCATGTTCGACAGGCCGCCCGCTTTGCACATGTCTTCGCCGTCGGGCTGCGCGGTCTTGCCGTCCGTACAGGTGTTGACTGCCCACCACGGGTAGAGCGTGTCCGGCGACGCCTGGATGCCGGTGTAGGCTGTATCGCCACCCAGAGTGGTTCCGTCCGCTATGAGCCAGAAGACCGTCAACAGATCGGGGCTGCCGTCCTTGGCCACCCAAGCAGTGACATAGTGCTGGTCAGGACCGCCTCCGAGTTCATAGCTCCAGAAGCCAGGATCTGTCGGGGTGGCAGTAGATCCGATGTCCACATCGAACTCCTGGCCGGTGAACGCCGGCCCTGGAGTAAACGCACTGTCCTGCTTTGCAATGATCGGGGAACCCAGGAACGTGCAGGTCAGCGGGCCATTCGAGCACAGCGTGTTGTTCGGATCGGCGAAGACCTGGTAGTACACATCGTACGGGCTGGTCACACCGAGATCGATGATCCCTTGCCACGGGATGTTGAGCTGGTTTGCGGGTACAGCGTGGGCCCCTGCAGCGCCCGCCATGATTGCGGCGGCGGTTACGGCGCGGAACACGTTCTTGACCTTCATGATCCTTCTCCAGATTCTGGTGCAAACGGTCCAGGTTGGACGCGAGCACCTGCTGTCCCGCTAATAGCGAGAAGGATGCCATGGTTCGATCAGGCTATATATCATTGTTTTTAGATGATTTTCAGGCCACGCGCCGCAGCTCGGGTGAGAAAGGACGCGAATCTGTAATAAAGCTCGACACCATTTCTACTAACTCAGGACATTCCTGATATGTCGCCCGGTGGCGTCAGTCAGAATGGCGCACTTCTGCGACACACGTCTCGGTTTTCTTGCCGTTTTGAGAGGTTTTGGCTGGAATTGATGTAAAGAAACCCGACATCAAGGGGTTCGTCCGGGGCCACCCTACACCGCCCCGGCGGCTGCGCCGTCGCCCCGCCTTGTGAGAGGCGGGGGAACACAACGGCACGCTTCTCCTTCTCACGCTACCGCTTTACGGTAATCGACGAGGTTGCCGTGTTTCCGGCCGGATCCTGTGCCTTCGCCACGATGGTGGAGGAGGACGTCGTAGTCGTCGTGCTCGTGGTCTTGCCTTTCCCACCTCCACGCTTGGTCTTGGTCGCCGTCGTCGTCGAAGTTGGGCTCCATGAGTACGACAACGTCCCACTATTGAGTGCCACGGCAACCTCTTTCCCGTCGATCGTCAGAGACAGGCGCGAAACTTTGACATTGTCGTCCGCGGTGACGGTGATGGCGACCTCACCTCCCACCGTGCTGCCGTTGGCGGGATTCGTGATGAGCACCGTAGGCGCGATCGTGTCATTGGCAACGGTCACGGATACCGCGCTCGAGGTTCCGGCATTGCCCGCCGCGTCGAATGACCTCGCCTGGAGCTGCCTGCTGCCGTCCGTCAGATTGGAGGTATCCCAGCTGAACGAATAGGGCGCGGTCGAATCGCTCAGCAGCACCTTGCCGTCTACCAGGAGGTCGACGCGCGTAACGGCAAGGTTGTCTGCAGCGTTTACGTCAACGGGTACGACGCCGGACACCTTGCCGCCCGTCGGCGCCGCGATGGACGCAGTCGGCGCCTGGGTGTCGCTGAGTACCGTCGCCTTGGAATTCTGCACGGCGGCGAGCGCGTCGATGCGTCCGTGACCGGTATAGACGTCGAAGCCGCTGGTGTGCACGTCCTTGGCCGTGCTGAACAGGATCTCATCGAGCTGCGCAGGGCTCAGCTTCGGGTTCGCCCCCATCATCAACGCGTACACCCCCGCCGTCACCGGCGAGGAGAACGAGGTGCCCGAAGATCCGCCATAGCCCCCTGACATCGTCGTCACCCAGATCCCTTCTCCGGGCGCCGCCACATCGATGTGATTGCCCCAGCTCGACCAGCTCGTGCGCGAGTCCGCACTGTTGGTCGCCGCCACCGCCGTGATCGCGCTGCTGGCGACCAGCGTCAGCTGCCCCCCGGTGTTGCCGCCCGCGGCCACCACCACCCCGCCCTTGCTGCGCATGTAGTTCGCCGCGTTGATGACGATCGAGTCACCCGCCACGTTGCGAAAGCTCAGGTTCGCCACCTTCGCCCCGTTGTCCGCCGCCCAGCGGATCCCGTTGGCCATCGCGCTGCTGTAGCCGTAGCCCGCCGTATCCGTCACCCGGATCGGCATGATCTTCGAGCGAAAGCTCACCCCCACCACGCCCAGCGCGTTGTTGCCCGCCGCCGCCGCCGCACCCGCCACCTTGGTGCCGTGCCCGTAGACATCGCTCGTGTCGCTGTTGTTGTTATAGAAGTTCCACCCCGGCACCATCTGAGCGGCAAGGTCCGGGTGCGACCCATTGACCCCAGAGTCCAGGATCGCAATCGTCGGCCCGCTGCTCACGTAGTCCCACGCCGAGGTCACCCCCATCTTGGGCAAGTGCCACGCGTTGCCAAAGTACGTGTCATTGACCGTCATCTCCGGCTCGTAGGCGTAGTCCAACTCCACCGCCTCGAAGTTCGGGTTGTTGCGCAGCGCCTTCGCCACCGCCATCTCGTTCGCCTGCTCCGGCAACTCGATGATGTGAACG
>CAYLTE010000035.1:5918-25978 GCA_964386195.1 uncultured Burkholderiales bacterium | reverse complement strand
AAAAATTTTTTGCTCTGTAACTCCCTATCAACAACGCGCTTGTAAACCCGGCCGGAATGCTTCATCTTCCCCGCATGAGCGAACTGGCCCTCACAGACGCTGACGATCCTGCCCTCCTTGGCTACCCTCCCACCCTGCCGGTGGAGGTGGCGCTGAGGACCGCTTCGGTGCGGGCGATCTGCGAGAGCTATGGCCTGACGCGGGAGGATTGGGACCGGCTGCGCGAGAACCCCGGTTTCGTCGCCCACGTCCAGCGGATCGCCG
This sequence comes from uncultured Burkholderiales bacterium, assembly GCA_964386195.1. Classification (GTDB taxonomy): domain Bacteria; phylum Pseudomonadota; class Gammaproteobacteria; order Burkholderiales; family SHXO01; genus SHXO01. The sequence continues at coordinate 25,714 of CAYLTE010000035.1, read as the reverse complement.
AGGCGGTGCAGAAGGACGGTGGACTGAGCTTCAAGCTGAAGGCGCAGCTGCAGGCCGAGGAACTGCTCAAGACATCCTGGCGCCTGATCCATGCCCCTGGCGCCCAGGTGGCGCCGAGCGTGAAGGCCGACCTCATCAAGTTCACGGTGCGTGCCGCCGGCCTGGACGGCAGCAAGGACCAGGGCAACGCCATGGCTGGCAACGCGCTGCAAATCCAGATAAATCTCTAGGTTGGTGCAGACCATGCAGCGCCTGTCCACAACGCTCCGCACGCGGTTTGACGCCGGCTGGCTACTCGATCCGGCTACAGGATGCTGGATATGGCAGCGCGCACGCAACAAATGGGGGTACGGCCTGCTCAGCATCCGAGCAGGGGTGTCACGGGGCGCCCATCAGGTGGCGTGGTATCTGACTCACGGAGTGTTTCCGCAGCGCCCGCAAGTCGTGCTGCATGTGTGCGACAACCCGGCCTGCGTGAACATCGGCCACTTGCGGCTCGGGACGCAGGCCGACAACAAGCAGGATAGCGTAGCGAAGCGCCGCCACGCGCACGGAGAGCGGCACGGGATGACGACTGTGACCGATGCACAGGCGCAAGAAATGCGCGCTGCCCGCGCTGCCGGTGCGTCACTGCGGTCTATCGCTGAGGACTACGGGGTCTGTCAGTCCACCGTATCCAATATCTACCGCGGGGTGACTCGCCGCCAGGACGCCTAGCAGTGGAGGTGATTTCGTACACACCGCCGCCGACCATCAGGACATTCATCAAGGACTATCGTCCTGGTGAACTCTTCATGGACTGGATTATTGGTCCGGTCGGCTCGGGCAAGACTACAGGCATTTTCTTCAAGCTGGCCTACATGGCGAAGATGCAGCAACCCGGCCCGGACGGCATCCGCCGTACCCGCGCGGTGATCGTGCGCAACACGTTGCCACAGCTCAAGGACACCACACTGAACTCCTGGTTCATGTGGTTCAAGGATGGGCAGGCGGGGAAGTGGGAAGCGACGAACTACAAGTTCATACTGCGCTTCGATGACGTCGAGTGCGAGGTGCTGTTTCGCCCCCTGGACAACCCGGACGACATCGCGCGCGTGCTGTCGCTGGAAGTGACCTTCGCCATCCTGGACGAGTTCGTGCAGATACCGCGCGAGATCGTCGATGCGCTGTCGGCCCGCTGTGGGCGCTATCCGAGTGCCAAGGACGGTGGGGCGACGAATTGGGGCATGTGGGGGGCGTCGAACCCGGACACCGAGGACAACTGGTGGTACGAATACCTGCACAACGACAAGGTGGTGTTCCGCTCCACCGGTGACGCCGAGGGCGACCGGTTGAAGCGCGAGACGCAGCGCAGCCACGACCTCAACGTCACGTATTTCCGCCAGCCGGGCGGCTTCGACCTCAAGGCCGAGAACCTGGACAACCTGCCGGGTGGGCGGGGCTACTACATCCAGCAGGCCAAGGATAAGAAGCGCGCCTGGATCAAGCAGTTCATCGACGCCGAGTGGGGATTCAGCGCCTCCGGCATGCCGGTGGTATCGAGCTTCAGCCGCGACACGCACATCGCGCGCAAGGCGCTGCAGTTCAATCCGTTCCTGGAACTGGTGATTGGCTTCGACCCCGGCCTCGGTGGCTCGGGGCTGGTGATGACCCAGGAGGACCTGGACGGACGGCTGTTGGTGCTGGGCGAGCTGGTGCAGGAGAACATGGGCGCGGAGCGGGTCGTGACCGACCGTCTCAAGCCCTATCTGCGCCGGCGCTTCCCGGAGGCCCAGGTGGTGATCGCGCCGGACCCGGCCGCGGCGCAGCGGTCGATGACCAACGAGCGGGCCGTGGTCGACATCCTGAAGCGCCACTTCACGGTCAAGATCGAGAGCAACAACCGCCTGCCGCTGCGCCTGGACGCCATCGACTACTTCGCCACCCGGCTGGTGGAGGGCAGCCCGGCGCTGCTGATCGACGCCGAAGAGTGCCCGCGGCTGGTGCGCGCGCTGTCGGGCGGTTGGCGGTGGACGGTCGACACCAAGCGCGGCGTGGCGCGTGGCGCGGAGCCGGAGAAGAACGAGTACAGTCACGTGGGGGATGCGTTCGGCTACGCGGCGCGCTATCACCACAAGCTGGACCAGCGATACGGTGGTCAGCGAACTCGGATCGTGGTAGGTACCGGCACTCAGCAGATGATCCGACCTCAGCGAGCACCGGGCTACCACTTCCGATAATGTGCATCCCGTGTAGGAGATCGCAACATGGCTATCCAGGCTGACGCACCGAATGTCACCATCGCCAGCGGCACGTCCGTGTCCGACGCTATCCGCCTGGATGAAGCCCATAACTTGTCGATCTGGCTCCCGAGTAGCTGGACTGCGGCCACGCTGGCACTGCAGGTCGCGCGCGGCTCAGATGCGCCATCGGCGGGTGACTGGCGAACGGTCTGTGATCAGGACGGCGAGATTGCCCTGCCGGCAGCGGCCAACAGGGTGATCCTGGTGCCGGCATCCACGATGCTGCCCAACGGGGCGCGGTGGCTCCGGCTGGTGTCCGGCACAGCGGCGTCGCAGGTCACGCAAGCGGGAGCCCGCGTCATTTCCGTCGAGCGGCGGAGTTTCTGACCGTGAGCGACGGCCGCGCGACGGTGTTCCTGCCCACCCTGGGCGGGCGGGCAGCGAGACGCGCTTGGGATGCCGACTTGCTAACCGGCGCCCTGCCCGCAGACGCGACCTTCTCCCGCCCCTCCGGGGCGACGCGCATCAACCACCGGGGGTATCTCGAAGAAGTCGGCAACGACGTCGCGCGGTTCACCTACGATCCGGCGCTGGAATACAACCTGTTTACTAACCCGTGGGCAGATGGGCTTGTTGTCGGCGCGCTTGGCAGCGGCGGCGCCCCGCCCACGGACGTGTGGGGCGTCCAGAAGAGCGCCAGCATCACGGCATTTGTTGTCGGTTCCGGCGTTGAGAGCGGCGTGCCCTACTACGACATGCGTGTGTTCGGCACCACCGGCAACACGTTCACCATTATCTACTACGGCTCGTCTGGAAATGTGGCTCCGACTGTTCCGGGCCAGAAGTGGTCAGTCGGCGTGTGGCACTCGGTTGTCGGCGGCAGCCTAAACAACATCTCAAGCACGCAAATTCGCTTCGCATGGCCCGGCGGCGTGCCCGCAGGCGGGGTGGCAAACGTGGCGCTGACTTCGGACCTCACCTTTGTCTCTGGATCATTTACGGCGTCAAGCGGAGCTACTGCGATTGGTGGTGTCGGATTGATACTGAACCACTCATCCGGCGTCCCCATTGATGTGACGATCCGCATTGGGTTCCCGACCATCACTCCAGCCGCGACCCCGATTACCGACCGCATCCCTCTCGCCACTCTGGCCGAGCGCCGCAATGGTGTCCCGCAGTATGGGCTGCTGGGGATGATGGTCGAAGAAGCGTCCACCAATTACGTCCGCAACCCGCGTTATGAGGGCGCCACGCCGGGCGTAGTCGGCTCCGGTGGTGTGGTCCCCACCGACACGGCCTTCGCCGTAGGCAACGGCCTGTCCACCGAGATCGTGGGCGTTTTCCAGGAGGCTGGGCGGCCCTACGTCCGCGTGCGGTGGTTCGGCACGGCGGCAGCGACGTCGGGGTTGCGGCCAATCCCTAGTATAACGAACGCTGCCCCAGCCGTGTTAGGGGATACGGCTACGCACGCCATTTCCGTGCGTTTAGCCGCTGGCACATGGCCCTTCACCAGCCTGCAAGTGGAATTGAGGGAATACGCGGGTGGTTCGCCAGCGTCCGGGCTGAGCGGGACAAACATCCCGACACCCACAAGCACCTTTGTCCAGACGTCGCACACGCGCGTCATGACAGACCCCACTACGACGCAGACGCTTCCGACGTTGCGCTTTGGGGTGAACGCTGGAACGGTGGTTGACGTGACGCTGGATTTCTCCCTGCCCACCCTCGAAAAGGGGGGCGCCATCACGTCCCCGATCCTCCCGCCCGTAGGCTCCCCCGCCGCATCCACCCGCGCCGCCGAAACGCCGACCGTTCCGCTCGGCCCCTGGTATCGCCAGGACCAAGGGACGCTCATCGTGGAAGGGGCTTTTGGCCCGGCCACGCGCGCGGTGCAGTCCCATCTGGCGACGATTGATGACGGAACTAGCACCAACTTCATCGTCGTCCGCAGCAACGTCGCACATGACCGGCTGGTGTCCGAGATAGCGCCGAACGGCGGCTTGATCTTGCAGCAAGTCCACACGCCTGCCGTCTCCCCTGGCCAGATGCGGAAGGTCGCGGTGGCGTGGCGCTCGGCCAACAGCGGCGGCGCAGCGGTGGGCGTGGCAGGCACCCCCAGCACCACGGCCTTCGGCACCCCGGCGCTCACCACGATGCGCCTGGGCCACTCCACCAATGTGCAGCAGACCCTCAACGGCATCCTGCGGCGCATCACCTACTACCCGCGCCGCCTGAGCGACGCGCAACTCGCACGCCTGACGCAACCATGAGGCCCACATGATCGACCTTCGCTGGAGCGGCAGTCCTGCCGCCATCGACGCCGCGTTGACGACGCTCGGCTATCCCGACACGCCCGATCCCCGCGTGCTGGCCTTCGGCCCCGTCACCGACGCCGTGGTGGCGGGCCAGCCCGTGCGCTTTGCGTTGATCCGTGTGAGCGAGGACATCCCCGCCCCTGCCGGGGTGTTCGATGAGCCGGGTGCCGTGTCCGAGGGGGTGGTTGGCGTTTTCATGGAGGGACCGAGTGTGGTGAATCCCAGCCCGCTGGAATGGATGGATCGAATCTCGCGCGAGGCGCAGGCTCGCTTGTATGCCGCAGCGCAGGCGTCCCCGGCGCTCGGCTTCTTCCTGTTCCGCCTCGGGGCGGCCCGCGAAGTCGACCCGGCGCATCCCGAAACCATCGCGGGCGTGGATGCGGCGGTTGCCGCCGGCCTGCTGACGGCAGAGGACCGCAGGCTGCTGCTGGGCGCGTGAAATCACTCAGGTAGTTTGCACGCAGGCGCGTGCCGGTAAGGAGCGACGCATGTCCGACATCCAGGTCCCCGCTTCCCTCCTGCCGGTGGAGCCCCAGGACAACGCCCCGGTGCGCGCGGTGTCCCCGCAGGCGCTGAAGGGGCTGTCCGACCGGCTACGCGCCCTGTTCGAGACGTACAAGTCCGACCGGCGCATCGCCGAGCTGAAGTGGATGCGCAACCTGCGCCAGTACCTCGGCATTTACGACCCGGAGATCGAGGCGCAGCTGACCGCCCAGCGCAGCCGAGCCTATCCGCGGATCACGCGGGTGAAGTGCGTCAGCACCCTGGCGCGGGTGATGAACCTGATGTTCCCCGGCAACGAGCGGAACTGGACGCTCAGCGCCAGCCCCAACGCCGAGATGAGCCCGGACGACGTGATGGAGGCGATCCGGCGCATCCAGGCCGCCGACGCCAAGGACGGCGTGCAGACCCATCTGACGGACGAATTGGTGCAGCACGCCGTCAACTCGCTGGCCGCGGAGCGGGCGCAGACCCTGTCGCGCCTGATCGACGACCAGCTGCAGGAACTGGGAGGTAACCAGACGCTCGACTACATCTCGCTGAACCGCAAGGTCGTGCAGAGCGGCATCCGCTACGGCATCGGTGTGCTGAAGGGGCCGATGGTGCGGGTCGAGCAGCAGACGCACTGGGGTATGGTGCGGGACCCGGTGACCGGGGCGGTGCAGCCGATGCCGCAGGTGACCGAGAAGTACAAGCCGCAGTTCGAGTTCCTGCCGGTGTGGGATTATTATCCTGACATGTCGGCGAAGGACCTGATGACCGGGGCCGATGGCTGGTTCGAGCGGCTGGTGATGACGCGCGCCCAGGTGCGCGCCCTGGCCAATCGGCCGGACTTCTACCGCGAGATCATCCGCGGCTACCTGACGCGCAACCAGAGCGGTAATTACCGGGCGCAGCCGCACGAACAGGAGCTGCGCACGCTCGGCGTGGCGAGCAACGTCGTCGACCAGAAGCAGGACAGCCAGAAGTACGAGATCATCGTCTGGCACGGCCCGGTGAGTGGGCAGACGCTGCGTGAGGCTGGCGCCGAGGTGGCCGAGGACAACCTAGCGGACGACATCGACGCCGAGGTGTGGATGCTGGGCGACGTGGTCATCAAGGCCGACATCAATCCGTGGCGCAAGCTTGGGGTCGATCTGCGCACCGCGCATGTGTTCCTGTTCGACGAGGACGACAGCAGCCCGGTCGGCAACGGCTTGCCGGCGGTGATCCGCGACAGCCAGATGTCGGTGTCGGCGGCGGTGCGCATGCTGCTCGACAACGCCTCGGTGGTGTGCGGGCCGAACCTCGAAGTGAATACCGCCCTGCTGCGCGCCGACACGGACTACGGCTCGGTGCACGCCTACAAGGTGTGGTACCGCGACGATGACGGGCCGACCGCGCAGTGGCCGGCGGTGCGTAATGTGAGCATCGACGGGCATCTGAGCGAGCTGCTGCAGACCATCAAGCTGTTCATGGACTTCGCGGACGTGGAAAGCTTCGTCAACCCATCGACCGGGGGTGACGTCCAGCGCGGCCAGGGTGAGCCGATGCGCACTGCGGCGGGAGCGTCCATGCTCCGCGGCGAGGCGGCGCTGCCGTTCAAGGACATCATCCGCAACTTCGACATCTTCACGCAGTCGGTGATCGCCTCCCTGGTGACGTTCAACCGCAAGTTCAACCCGGACGAGGCCATGGCAGGCGACTACAACGTCGTGGCGCGCGGTGCGACCAGCCTGATCGCCAAGGAAGTCCGCGGCATTCAGATCGACACGCTGGTGTCGACGCTGACGCCAATGGAGGCCGACCATGTGGATGAGCGTAAGCTGGTGGAGCAGCGGTTCGCCGTGCGTGACATGCAGGATGTGCTTCTGCCGCTGGACAAGGTTGAGCGCCAGAAGCAGCAGCGCCAGCAGCAGGCGGCAGAGCAGCAGGCACTGCAGCGCGACATGGTGCAGGCTGAGGTGCGCAAGACCTTGGCAGACGCGTTCAAGGCGATTACGCAGGGGCAGAAGAACGCCGCAGCAGCCGATGCGCAGAGCGTGAACGCGGCGCTGACCGTGCTTGAAGCAGGAACCGAGGGAGACACGGGTGGCAACGGACAGTCGGGCGCGTCGGGAAAGAGTGCTTCAGCAGCTACAGGCAAGGCGCGGGCAGCCTGAGTTCCATCTAATCCTGGACCTGCTGGAACTGATGTACGAAGATTGCAAGACAGCACTGGTAACCTGTCCACTGGATCAGGTTCAGCAGAAGCAAGGTGAGGCCAGGGCGTATCTTGAAGTGTCCAAGCTGCTGACGCGCACGCCCATCAAGACCGCAACGGAGTGACCCCATGAGCGACGCCGCCACGCAGACCCCGCAGCCTGATCCGTTCCTCGCGGTGTTCGACAACCTGTCGCGCCTGGAGGACAGCGCCCCGCAGACGGACGTGGACAGCGCCATGGCTGCGGCGACCACGGAAGCGCCGGCGCAGGAGCCCGCCACGGAGACGCCGGCGCAGGAGCCCGCCACGGAGACACCGCCGGCACCGGAAGGTGACACGCCTCCGGTGACGGAAGAGCAGCGGCCGGCGGCTGGCGAGGATGACGACGCCCTGCTGCAGCGGCTTGCCGATCTGGTGAAGAAGCAGCCCGCCGCGGAGACGCCGCCGACCCAGCCAGCCACGCAGCCTGCGGCGCCGGCCGAGCCTGAGCCGCCGGTCTACACTCAGGAAGAACAGGAGTTCCTGACCACCTACGAGAAGGACTGGCCGGATGTGGCGCGTGCGGAGTCGCTGCGCCGCCGCTCGGAGTACCGCCAGCTGGTCAGCTTCGTGTTCAACGAGGTGGCCGGCTACCTCAAGCCGCACTTGGAGCAGCTTGAGGTGATGGCGACGCAGACGCACCTGCGCGAACTCGAATCCAAGGTGAGCGACTACGACACGGTGCGAGACGCGGTTGTGGAGTGGGCGGGGCAGCAACCGAATTACTTGCGTGCCGCCTACCAGCATGTTATCGAGCGAGGCACGACCGAAGAGGTGGCTGACCTCATCGGGCGGTGGCGAGAAGCAACGGGCCAGGGGCAGCAGCCCTCCGCGCCGGCGCCGAAGGCCAAGACGACCGAACTGCCCCCGGCAACCAAGCAAGCGGCTGCCGCGCTGGCCCCAGTCGGTTCCAAGCGGACTGCTCCGGCAGCCGGCATCGACCCATCCGACTTTTCGTCGGCCTTCGATGCGGCGGCAGCGGCAGTCAAGGGTTGAACCAGATCGGAGTGCCATAGATGGCCCAGGTGACCTCGTACGGCGACATCTCCCCCGCGGTGGCTGCGTACAGCGTCGTGCGGATGCTGAATCGCGCCATGCCGTTCCTGCAGTTCGAGAAGTTTGGGCAGACCTACGCCCTGCCGACGAACAGCACGCAGACCGCGAAGTTCCGCCGCTACTTCCTGTCCGGCGCGACGGGTGCGGCCGGCAACGGCAACCCGGCGAACAATTTCTACATCCCGGTGGCGACCACGCCGCTGGTCGAGGGCGTGACCCCGGCCGGCAGCAAGCTGGCGAACCAGGACTACACCGTCACCCTCGCGCAGTACGGCGACTACGTGACCATCACCGACGTCGTGATGGACACGCACACCGACCCGGTGCTGCAGCAGGCGATGGACATCCTCGGCGAGCAGGCCGCGGTGACCGTCGAGACGCTGCGCTTCAACGTGCTGAAGGGCGGCACCAACGTGTTCCGTGCCAACAACGTTGCGGGTCGCAGCGACATCATCACGACGATCTCCCTCGCCGATCAGCGGCGCGTCACCACGGCGCTCAACCGCCAGAACGCGAAGAAGATCACGAACGTCGTCGCGTCCTCGCCCGACTACAACACGAAGTCGGTCGAAGCGGCCTATGCCGCGGTCTGCCACCCGGACCTCGAAACCGACATCCGCAAGATGACGGGCTTCAAGCCGGTGTCCGACTACGGCGGGCACACCTCCCCGTGGGAAGGCGAGATCGGCTCGGTCGAGCAGGTGCGCTACCTCGCCACCACGGTGGCCGCGCCTTGGGTCGACACCGGCGGCACCGCGGTGACCAACAGCCTGCGCTACACCACGGCGAACACGGCGGCCGACGTCTACCCGGTCCTCTACTTCGCCCGCGACGCCTTCGGCATCGTGCCCCTCAAGGGCAAGTCGTCGATGACGCCGATGGTGGTGAACCCGAAGCCGGCGCAGGGCGACCCGCTCGGCCAGCGCGGCACGGTCGGCTGGAAGCTGTGGAACGCCACGGTGATCCTGCAGGAAGCCTGGATGGCGCGTCTCGAAGTCGGCGCGTCTGCCTGATCGGGAGAGGGGGCCTAGGCCCCCTCCCTTCCTGTCCACTCTGTGAATGGAGGGCCGATCATGGCCATTTCGGAATCCGCGACCACCAACTCCGCAGGCGTCGTCAACTTCGCCACCGGGCAGGTCGATCCGACCGACAACGGCGTCATCACCGTGACCCTCGGCTTCAAGCCGCGCCACATCCGCGTGGTCAACGAGGACCTCGTGGTGGTGTGGGAGAAGTTCGAGGGCATGGCTGACGCCGCAGCGATCAAGACCGTCACCGGCGGCACCACGACCTACGACGCCAACTCGGCCATCGTCATCACGGCGAACGGGTTCACCATCTCGGCGGCGGCTGCCGGCGACGGGGACAACGTGCTGTGGGCGGCCTGGGGCTGAGGGAGGGCACAGACCATGGCCCTTGACATCGACAAGACGCTGAACGGTGACCTCGGGCAGACGCTCGCGGCCATCGAGAAGGCGATCAACGACAACCTGTCCGGCACCGACCCCAGCGTCACCACGCTGACCACGTCGGGGCTGGCCACGGTAGCCTCGGCCAAGCTCGACACCGGCACCAAGACCGCTTCCGCCACGGCGGGCGCGGCGACGCTGGCGAAGTCGGCCGGCAAGGTGACCACGGAGAGCCTGACCACGGCGGCCGGGGCCGACTACACCCTGACCATCACGGCGACCGGCAAGGTGGCCGCGGCGGATCAGGTGTTCGTCTCGATCGCCAACGGCACCAACACGCAGGGCGTGCCTATCCTGCGCACGGTGACCCCCGGCGCGAACACGATCACCATCGTGATCCGCAACGACCACGCGTCGCAGGCGCTGAACGGCACCCTGGTGGTGTCGTACATGGTCCTGAAGAACTGACGTGCCTGCGCCCGGTGCCTCATGGCGAAGCACCGGGCCACCACCAGCGGAGGCCACGACGCCGATGGGCGACTATTCCTGCAAGATCGAGCGTATGGCCAACGGCTACGAGGTGGAAATCTCGGACCCGAAGATCGTCGAGCGCAACCGCGACCCCAAGGTGGCCGGATGGCGCGATCCGAAGGTATGCTACGGCTTCAAGACGGTGGACGAAGTGCTGACGTTCCTGAAGAACAACCTGGACAAAGCACTGCCGGCCGAAGATTATGAGACGACGTTCAACGTCGCTGTGGCAAAGAGCCGCGACTGATGGCCAAGGAGTCCTACCAAATTATGGCGCTCTCACCGAATGACGCGACGTCCGTGCTCGAAAAGGACATGGGCGGCGCCAAGACCACGTCGCAGAAGGCGTCCAAGCCGGCGCGCGTGCGCATCATCCTCGAAGAGAGCGACGACATTCCGCCGACCGGCCTGTTCGTCGGCCTGAACGGCACCGGCTACCTGCTGCGTCCCGGCGAGGAAGTGGACGTGCCGGCAGGGGTGATCGAAGTGCTCGAACAGGCAGTGATGGCGATGCCGCAAATTGACCCGCAGACCAATCAGGTGGTGGGCTGGCGGCAGCGGATGCGGTATCCCTTCCGCCGAATGGGGTAACCTGACGGAGCGTGCAGGATGAAGCTGGCAGACCTGCTCACGGAATTGCGGCAGAACATCCTGCATGATCGCTCGGACCAGATCGACGGTCAGTCTGATCGGCTGTGGGACGACGAGACGCTGGTCCGCTACATCAACGAGGCCCAGGTGCGGTTCGCGCGTCTGGGTCTTGTGCTGCGTGACTCCACCACGCCAGAGGCGACGGAGGTCACGCTTGTCGCCGGCCAGAGCGAATACACGCTGCACGACGCTGTGCTCGGGGTGCTGTCGGTGCGCTACGCCGCCGACGAGGTGGACCTGACGCGCATCGACCATCGCGCCATCGGCGGCCAGCCACGCATCGACGGGCCGTATTTCGACCCGGCGCAGATGCGCCTGCTGCCGCCCGGCAAGCCCGTGGCCTACACCACAGACGAGCAGATCGCCGAGGACAGCAGCAACCGACGCTCAGCGGTGCACCTGCGCCTCTATCCGGCACCGACCGCGGAATACGCCGGTGAGACGCTGCGGCTGCGCGTGGTGCGGCTGCCGCTGGACCGGCTGCATCCTACGTCGCTCAATGTGGAGCCGGAAATACCAGAATCTCACCACATCGAGATGTTGGACTGGGCGGCGTATCTTGCGCTACGGATTGTCGACCATGAGTTGGGTAACCCGGCGCGCGCGCATGAGTTCCGAGCCATGTTCGAGAAGAGTGTGACGGCGGCGCGGCGCGACGCCATGCGCAAGATGTTCGCCCCGACCGGGTGGGGGTTCGGGCGGAACGGCTTTTCCTGGGAGCCTTGATCTATGAGCGAAAGCCTGTTCGGCGTAGGGAGGTTTCAGTCCCAGGCAACGATGGCCGACGCGGTCAATCGTGTTCGTGCGGCGATGCAGCAACCCGTCGCGGCTGCTGCTGAGGCCACCCTCCCTGGCCGGGTGAGTCGGGGGCTGGGCGCTGCGGCGCGGTTCGGCGTACCGATTGTGGCTGCGACGACGTGGGCGCCGGCGCTGGCTGGCGAAATCATGAACCCGTCCCCGCAGACGCGCGAGGCTTTGGCGCCGTGGCAGCGTGCTGCGGATCAGGCATCCGCCGAAGGTCGCACGCTCGACGCGGTTGGCAATCGCCTGGGGGCTTGGGGTACCGGTATGGCTCAGCTCGCCTACCGGGGTGTGGTGCGTCCGACGATGCAGATGGCGGGGTTGGCTGAGGGCGACGCATCGCGCGCACCTGCGGCGGCGCAGGAGCAGCGCCCGCCAGCAGCGCAGGAAGATCGCACACCGTGGTTCCAGCGCATGCCGCAGCAGCCGCAGACGGCACCGGTGTTCGGCGGGCTGACGATGCAGCAAGCGGCGCAGGCGGTAGATGGGCTGCCTAACCGATTGGCCATGTCGGTGCTGGGCTCGCTGGCGCAGCGCCAGCCTTCGCGGCCGGCGTCCGCGCGTGACATTCTCGGTGCTGATTACATCCGCACGGTGCGCGAAGAAGATGCTGCGTTCCGCGAGCGCGCCGCAGCCGGGCGAGAGAACCCTGACTCGGTGCGCGCGCATCGTGAGCGTATGCTGCGGCTGATGGGTCCGGCGTTTTCGGTCAACCCGATGGAGGCCGCCCTGGCTGGGACGCTGCCGTGAGCGAATCCCGCCCTTCGGTCAATCCTTGGACTGGGCAGTGGGAGAACCTCGGCCCGACTGGTCCGGCGTTCGACCCGGCGCTGATCCTGCCGCGTATGGCCGCCAACCGCCCAGGGTGGGTGGGAGCCGGCGTGGATGTCGGCTGGCAAAACATGGTCGGGGCCGGCGGATCGGCGCTCGAAGCGGTCGGACGCGCCACCGGGCTGCGCGGGGTGGAGGATTACGGTCGCAGCGTAGCGGACAGCCGCGCCCAGCGCGCGCAGGAGGTCGGCCGCGCCGATCTGGCCACCGCACCGTGGCGCGAAGGCGGCGCGCCTGTGTTGCCGTGGCTGGGCTACAATGTGGCGCAGCAGATACCGAACCTTGCGACGATGCTTGCCGCATCTGCGGTCGGCGGTGTGGCTGGTGGCGTGACGGCGGCGCGCGGGTTCGGTCTGCCCGCCGCGGCGCGCGCTCTGGGGACGACGCCCGGCAACGTGGCGATGGGCGCGTCGATGCTGCCGCAGGCCGCAGGCTCCATGTACCGCGAGGCGGTGGAGTCAGCGCAGGCGACGACCGGCCAGCAGGATGCGCGCCCGGATACCTCGGCGGCGTTGGCGGCACTCGGACTGGCGCCGGTATATGCCGCAGCGGAAGCCATCCCGACCGCGCGGCTCATGGGCATCGCCGCAGGTCGCGGCGCCGGCGCGGCGGGTGCTGGCCGGATTGGACGCGCAGCGCGCGGCGCGGCGGAAGGAGCCGCGACCGAGTTCGTCACCGAAGGCGTGCAGAGCGCGATGGAGCAGGGGTTCCGCCCTGATCTACCGTTCGCTCAGCGCGTCAATAACGTGATCGACGGCGCCATCACCGGTGCCCTGGTGGGCGGTGTGCTTGGTGGTGGTGCGGGCCTCGTCAGCCGCAACGCGACGCGCCCGCTGCGGGACCAGCCGGCCAACGACGTGCAGGACGCTGATCTGGCGGCCTCGGTCGATCAGGCGCTCAATCCGCGGCCGATGGGGCCGGTGGACGCGATGGCTGCCGCGCAGCCCGACCTGTTTGGTGCCCCGGAGGCGCAGACGCCGGCTGAAGGAGGTCCGCGGCTCGACGCGCCGCCAGAGGCGCCCGTGCCCAACCGTGCGCAGCCCACCGCTGCGCTGCAGGAGTTCCCACTCCCCGACGTGCCGGCTGGCGAGCCGACCCTGTTTGGGTCGCAGGCGCTGGCGAGCGTCAACCCTGTGCGGCAAGCACTGCGGGACGCCGGCGACACCGCGCGTGACAACGAGGCACTGCGCAAATTCGCGCAGCGGTTCCAGGCGACGGACGAGGTGTCGCTGGCGCTTGAGGTGCAGGACGCGCTGAACGACCCGCGCGCACCGAAGCGGCTGATGACGCTGGCTGAAGGGCTGGGCTTCTTCGACGAAGCCGGCCAGACCGTGGACTTCGCGGCACGGTTGACCGCGGCGCGACAGGCGGCCCAGGAGGCGCTGGCCTCCGGCAACGCCAAGAAGGCTGCCGCGGCGGCGGCAGAACTCGACCGCGTGCAGCGACAGAAGCGCATCCAGGACGCGGTTGCGCAGGTCAACGCCGAGCGGGACGCCGCTAAGGCGCAAGCAGCCCAGGATGCTGCGGATCGTGCTGCGCGACGCCCGCTCACCGCCGCTGAAGCAGAAGCCGCCACGCAGCCGCGTCTGCAGAACGGCATCGCCGCGCTGCCCATCGTTGGGTCACTGGCCAATCCAACTGCGCCACAGCAGCGCGCCGCGGCGATTTCTGACACGCTGGTGGATGGCGGGCTGCCGCTGCCGCCGCAGGGTGCGACGCCTGTGCTACCGGGGTTGGAGCCCGCTGCGCAGCCGGCTCTGCCGATGACCATGCCGCAGCAGACCCCGCGGGCGCAGCGGCTGGCGGAACTCATCGCCGACCCGGAAACGACCGCCGCGCAGAAGAAAGCCGCGCAGCGCGATTTGACGCGCCTGCTGGCAGCCCAGGGCACCGCCGACGTGGCGCAGTTGCCGCTGACCGCCACTGCTGATCCGCGCGACATCGCCGTGCTGCCACCGAGTGCCGGTCAGACCGACCTGTTCCCGTCCACTGCGCCGGCGCCTGTGCAGCCGCGTCTGCAGAACGGGCTGGCCGCTCTGCCCATCGTTGGCTCGATGACGAACCAGCCGCCTGCGGCGCGGGTTTCGGCCGGGGCTGACACGTCGCCGGAGGGCGGCGCGCTACCCGTGCCCCCGCCGGGCGCCACGCCGATGCTCCCCGGCCTGGATGCGCCCACTGCTGCGCCAGCATCTCCGATTACGCCACCGCTGCCGCTGGGTTCGAACATGCCGTGGCGGGACCGCATTGCAGCCGTGATGTCGACGGAAGGTATGCTGCCTCAGACCACGGCGGCAGCGCGCCGCTGGTTGATCGAATATGACGTGACCGGCATGGACCGCGGTATGCAGCAGCGCGCCGAGCGGATCATCGCTGCGGCAGCGCGCCGCGCTGGCGGCACCGTGCCTGCGCGCACCCAGGTCACGCAGCCTTCGCAGCCTTCGCAGGCTCCGGCGGCGGTCAACCCGTCGTCCCCCTCGGCCGCTCCGGCAATGGTGCCGGTGCCGGAGCCTGCGAACCCGCAGTCGGATGCGCGCGAGGCGCGGCGCCGGCAGATCGCTGAGCGCAATGCGCAGGCCGCCCAGCAGCCACAGGCAGCGGACGCCGCCGCGGTAGACGCGACGGGCTATCCCCAGTCGGATGCGGCGCAAAAGATCACCCTGACCGCACAGGAGCGCACCCAGCTCGACCGCGTGGCGACCAGCCCGCTGTCTGGTGCGGAACTGCGCCGCGCCGCCATCGACGCCATGAATGCTCCGACCCGCGGCAAGGTCGACAGCGTGGTTGGGGCCTACCGTGATGCGCTGACGGCCGTGAAGGGCGTCGTGGCGCAGAATGCCAAGTCGCGCGCAGCGTCGCCTGAAGCACGCTTGCAGGCCGTCGCCAAGGATCGCGACGCGAACCCCATGCTGCGCAACCGGGCCGAGTTGGCTCTGGAAGCGTTGAGCAACCGCAAGGCCGGTGCTCGCGTGCAGGCCGATCAGGTGCTGGCGGACTATGAGCGGCAAAAGGCCGCGCGGGCGCTGGAAAAGTCGGCCGCCGGCAAGACCGAGACGCTGGCACGTATCGAGCAGCCCACTCGTCGCGGTGTGCTGGCGGCGGCAATCTCCGGCGCTATCGGCACCAAGGCGCGCAGCCAGACCGCGGGCACCATGCCGCACCTGCTGAATGGTGATCTGGCTGCAGCACTCGACGTCATCGCCGCGCAGTCCCCCAATCCGCGCCTGCGCGATCTGGCCCGGCGACTGGCACCGCTCATGGGCGAAGTCGAGGTGCGGGTGGTCGAAGTCGGCAAGACCTACCCGGCAGGCTACATCCACCGCAACCTGCACAGCGCGTACGGGCTGGTGTCGCATGACCCGGCGACCGGGCGCACGACGATGCATTTGCGGGTCGACCCGACCGACGAGCGCACCACCCAGACGTCCGACGAAACACTGGTGCACGAGGCGATCCACGCCGCCATCATGTCCCGCCTCGGGGCGCTGTCGCGGTACGGCGCCTTTATCACCAAGGACGACGCGCGGGACTTCTACACACTGGACCCGGCCATCCAGCGGCGCCCCGGCGACGAGCACGTGCTGCAGCTGCTGCGGCTGTGGAGGACGCTGGCGAACACCGTGCGCAGCACGCGGGAATTGCGCGATCTGGCGCAGCAGAACGCGTGGTTGCGCGAGGCGGCCAGCAGCCCGGACGAGTTCATCACCTACGCCCTGACCAGCCCGGAATTTCAGGACTGGATGAAGGCGCAGCATCTGAATCGCGAGGGCTATTGGACGCGGTTCGTGCGCGCGGTGGGCGGGTTTCTCGGCTTTGGCGCGACGCGCCCGACGTATCTCGAAGCCATCCTGGACGCCAGCAACGCCTTGTTCGACTCGCTTGGTCAAGTGCGCCAGGGACCGACGCAGGACCTGTCGCGCCGGGCCGCCGCAACGACGGAGGAAACCTATGCGCGGGTGGCTCCCTCGCTGGCAGCCGCGGAGCAAGCGTTGGCGAAAGCCGTCGAAAGCAGCCGCACTCGTCTCACGCGAGCCCTCGCCGGCGATGTCGGTGCGCGCAACATGGGCGCCGCGTCGCGCGCCGCGGTGCTCTACGCCACCACGCTGAACCACATCGCGCGCGTGTTCGGCCGGCTGTTCCCGGTGACCCCGGAGTTCACGCAGACCATCGACGGCGCGAAGAACCTGCTGGAAAACGTCTCCAACGTGAACCGCCGGCGAGCCGCGATCAGCGCCAAGTTCGCCGAGTTGTTCCGGCCGACGTGGTCAGCCTATGAGCGGCTGCCGCCGGCCTTCGTCGACAAGATGCACACGCTGATGGAGGCCACGGCCTACGAGATCGACCCGCGCAAGTCGTGGGACGAGCATACGTGGCTGCACAAGAAGGACGACGCTGACCTGTACCGCCAGCGCGTGTCTGAGGCGAATGCTCGCTACAACGAGATGCGTAAGGCCGGGCATCACACCGTGTTCGACGACACGGCGGCGTTCAATCTGATGCAGCGTTACGCCTCGATGGCGACGCTGGTGCACAACATCATTGTCACGGACAGCGCGCTACGCGAGCGCCTGCCGGCCGAGTTCCGCGGTGATCCGATGGCCGGCTTCCTTAGCGAGAACGTGCTGCAGCGCAACACGGTGGCGACCGCACTCGACTTCTGGGAGAAGCAGCTTACCGCGCGGCTGAACGCCGCAGACGCGTTGTGGCGGCAGGCCGCCGAGGACGCCCTGAACATCGCCAACCAGGACCCGGCGAAGCGCGTGGCGCTTGACCCCAAGGCCAAGCCGGGCTCGCGCAAGGACATGCCGGCAGGTGTGAACCTGCTCGGCAAGACGCTGTACGACATGCGCGTCGACGCGAAGAACCTGACGCGCCACCCGTATTTCCACCTGGGCCGTACCGGCGAATATTTCGCCTCGTTCCACATCACCGCGCTCAACGGGGTGCCTGACCGTGCCGCCGCGGAGCGTGTGCAGAAGGCGCTGGCTGACGCCGGGTTCGACGCAGTCACCATCCCGGTCGACGCCCCGCAGCCGAAGGTGTTCATGCGGGTCGAGACGCCGCAGCAGCTGGAAAACCTCGTCGGGGCGATCCGCAAGCTGCAGGCGAGTGGCGATGTGCAGCCTGACACGTTGATGAGTGGCGCGCGTGACGAGGCGTCATTCGCTGCCGCGGCGGATGCCAAGTTCCTACAGGAAGCGATCCATCGCTTCGAGGCCAGCCCGGCATTCAGCGCGCCGGAGGACGCCACCGACGCCGAGAAGGCTGAGGCCGAGCGGATGCGCGTCACCGCGGTCAGCCAGTTGCGCGAGGCGTGGCTGAACATGCTGCCGACGACGTCCGAGGCGCGCGTGATGACGCGGCGCAAGGTTGTCTCCGGCTGGAACCGCAACATGATGGAGAGCTACGCGTTCCGCGCGAACGTGGGCAATCTGGCCCTGGCGAACCTCGCCACGTCGGCGCCGATGCAGGCGACGCTGGGTGCGATGCGCAGTCAGTTGAAGCAGGCCGAGGTCGACACCAGCGGCGTCTCGACGCTCGACAAGGTGCGCATGCAGCAGGTGCTGAAGGAGGTGCTGCAGCGCGAGACGAACCGCCCGATGAACACCGGGCGCGATTTCGTCGACACCTTCCGCGCCGTGAACTACGCCTACTTCCTCGGCATGTCCCCCTCCTACGTGCTGAACAACATCACGCAGGTCGGGGTGACGCTGTGGCCGGAGCTGGCCAAGCAGCACGGGTTTGTCAAATCGGCCAAGGCCGTGGCCAAAGCGACCGGTGTAGCGATCCGCATCATGTGGCACGCCATGCAGCACGGCATGCGCACCAGCATGTCGCAGGCGGCCGAGCCGGATGTCACCCAGGCTGTGCTGCGCGACGCGAAGGTGCCGCCGGGCATGCACGAATATCTGCTGCGGCTGATGAACACCGGCGTGGTGGACATCGGTGCGGCGGCGCGTGAACTCGGCCGGCTGGCGGAAACGAACACGTCCGGCAGGTGGGATGCGGCGCTCAAGTACGCCGGCGCCTTCGGCCTTTACTCGGAAGCCGCAGTCCGCTTGGCCAGCGGCATCGCGCTGCACGATCTTGCGCAGGGCAAGCTGAAGGCGGGCCAGACGCTCGATACGCCGGGCCTCGTCTCCGACGCGGTGCGCCTGATCGACGACACCATGTTCAACTACACGGAGTCCAACGTCGGCCGGGCGCTTGGGCGCCAGGGCGTGATGGGTCGCTACACCCCCATCGCCACGGCGTTCCAGCAGTTCAACGCGCAGATGCTGGAAAAGCTCTACCGCGAGTTTCACGACGCGATGGCGTCGAAGCAGCCGGGTGAATCCGATGCGGACGCGGCGAAGCGGCGCGCCGAGGCGCGCACCTTCTTGAAGTATCATGCAGCCGCCATGGTCGTGCTGGCCGGGTCGCTCGGGCTACCCGGCGCGACGATGGTCGCCGCGGCGATCAATCGGCTGAAGGACCTGTTCGACGACGATGACGAGCCGTACGACGTCCAGGCGTCCTATCGGAACTTCCTCGCCAGCGTGATGGGTAAGGATTTGGCGGAAGTCATGGCACGTGGCGCTCCCCGCGCGCTCGGCTTCGACATGTCCACCCGCGTCGGTGAGCAGGACATCATCCCGCTGTCGCGGTTCTTCGCCGACCGGCGCCGCTGGGAGGACGCGTTCCCAGACGCTGTGGCGCGGGCTGCCGGCGCCCCGTGGTCCATGGTCGGTAACGTCGCCATGGGCGTGCGCGAGATGATGAACGGGCGCATCCTGGCCGGGATGCAGCAGGCACTGCCGACTTTCCCGCGCGGCATCGTCGGGGCTTACCGGTTGGGCACCGAGGGCTACGTGAATGACCAAGGCGTGAGGATGCCGATGGAACCCGGCGCGGGCGCGGTGCTCGCCCAGGCGCTCGGCTACACACCAGGGGCGCGGGCGGAATATTCCGAGGCGCGGTTCGCGCAGGAGAGCCGGCGCGGCGTGATCGTCCGTGAGGCTGCGAGCATCCGGTCCAATCTCGCCCGCGCACTGGAAACCGGGGATCGCGAAGGTGCGCGGGAGTGGCTGCAGGAGGCGCGCAAGTTCGATCAGAACAACCCGGCCTACGCGGTGCTGCCGAACCTCGCCGGCGCGCTGCGGCAGCGGGCGAATGTCGCGGCCCGCGCCCAGGCGCTGGACACGCCGCTCGGCGTGTCGCTACGTGACATTGCGGCGCGGGAACGCACCGCCTATGCCAATTTCTGAGGTGAGGCGATGAC
>CAYLTE010000035.1:0-5818 GCA_964386195.1 uncultured Burkholderiales bacterium | reverse complement strand
CGTTCGACTTCGTTGGCGAGCAGCGACGGCAGTGGCGGCGAATCCTCACAATCGCCTAGCGAGCATCTGGCGCGGCATGCGCCTTTGACGCTAAAATCACGGTGCCGTGTTGCTCGATACGCGCTAGGACGGAGGGAAGGGGTTGAGGATGGAGATGAGGCAGGTGCAGGACCCCATTACGCCGGACCTGTGGACGGTAGCGAAAGCTCTGGGCGCTGCCGCCGCTGGTCGTGCGCTGCTGATTCTCAACGCCACGCGGCAAGAGACGCCGTCTATCGCCAAGCTCGTCGGCATCGCGCTGTACGAGGTACCCATCATCTGTGCCTTCGCCCTGCTCGGGTGGCATATCTCGCCACTGCTGAACGCCACGACAGAAGAGTGGCGGATCACAGCAACGATTATGCTGGCCTGGACCGGGCAGCGGGGGCTAGACCTCGTACTGCAGCGGTTGTTTCCGACGAAGCATCCTTCCGGGACGGAGCGAGATTGATGGCCGACCTGACGAAAACGCGCGGCTACCGCAACAAGAACCCCGGCAACATCGACTACAACGAGCGCAACAAGTGGCAGGGGCAGGTCGGCAAGGAGCCTGGACCCGGTGGTCGCTTCGCGGTGTTCTCGTCGCACGAGTACGGCATCCGCGCCATCGCCATGCTGCTGGCCACATACCAGGATCGGTACGGGCTGCGCACGGTCCGCGCGGTCATCACCAAGTGGGCACCTGACGTCGAGAACGACACCGACAGCTACATCGCCGCGGTGGCGCGGCGCATCGGCGTCGGCCCGGACGAAGAACTCGATCTGCACACCTATGCGCACCTGCGCCCGCTGGTGGAGGCCATCATTCGCCATGAACTCGGCGGGGTGCCCTATAGCGCCGCGACCATCGACGATGGGCTGCGGCTTGCCGGCGTCCCGAAGCCGATCACGACCATCGCGCAGGCGGCGCACACCGAGACTGGCCGCGGCGCCATCCAGGCGGCAGCAGCCACGGGTGCCGTGGCTATCGCTGTCCAGGCCGCACCTGTGTTGGACGGGCTGAAGAATCTCGACTGGCGCGTCGGTGTCGCGTTCGTGGTCGCCGTTGCGGTCGGTGCCGTGCTGATCGTGCTGTCGCGCCGGCGCCGCGCATGAGCCCCTTTGTGCATGCGGGCATCGCGCTGGCCGTGTTCGTGCCGGTGGCGCTGCTGTTCGGCCCGGCTGCAGGGGCGATGCTCGGCCTCGGCGGGTACTGGATGCGCGAAGGCACCGAGGCGCAGTACGCCACGCGCCGGCCGAAATCTGAGACGTGGTGGGTGCCGTTTGCACCGTGGAGATGGCCGGACCAGATGCTGCTGGACTTCGCGGCTCCGGCGCTGGCGGTGACGGCCGCGTGGGCGGGGTGGGTTGTCGCATGGGGTGGCTGACGACGCTGCGCGCCAACGTCTGGGCAATCGCCGCAGGCGCAGCGGCGCTGTTCGTCGCGCTGATCTACCGCGCCGGGCAGCGGGGGGCGACCGACCGCGCCGCAGCGCGTGCGGCCGAGGCGGAACAGGAGGGGAGGGCACGCGCCGATGCGGCGGCTGCTGATGCTGGGCGCGATGGCGCTGTCGACCGGCTGCGCTCCGGTCGCTTCTAGGCCCTGCCCGTTCGTCACGGAGTTCCCTGTCGCGCTGCAACATGCAGCGGCGGATGAACTGCTGGCGGCGCCGGCGTTGCGGGAGATGATGGAGGCCATGAACCGGGACCGCGCAGCCAATCGCGCGATTTGTCCACGGTAGTGGTTGCGCGGCAGGACATGCGCTGGCATGCTGTGTCTCGCAGGGTCGACACCCTGCTGTGTGCTTGGACGTTTCTCCCAGACCTAGACTTGGGCTCCGGCTGTGGTCGGAGCCCATCTTTTTGCCCGGTGCACCTGCACCAGCGCGTGGTATAGGGTGGACATGGCTGCGCAACCCCAAGAGCAAGACTCGGCGGTGTTTGCCGGGTTCAAGGGCGTCAAGAACACGGTCGAGGCGGTGCGCCTCGGCGCAGACGAACTTGAGCGCGCCCGTAACCTGGACATCGACGATGCTGGACAGGC
This sequence comes from uncultured Burkholderiales bacterium, assembly GCA_964386195.1. Classification (GTDB taxonomy): domain Bacteria; phylum Pseudomonadota; class Gammaproteobacteria; order Burkholderiales; family SHXO01; genus SHXO01. The sequence continues at coordinate 3,756 of CAYLTE010000035.1, read as the reverse complement.
GCGCCGCCGCCGGGGCTACACCAGGGTCGCCGAGGGTTCGTATCACAGCCTGTTCACCAACGCGGACGGCGCGGTCTACGGCGTCAAGGACGGCACGCTGGGGCTGATCCGCCCAGACTGGTCGTTCGAGGCGCTGGCGCCCGGTGCCGGCGACGAGCGGGTGTCCTTCGCCCAGGTCGGCGACGATGTCTATTTCTCGTCGCGCGTCGTGTCCGGCATTATCGACGCCGGTGACACGATCAGCCCCTGGGGCGCGCAAGTGTCACCCGGCACGTGGCTGTCACCGGTGGTCAACCCCACATCGACACTGCCTGAAGTGGCCGGCAAGATGCTCGGCACGCCGCCGCTGGCGCATGACATCGCCTACTTCAACGGGCGTATCTACCTCGCCAGCGAGCGGACGCTGTGGGCGACGGAACTTTACCTGTACCGCTACGTCGACAAGACCAGGAATTTCCTACAGTTCGAATCCGACATCACCGCCATCGGGGCGGTAACGGACGGGCTGTATGTCGGCACGCGCGACGCGCTGTGGTTCCTCTCCGGCGCGTTCGGTGAGATGCGGCGCATCCGCGCGTTGACCCACGGCGTGCTGCCGGGCTCCATGGTGCGTGTGCCGGCCAGCCTCATTCTGCCAAACCAGTCGGTCACCCGAGACGCCGTCATGGCGATGACGGACGGTGGACTTTGTGCGTGCCAGGACGGTGGGATGGTGTACAACCTGACGCAGACGACCGTTTTGTTCCCGGAGGCTGTAGACGCTGCAGCGATGTTCCGGCAGCAGGACGGCATCAACCAGTATGTCGGTGTGCTCAACAGCGCCGGCACCCCGGCTTCGACCGCGCGGATCGGGGACTACGTGGACGCGGAAATCCGGCGCTTCCAAGGAGCGTGAGCATGAGCCAGATCATCCAGTTCCCCGGAGGCGTCGCGACGCCCTCTTCGTCCCTGCTCGTCAAGGGCACCTATCACGGGCAGATCATTCGCGCAGGCCGCGTGATCGACGAGTGGGAGGACAGCAACCTCGTGGTCAACGAGGGGCTGAACGCGCTGCTCAACGTCATGTTCAACGGTGCCACGCAGATCACCACGTGGTACATGGGTGTGTTCGAGGGCAACTACACCCCGGTGGCGACGGTGACCGCGGCGACCATCACCTCGGCGTCGACCGAATGCACGGCCTACGCGTCGTCCACGCGCCCGGAATACGTTGAGGCGACGGCGTCCAGCCAGTCGATCACCAACGCGGCCAGCCGCGCCAGCTTCGTGTTCAACGCCTCCAAGACGGTGTACGGTGCGTTCCTGGTATCCAGCAGCACCAAGTCCGGCACCTCGGGCACGCTGTTCTCGGCCGCGCGGTTCTCGACGGCCAAGACGGTGGAGAACCTGGATGAGCTGCTGCTGACCTACACCTTCACCGCGGCGTCTGCCTGATCCTGACCGGGGGTTCGCATGCCGACTGTATCCTGGGTCGCAGGGACTAACCCTACCCGCGTCTCCGCGTCGTCGGTATCCGCGAACTCCCCCGCCGGGTTGGCGGATGGTGATGTGCTGGTCGCATTCGTGTACGTCGCCAGCAACACGACGTGCTCACCGCCGGCCGGCTGGACAGAGATCACCAACGTGTCTGCCGCCAACCCTGGCGGCACGATCAAACTGTTCGCGTTTTACAAGGATACTGTCACCAGCGCCAATTCCAGCACCAGTTACACTTTCACGGCGGGCGCGTCTGCCACGTTGGAGCTGCAGTATGCTGCGGCCAGAATAGATAGCGGCGTCTTGCAGGTCCTGTCGTCTGCGACCAATACGCAGTCGAACCATAACCCTAATGGTGCGGTTACAGTGGTGCCCCCGGCTCGCACTGCGACGGCCGATGGGCAGATGGTACTGACCGCAGGGGCGTATGGCTACCAAGGCCAACCGACCTATGGGCCGGGGCAGTTTTATTCCGCGCCGTCCGGCATGACCGCTTGGACGTCAGAGTTCTCGATCAACACGTTTAGCGCGGGTGCACGCCAATCTAGAAACAGCGGACAGGCTGTTTCTACCGGCAGTTTTTCGTGGGCTGCCGACCTGTTTGATGCGATAGGCTCGACCACCGGCATATCGTTACTGCTCGGTGTCGTGGACAACGAACGCACCCTGGCGGACGGCGTGGTGTTCACTGATCTGACCGGGCAGGGGCAGACCTACCTGGACACCGTGACCGGCGGCGTCGACTTCACGGATATTCCATCACAGCAGTGGGACGACGCGCTGACTCAAGCGATGATTGTCCGCGTACCGGAGGGTGGTGTGGCGGCGTATCCTCGGTGGTCGCGCGTCGCACAGGACACCTTGACCGGTGCCGACGTGGCAAGCGTCTACCCGCGCTGGGGGGCCGCGCTGTCGGAAGCCGTGGTCGTCGCGGAGGCGCTGGCGTCAGCCGGCAAGTTCGCCACCGTGGCCACGGACACGGTCAGGCTGGCAGACGCGCTGCGTCGCGCGATGGTGGTGCGAGCGGCGGATACGGTGACCTTCACGCGCACGCTCGCCGTGCTGCAGGCGACCAGTGTGGTCGAGCGGCTGGCGCTCCGTCCAGCGGCGACCGGCTCGACCAAGCGAATCCGCACGATCCTCGACACCATCGCGTTGTCGGATGATCTGGCGCGGTTCTTCTCCGCGGTTGCCGAGGACGCCATGGCGTTGGCGGGGGTGGCCGGCGCGATCCGGCGCACCCAGGCGACTACGACAGAAGCGGTCGCACTCGCCGACGCCCTCGGTCACGTTGCCGTGTTCAAGGTGACGGTGCCGGAGAGCGTGGAGTTCGACGACGCGCTGCTGCTGCGCGCACTGTTCAGCCCGGTGGTGGATGAGCGCGTCGAGATCAGCGCCGCCTACATCCAGCCTAACGGGGCGGTCACGACCTGGGCGGTGAACACGCGCACCAGCGCGACGACCGAGTACACGGGCTACGAGTTCCGCAGCTTCACGCGCACGGGGCGTCGCTACCTCGCCGCTGGCCGCGACGGGCTGTATGTGCTGGACGGCGACACCGACGACGGCGAGGACATCATCGCCGACCTGAAGTCAGGCTTTGCGCAGTTCGCCGGCTCACGCTTCACCACCATCCGGGCGGCCTACATCGGCCTGCGCGGCACCGGTGAGTTCCTGTTCCGCATCATCGACGGCGCTGGCGTGACGCGCGACTACAAGGCACTGGTGCAGGACATGCGCACCGCCAAGGTGAACACCGGTCGCGGTATCCGCACGCGCTACGTTGCCTTTGAGCTGGTCAGCACCGGTCAGGACTTCACGCTGGACACCGTCGAGATGATCCCGGTGCTGGCGACGCGCCGTGTTTAGGCGGTTCCAGAACCCGATCCAGCAGGGCACCGATGTCCTGCCCAACACCATGCAGGCGCCGCCGGTGGTGCGGCTGTCCGGCCCGCTGCGCGGCACGCCGGAAGAACAGGCGATCCTGGCGCAGCTAGGTCCGGCGGTGAGCCAGTTCATCCGGGCGCAGCGGCAGAACCAGACCCTCACCGGCCAGCCGGTGGTGCGCGTGTCACGCCGCGGCGATTACCTGGATGTCACCTATTCGCGCCAGCACGGGGTGGAAATCGTCGACATCGTGGTGCGGCCGGAGGCGCTGCGGTTGTTGCGGCGAGACGTGCGCAAAGACATCGTGTTCGACCCGCTGCTGTTGGGAACCATTACCATCAGCGTGGCCGCGGCCGGGCGCACCTACATCCTGGCCGGGCCGCGCTACACGAC
>CAYLTE010000034.1:0-26614 GCA_964386195.1 uncultured Burkholderiales bacterium | reverse complement strand
CAGCCCACCGACGACCACCGAGCCGAGCAACGCGACCGCGACGGGCAGATCAAAGGCCTGCAGGAACCACGCGCCGAAGACGCCGCCGAGCATGGCGGTGTGGCCGGTCGTCACGCTCAGCACCTTGGAGGTGGAGAACATCACGTTGTAGACCAGAGCCGCGGCCGCGTAGAGGGCCCCGGTGGCGAGGCCGGCAATGAGGGCGGAGAGCATAAGAGCGGGGGCTGGGGACTGGGGACTGGGGAGAGGGTGGTAACTCGATACTGGGAGCGGAGGCCAAACATCCATGAACAGCGGGTTAGTCTTTGTGTTCAAACCGGACCGATGCGCTTCGCGAAGCTGCGCGATCTCGCCAGCCCCTAGTCCCCAGTCCCTCGCGCGGCGCGCTACCGCGCCGCGCGATACGCCCCATCCCTGAAGCTGTTCGCCGCGTTCATCACGATCTGGTGATCGGGAAAACCGTTGCGCTGCGTTGCACTCCACGAGTACGTCGCATATACGCCCTCGAACGCCCTGGTGTTCTCGAGCGCCCTGCGGATCGCCTTGGGATCGGTGCCGCCGGCCTGCTTCACCGCGTGCTCGACGATCTTCACCGTGTCGTAGCCGAGCGCGACCCACCACAGCATGTAGTCGATCTCGCCCTTGCCCATCTTGCCGTGCAGCTTGTCGAGCAGCGCCTGCGTGCGCGTCGGTAGCTTGCCCTGCTCGTCGTAGGTGGTGCTCAGGTAGCCGGCGGCGATGGCGTTCTTCCAGTACTCCGGCTTGTTGAGCAATTGCTTGATCGCCGGCGCCATCATGGCGGAGTGGCCGACCACGGGCACGTCCCAGCCCATGTCGCCGCGCGTGTTGAGCAGGCGCGCGAGCAGGCCGGTCGCCGCGGACCAGGGCATGATCACGTCAGCGCCCGCGGCCTTCGCCTTGTTCATCTCGTCGGTCAGGTCGGTCTTGTTCGGATCGATCAGCACGCTGTACACCGGCTTCACGCCGGCCTTCTCCAGGAGCTCCGCGGCGGTCTTCGCGCTCGAGGTGCCGTAGCCGGACGTGTCGCCGATCACCGCGACCTTGCGGCGCTTGATCACGTTCAGCGCGTGGTGGTTGGCCGCCTCGATCCACTGGCGATTGGTGTTGATCGCGCGGAACGCGTTCGGATACTTGCGCGCGTCGACCAGTTCGTCCACCGTGCCGATGATCAGGTTGGGGATGCCAGCGCGCGCGACGATGGGCACGGTGGCAAGCGATTCACCCGAGTTGACCGGGCCGATGATGAAGTGCACCTTCTCGGTGAAGGCGAGTTGTTTGGCGAGGTTGACCGCCTTGGTGGGATCGCCGGCGGTATCGCGCGTGATCAGTTCGAGCTTGCGCCCGTTCACGCCGCCGGCCTTGTTGATCTCCTCCACGGCGAACTGCACCCCCTGATTCTCGGCGATGGCTGCCGACGACAGCGGCCCGGTCAGTGACGACAGCCAGCCGATGCGGATGGTGTCCTGCGCGAAGGCGCCCGCGGCCCATGCGAGCGCGGCCGCGCCCAGCAGCGCGCGGCGTAGCGAGGTGATCATGCCTGCTCCTCCCCCTTTTCGAGACGGGTGGTTTTTATTTCCGAAGCGAGGCATCATCCGAGAGGGACGCGCGGCTTGTCAAGGCGGCGCCTGACGAAATTCTTTCCTGACGAATCCCTGATGAACGACGAACGCGAGATGGGCATCCGATGAAATCCACACTCCGCATCGGCGCCGGCTCGGCCTGGTGGGGCGACCGCGTCGAGCCCGCGGCGCTCAACGCCGAGAAGGGGGATCTCGACTACCTGTGCTTCGAGACGATGGCCGAGGCCACGATCTCGGCCGCGCAGGTGCGCGCACGGCGCGACCCGACCTTCCCCGGCTACGACACCTATCTGGACGATCGCATGCGCGCGGTGCTGCCGCATTGCCTGAAGCGCGGCACGAAGATCGTCAGCAACCAGGGCTGGATCAACCCCGAGGGCGCGGCGCAGCGCATCGTGCACTGGCTGCGCGAGTTCGGCGCGCGCGGCGTGAAGGTGGCGGCGGTGTCCGGCGGCCTGATCACCGACCGCGTGCTGCAGCTGACCGACCGCATCCTGGAGAACGGCCAGCCGACTTCGACGCTGCAATCACAACTGGTGTCCGCCGAGGTCTACCTCGGCGCCGAGCCGATCGTCGATGCGCTCAAGCAGGGCGCGCACATCGTCGTGACCGGCCGCGTCGCCGACCCGTCGATCTTCATGGCGCCGATGATGCACGAGTTCGGCTGGGACCCACTCGATCACATGCGCCTGGGCGCCGGCAACGGCATGGGCCACCTGATGGAGTGCGGCGCGCAGGTCACCGGCGGCTACTTCGCAGACCCCGGCTTCAAGGACGTGCCCGAGCCGTGGAACTTCGGTTTTCCGATCGCCGAGGTCGAGCCCGACGGCAGCGCCGTGCTGACCAAAGTTGCCGGCACCGGCGGCGCAGTGAATCTGCAGACGGTGAAGGAGCAGATGCTCTACGAGGTGCACGACCCGGCCAACTACCTCACGCCCGACGTCGTGGTGGACTTCACCACCACGCAGCTCGAGCAGGTCGGCCCCGATCGCGTGCGCGTGACCAAGATCTCCGGCAAACCACGCACGCCGACGCTTAAGGTGTCGATCGGCTGCGCCGAGGGCTTCATCGGCGAGGACATGTTCTTCTACGCCGGCCCCGGCGCGCTGCGCCGTGCACAGCTGGCGAAGAAGATCCTCGAGGAGCGCTTCAAGATCGTGAAGCTCGACGCGGAAGAGGTACACATCGACTTCCTCGGCGTGAACGCGATCCACGGCGAGATGTCGCCCAAGAACGGCCCCGAACCGTACGAAGTGGCCGTACGCGTGGCCGCGCGCACGAAGACCCGCGAGGAGGCGATCAAGGTCGGCCGCGAGGTGGACGGCATGGCTGTCTCCGGCGTGGGCATGACGGGAAAGCGCGTGCCGCACCAGGACCGCACACGCGAGATCATCGGCGTGTGGTCCTCGCTCGTTCCGCGCGAGAAGATCACCCCGTCCTTGAGCTTCTACGAGAGCTGACCGCCATGAACGTACTGCTGCAGCACGTGGCCCACTGCCGCTCGGGCGACAAGGGCAACACCTCCAATATCGTCGTCATCGCCTACGACGAAGCGCTGTACCCGTATCTGAAGGAACAACTCACGGCCGAGCGCTTCAAGTCGTTTTACGACGGCACGGTGAAGGGACCGGTGGAGCGCTACACCATCGATCACCTGTGGTGCATGAACTTCGTGTGCCAGGGGGCGCTGGGCGGCGGGGTGTCGCGGAGTCTGTGCCTGGACAACTATGGGAAGACGTTGTCAGCGGGGATTCTGGGATTTGAATTGGAGATCCCGGATTCACTGCGGGGCAAGCTGCGCGGCAATCCCTGACACATCCCCTGAAGACTCGCAGTCCTAGACAACCTCTTTCTGCTTGTAGCATCGCAGAATCGAGCATGAGCCATGTTCGTTGGTGATCTCCACCATGGCGATCTCCTGGAGCGGTAACCGGCCAAGCTCCTTCCAGATCCTTCTCTCGATGGCGGTTCGGAACATGCAAACAACGATGATGCCGTCGGCAGACAACATCGTCATGAACTGCCGAACAACACCAGAAGGGTTCGGCATGTAGTACAGGGACTCATTGAAGACGATGGCGCCGTACGCGACATTCGACTGAAAATCCTCGGCAGCGCACAAGGTGAACGAGGCATTCGGAATTCCTCTTTGGATCGCCTGGTGCAGTTCCGTCTCGGACAAGTCGATTCCTGTGTACCTGTCAAAGCGCATCCTTGTCGCAAGAATACCGCTCCCGCAACCGACATCCAGCACCGATACACGCGCGCCACTCCAATACTCAACCCACCCTGCAATTAGGCTGTAGCGGTGGGATTCAAAGCTCGCTTCGAGATACGTTGTGAGGCTCTGTCGAATCCGATTCTGCCAATCTCTATGCAGCCACTTTCGGTGCCATTCACGCGGCAGTGGGAAACAGGACAGTAACGTCCAATAGACAATCATAAATTCCCGCTTCATCGAGCCACCCCTCCCTCTCCTGCATCAGCCGAGCGATCGTTGCAGGTGAGGCAGCACTACCCCCTGCCACTGCGCATACCCCTTCGCCACCGCCGCATCATCCAACTCCCCCAATCCCATTTCCGACGCCCTGACGAAGATGGCGTGCGCCGCCTGCGCCAGCGGCACTGAGTACCCCTGCTCTTTCGCCACATCGATCAGCAGCGACAGATCCTTCTTCAGAATGTCCAGCCGCGCCCGCGCGGCATAGTCGTTTCGCAGCACCCGCGGCATCCGATCCGAGAAGATCCAGCTGCCGCCGGAACTCGCCTGCACCAGATCGAACAGCTGCTGCGCTTCGAGGCCGAGCTTCAGGCCCAGCACGAAGGCTTCGCAGGCCGCGACGAGGTTGATGCCCGCAAGCATGTTGTTGACTAGTTTTGCCTTCGCGGCATCGCCGTGCTTCTCGCTGACCACGAAGCGTTTGCCGGAGATCGTCTGCAGCAGGCGCTCGCAACGCCGCAAGGCGGCGGCGGGCGCCGCCAGCATCATGCTCATCTCGCCGCTGTGCGCCTTGGCGGGACCGCCGGAACACGGAGCGTCGATGAGCTCGATCTGCCGTTCGCGTAGTCGCGGCGCCGCGCCTGCGGCCCACCCGGGCGGCAGCGTGCTGGTGGCGAGCACCACCGTGCCGGGGCGAGAACCGGCTGCGACGCCGTCCAGTCCGAACACGACCGCCTCGGTCTGCGCGTCGTCCACCACCAAAGTGATCACGGCATCGCAGTGCGCGGTCAACGCGGCCGGCGAACCCGCCACGCGCGCGCCCGCGACCCGCGCCTCCTCTTCCGCGTCGGGCCTGATGTCGCGCACCCACACGCGCCAGCCTTGCGACAGCAGCCGCTTCGCTACGCCCATGCCCATCGCGCCGATGCCGACGACGCCGACGGTTTCGATCTCTCTCTCGTTCATGCCGATTGGTTCGCGCTGCCTGTGATCCGTTCGATGCTAGCATGCCCCTCCTCCCGTCCCTCACCAGAAGAGCGTTGCCGTGAACAAGGCCTTCCTTCCCGCCTACAAACTCGCTGCCCTCGTACGCCAGGGCAAGATCGGTTGTCTGGAACTGCTGAACGCCTATCTCGAGCGCGTCGAACAGTACAACCCGGCGCTCAACGCCATCGTCGTGTTCGACGTCGAGCGGGCGAAGAAGCGGGCGCGCGCTGCCGACCGGGCGCTCGCCAAGGGCGAGGTGTGGGGTCCGCTGCATGGCGTGCCGATGACGATCAAGGAATCCTTCGACGTCGAGGGGCTGCCCACGACATGGGGTCGGCCAGACCTGAAAACCAACATCCCCGCGCGCAGCGCGAACTGCGTCGAGCGCTACACGGAGGCTGGCGCGGTGCTCTTCGGCAAGACCAACGTGCCGGCACTGCTTGCCGACTGGCAGAGCTTCAACGCGATCTACGGCACGACGAACAATCCGTGGGATGTGAGCCGGGTTCCGGGTGGATCGTCGGGCGGTGCAGCGGCGGCGCTGGCCGCGGGACTCACGGGTCTGGAGACGGGCAGCGACATCGGCGCCTCGATCCGCAATCCGGCGCATTACTGCGGCGTGTATGGCCACAAGCCGACCTTCGGCATCTGCTCCTCGCGCGGCCAGGTGCTGCCGCCCTACCTGCGTGAATCCGACATTGCGGTGATCGGTCCGATGGCGCGCAGCGCGAAGGACCTGGAGATCGCGCTGAAGCTCATCAGCGGACCGGACGAGACCGACGCGACGGCTTGGCAACTGCGTCTTCCGCGCGCACCGGAGAAGACGGCGCGGCAATGGAAGGTCGGCGTGCTGCTCGACGCACCGAGCGCTGAGGTCGATCGCAGCGTGCAGGATCAGATTCAGAAGCTCGCCGACTTCCTCGCCAGGCGCGGTGCGAAGGTGAGCGAGGCGCGGCCGGACATCGACCTGGCCGAGGCGCACCACACCTTCATCCATCTGCTGCGCTCGGCGACCACGCGCAGCCTAAGCGACGAGCAGTTCGCGCGCACGGCCAAGTTAGCCGCAGAGGTCCCGGCCGGAGCGGCCGATTATCCGTCGTGGGCGCTCACCGGCGCGGCGCTCCCGCATCGTCAATGGCTGCTCCTCAACGAGAAGCGTCATCGCATGCGGCTGAAGTGGGCGGAGTTCTTCAGTCAGTACGACCTGCTGCTGTGCCCCGCCGCGGCAACACCTGCGTTCCCGCACAACCAGACCGGCGAGCGCTGGGAGCGCATGGTGATGGTGAACGGCAAGCCGCAGCCGTCGACCACGCAGATGTTCTGGGCCGGTTACTCGGGCATGTGCTACCTGCCCTCGACAGTGGCGCCGATCGGACAGCACGAAGGGCTGCCGGTGGGCGTGCAGATTGTCGCGCCGCAGTATGGCGATCTAACCAGCATCGCCTTCGCGCAGATGCTGGAGAAGGAGTACTACGGGTTTGTTCCGCCGCCGGGGTTTGAGGATTGACTGCTCTGGGCCCCGGCTTTCGCCGGGGCGACGTGGGTCGTCGTACCGGCGGAAGCCGGCACCCATAGTCGCATGCATAACCGATGACTGCCTTTCTCGCCCTCCACGCCTGGGCCCTGTTCACCATCCTCGCCGCCGCTGCGCAGACCGCGCGCAACGCCATGCAGCGTGGCCTCACCGCCAAAGTAGGTGTCGCGGGTGCGAGTTGGGCGCGCTTCATTTTCGCCCTGCCCTTCGCGCTGGTTTCGGTGTCCGTCGTCATCGCACTGGAAGCAGGCACGCCGTCCTTCGAGGATGGCTACACCGCTTGGCTCCTCCTGGGATCGCTCGCGCAGATGTTCGCCACCGGCACCATGCTGCTGGCGATGCGCGACCGTTCCTTTGTCACCGTCATCGCCTACACCAAGACCGAACCGATCCAGGTGGCGGTGTTCGCGCTGGTGCTGCTGGGCGAGTACCTTACGCCGATCAAGACGGCGGCCGTGCTGCTGGGCACGGCCGCGGTGATGCTGTTTTCCTGGCCGAGACAAGGCGGAAACCTGGCCCGCGATCTGCGCAGTGCCGGGTGGGGATTGGTGGCTGGCGCCGGGTTCGCGCTCGCAGCCGTCGGCTATCGCGGCGCCATCACGCACATGCAGGACGTCGGCTTCGTCACCGCCGCGACGATCACGCTGGCGCTGACGCTGATCATCCAGACCGCCCTTTCGATCGTCTGGCTGCTGATCGCCAACCGTGCCGCGCTGCGCACGCTCTTCGCCGCGTGGCGCGAGTCGGTGCCCGCCGGGTTCGCCGGCGCGGTGGCGTCGCAGTTCTGGTTTCTGGCATTCGCGTTGCAGGCGGCACCCGCCGTTCGCACGCTCGGACTCATCGAGGTGCTGTTCGCGCAACTCGTCTCGTGGCGGGTGATGCGGGAGAAGATGGCGACGCACGAGTGGATCGCGCTCGGGTTGCTGCTGATCGCGCTGGTGGCAATCCTGCGCGGCTAGGGGCTCACACCCCCTCGCGATCCAGATCCGCTTGCAAGCGCCGCACCGCTTCGATCAGAGTGCAGAAGCGGCGCCCGAACGGCGTCAGTACATACTCCACGCGCGGCGGCACTTCCGGATAGACAGTCTTCTCCAGAACGCCGAAGCGCATCAACTTGGACAGCCGCTCGTTGAGCACCTTCGCAGTCAGTCCATCCACCGCGCGCTCCATGGCGCCGGGACGGCATACGCCGCTCTCCACCAGGGCAAGAACCTGCATCGACCACTTGCAGCCGATCACGTTTTCGACCATTCCGGCCACCGACGGCCTGATGTTCGAGATTTTCTTTTCCTTAGTTGTCACCAAGATGCACCTATAGGTAAGCAACGCACCGTCCAGTGCCTACTGTTGCCCACCATGAGGCGCGGCTAGATTCGGCTCGCGCACCTCGCGCAGCAACGGAGACGACGATGATCAAAGCAATCTTAGCCGGGATCGCATGGGCGATCACTCTCGCCACACACGCGGCCGACGTCCCCTATCCCGAGGGTTATCGGGACTGGCGGCACGTGAAGACGATGGTCATTTCGCCGGGACATCCACTGTACGAAGCGTTCGGCGGCATCCATCACCTGTACGCAAACGACAAGGCGATGAAAGGGTACGCGTCAGGCAAGTTCCCCAACGGCTCGGTGATCGTGTTCGATCTGCTCGCGGCGCATGACGGCGACCACGCGATCGTGGAAGGGTCGCGCAAGGTCGTGGGCGTGATGCACAAGGATTCGAAGCGCTGGGCGGCGACCGGCGGCTGGGGTTTCGAAGGATTCAAGGGCGACTCGAGAACCGATCGTGCCGTCGGTGCGAATGCCGCGACTGCCTGTTACGGCTGCCATGCGCCACAGAAGGAACACGACTACGTATTCAGCCGACTGCGGTAACGGTTCGTCATTCCGGCGCAACCGGAATCCAGAGGCTAGTGGCTGGGCCCCGGCTTTCGCCGGGGCGACAGCGCGCGTCACTCCGGCGCAAGCCTGAATCCGAAGCCCAATGCCTGGGCCACGGCTTTCGCCGGGCGACGGAATCCAACCCTACTTCACTTCTTCAGCCGCTCCAGAAACTTCTTCCTGAACTTCGCCACCTTCGGCGCCACCACTGCCATGCAGTACGGCTGCCGCGGGTTGTTGGCGAAATACTCCTGGTGGTATTCCTCGGCCACGTAGAAGTCCACCGCGGGCACCACCTCAGTGACTATCTGGCCGTCGTACAAGCCTTCGCGCTCGACGGCGGCGATGGCCTCGCGCGCGGTGCGCTCCTGCTCGGGCGAATGGATGAAGATCGCCGAACGGTACTGCGTGCCGACGTCGTTGCCTTGCCGGTCGAGTTGCGTGGGGTCGTGGATGACGAAGAACACGTCGAGCAGATCGCGGAAGCTGACCGCCTTGGGATCGAAGGTGATGCGCACGACCTCGGCGTGTCCGGTGTCGCCCTCGCACACCTGGCGGTATGTCGGATTGATCGTGTGGCCGCCCATGTAGCCGGATTCGACGCTGTCCACGCCCTTCATCTCGTCGTACACGGCTTCCAGGCACCAGAAGCAGCCGCCGGCGAGGGTGGCGATCTCGCGCCCGGGCGGCGGATTGTTGGATGCGAGCTGGGTCATAATCGGCTCTCCTGTGCAATGACGCTCAGTCTAGCAATCATGTCGAAGCGGGGTGTGCGCTTCCGCGGCCGTCGGCGCTTGGCCGACCCCATGTCCATCGGAGTTTCGCGATGATCGGCCTGCTGCAGCGCGTGACGCACGCGCGCGTGGATGTCGCGGGCGAGACCGTCGGCGCCATCGAGCGTGGGCTCATGGTGCTGGTGTGCGCCGAGCGTGGCGATTCGGAGGAGCAAGCCGAGCGCCTGCTCGAGCGGCTGCTCGCCTATCGCGTGTTCTCCGATGAGGCGGGCAAGATGAACCTCAGCCTGCGCGACGTGCAGGGCGGCCTGCTACTGGTGCCGCAGTTCACGCTGGCCGCCGACACGCGCAAGGGCAAACGGCCGAGCTTCACGCCGGCTGCCCCGCCGGAGGAAGGCCAGCGTCTGTTCGAGCACATGCTGGCGCGTGCGCGTGCGGTCCATGCGCGGGTGGAGAGCGGACACTTCGGCGCCGACATGCAGGTGAGTCTGACCAACGACGGGCCGGTGACGATCTGGCTGCGGGTGGGGCAGGAATGAGGCATGCGGGTGCTGCAGGCAGGTTGACCGTCACGGCGAGATGTCTCGCTGCGCTCGACATGACACCGTAGCGGTATAGATTGCCTTCGACATGTGGACCATCGGCCACTCCACCCTCGAACTCGACGCGTTCCTCGACCTGTTGCACGCGCACGGCATCGAGCTCGTTGCTGACGTGCGTCGATACCCGGGCTCGCGTCGCCATCCGCATTTCGCGCGCGAGTCGCTGCAGACGTCGCTGTCCCAGGCAGGGATCGAATACGATTGGATCCCGGAGCTCGGCGGCCGGCGTAATCCGCGCAAGGACTCCCACAACGACGCCTGGCGCAACGCGAGCTTTCGTGGCTACGCAGACTACATGGAGACTCCGGAATTCGAGATCGCGCTGTCGCGTCTGCTGCAACTCGCCGAACGCAGGCGTACCGCGATCATGTGCGCAGAGCACGCGTGGCAGCAGTGTCACCGTGGGCTGATATCGGACCGCCTCAAGGTGCTGGGATTCGAGGTCGTGCACATTCAGGGACGCACCCGCACGCAAGTGCATCCCTTTACCGAACCGGCGCGTGTGGTGAACGGAAAACTCAGCTACGCGAGCGATGCCGGACAGGGATCGTTACCCCTGTGACCTGCATTCGAAAACGAATCGCGCGTGAGGCGCGCGCCGAGAGGAGAGGTGACAGGGGTCAGCACGTCCGGAAACCTTCCCTGAGCGTTGTGCCTTGAATCCATGCCCCGGGTCGAGCCGCCCCATCACCAGCCGTCTTGCTCTTGTGCGGGTATGGTCGTGGAGCCACGACACCCTGTCAAGCGAAAACCCGCAACCAGCCTGGATCTCCGCGCAGGCTATCGCGTGACGCAGCGCGGAACGATCCCTGCCATCCGTCATCTGAACCGAATCGACCCGTTTCCGCGGAGGACTTCGTGCGCAGTACCTGCAAGCTTTTCCTGACGATCCTGATCGCGTCCTTCACAGGCCTCCACCAGCCGCTCGCTCACTCGGTGGAGCCGCTCGGTCTGGGAATGGAGGGTTACCAGTATCCCCATCCGGTGCACACCCTCGAGCTCGAGATGGAGGGCGAGCCGGTGCGTCTCTCGTACATGGACGTCCCGGCGCAGTCCAAGGCGGCGGATGCGCGTGTCGCGGTCCTGCTGCACGGCCGCAACTTCTTCGGTGCGTACTGGGCGGACACCATCGACGCCCTGGGCCGCGCGGGCTATCGAGTGATCGTTCCCGACCAGATCGGCTTCGGCAAATCCTCGAAGCCGGACGTGCCGCACAGTCTGCACGCGCATGCGCGCAACCTGCGCTTGCTGCTGGACCACCTGGGCGTGGAGCAGATCGACCTCATCGGCCACTCGCTCGGCGGCATGATGGCGATGCGTTTTGCGCTCGATCATCCGCAGCGCGTACGCAGGCTGGTGCTGGAAGCGCCGATCGGCCTGGAGGACTACCGCCTCAAAGTGCCGTACGCGACGCGCGAGGAACTGACGCGCGAACATCTCCAGACCAAGCCGGAAGGGTTCGATCGCCTGTTCCGCGCCTTCGTGGCGAAGTGGGACCCGCGCTTCCAGACCTACTCGGACGTGCAGAGCCGCTGGCTGCTCAGCCCGGAAGCGCATCGCATCGGCCGCACGGCGGCGCACACCTACACCATGACCTACGAACAGCCGGTCGTGTACGAACTGCCATCCCTCGAGGTGCCGACGCTGCTCGTCGTCGGCGAGCGCGACCGCGCGGCGATCGGGCGCAACCGGGTACCGGCCGAGGTGCGCGCGACGATGGGCCTCATGCCCGAGCTGGCGAAGCGTGCGGCGACGGCGATTCCCGATGCCGAGCTGGTGCTGCTGCCCAAGGTCGCGCACGTTCCGCATCTCGAGGTGCCGGACCGATTCCACCAGGAGGTGCTCGACTTCCTGAAGGAATAGCAGCGCCTAGTCGAGCAGGCGCGGTCCGTCCGGCGTCAGGCGGAAGGGTTGCCAGGGACCCGTGCCCTCGCGGCACGCGCCATAGCGGAACGGCACGGTCGGACGCCCGGGAGTGAGGAATCGCAGGTCCTCGAACCACACGCACGCAGACGGATTGCCGATCTCGACGCGGTGCAGCGCGGGCAGCTCGGCGAACCAGCGGTAGACGCCCAGGCCGGCTGCGTTCCACGCTTCGCGCACCAGAGGCTGCAGGGTCGCATCGTCGCCATAGCGCGTGGCTGCATGCCACTGCACGGCGGCAGCCGGCGCGAAGCCCGCGTGAAGGCGCGCAATCAGACCGTCGTCCGGGTTCGCAGCGGGCATGTCTCGGCGCCACAAGTTGACGTGCGCGAAACGATACTGCTCACCGCGCGAGATCACGACCGTCCAGTTGGTCGGCAGCGGCGGTCTCGGCAACGCGACGACGTGCGCGTCCTCCCAACCCTGTGCGCGTGCGACCTCCAGCCCGGACGACTCGGCCTGTGCGCGCATCCAGCCCTGGAAGCCGATGTACCCGCACAGCACGGCGAGGCCGAGGGTCGCCGGCACACGCGAGCGACGCCAGATCGCCGAAGCGAGCAGGCCCAGCACGATGATCCCGGTGAGGATCAGATCGATGATGAAGGTGGTGCCGATGGAGAAGCGCCGGTCCGAAAGCGGCGCGAGCACCATGGTGCCGAACGAGGTGATCAGGTCGCCGACGATGTGGATGGCGAGTCCCGCGCCGCACACCCACAGAAAGCCGCGTAGCGGCTTGCGCGTAAGCACGCCCATGAGCAGCGCGAGCAACACCGCCCACAGCGGCAGCATGAGGAAGGAGTGCGTTACCCCGCGATGCGCCGTGAGATAGGCCAGCGACGAGAACATCGAGGTGACGATGTCCGTGTCGGGGAAGGCAGCCGCGACGGTCCCGGCGGCCACCAGCTGTGCGGTCGTGGGCACGCCGGGCGCACGCACGCCGCATCCCATGGCGCGTGCCAGGAGCGCGCCGCTCAGTGCGTGAGTGATGGTGTCCATGGTGTCGGCAGCGACAGCAGTGCGCGATGCATCCGCGGGCGCGTCAGGGGCGTATGCTGTGGCGACGTGTATTGCATGCAAGAGGACGACGAATGAACTGCAACCGGTCGATCTGCGCCTTGGCCATCGCGATCGCCGCCCTAGTCCCCGCAACCCTGTCCGCGACCGACATGCTGCCGCTGGGCTTCGCGGGCGGACCGGGAAGCGGCCTGCCGCAGGATTGGCGGGTGCTGGGATTCAAGAACAAGGCGCCGACGACCTATGCCCTTTCCGAGGAAGCGGGCATCACCGTGGTCGAGGCGACATCCAGTGCGGCCGCATCCGGCCTGATCCGGCCGGTCGATGCGAGCGCGAAGGATTATCCCATGCTGCGCTGGCGCTGGCGGGTGGACAACCTGATCGCGAAGTCGGACGTGGCCAGCAAGAAGGGCGACGACTACCCGGCGCGGATCTACGTCACCTTTGCCTACGATCCGGAGCGCGCCAGCCTCGGGCAGCGCATCAAGTACCGCGCGGCAAAGCTCCTGTACGGCGAGTACCCACCGCACGCCGCGCTCAACTACATCTGGGCGCGGGCGGAACCGGTCGGATCGACCGTCCCGAACGCCTACACCGACCGGGCGCAGATGATCGTGGTGAACAGCGGCGAGGAGCAGCTGGGGCAGTGGGTCGACCACGCCCGCAACGTCTACGAGGACTACCGCCGGGCCTTCGGCGAGGAGCCCCCGCCCATTTCCGGAGTGGCGATCATGACCGACACCGACGACACCGGCGAGCGCGCCCGCGCCGCCTTCGCGCAGATCAGCCTGGGCCGCTGACACCGCTACCGTTTCCAATCGTCATGCCTTCCTGCTAAATTTCCGTTGACAGGCCGGCGGTCGCTGACCTGTCAACGCGGAGCACGCAGACAGTGCCTGGCATGTTCGAACGACTCAGAGGGCGACGGGCCGCCAGCGGTGCGGCGCCCTCCTCCACGCCTGCCGGTACGACGGCAGGCAAGCGCTGGGGCTGGCCGGCGAAGGTCCTGCTCGGCATCGCCATCTTCCTGGTCCTGTTCGCGCTGATCGGATTCTTCGCGGTCCCGCCCATCGCCAAGCACTACCTCGTCAAGGAACTGAGCGAGCAACTCGGGCGGCCGGTATCGATCGAGGACATCGACGTGAATCCGTTCGCGATGCGCGCCATCGTCAAGGGATTCAAGGTAATGGAGCCGGCCGGCGAGCCGGTGTTCGTGTCTTTCGACGAATTCCTGGTTAACGCCGAGTATCGCTCGATTCTGCGTCTGGCCCCTGTGCTCAAGCAGATCCGCATCACGAATCCCTACCTGCACATCGTCCGCAACGCCGATGGCACGACTTACAACTTCTCCGATCTGATCGACAAGTTCGCGAAACAGCCCGATACCGCGCCGCCGGAGGAGGAGAAACCCGGGGAAGCGAAGTTCTCCCTCAACAACATCGAGCTGGTCGGGGGCAAGGTCGAGTTCGACGACCGCCCGAAGCAGGCGCGGCACGTAGTCGACGCCATCGACATCGCGATCCCCTTCATCTCGAATCTGCCGGACCGGGTGGAGGAGTACATCCAGCCCGCGTTCTCCGCCCGTGTCAACGGCGCGCCCGTCTCGCTCACCGGGCAGACCAAGCCGTTCAAGGACACCCTGGAGACCGCGGTCGACGTGAACATCGACGGGCTCGACCTGCCCCGCTACATCGAATACGTACCGGTGCGGCTCGGCTTCAAGCTGCCGTCTGGCACGCTCGATACGCGCCTGACGGTGTCCTTCGTGCAGCAGCCATCCGAGCCGCGCGTGCTGATCAAGGGCAACCTGACGCTGCAGAAACTCGCGATGACCGAGCCCGGAGGCGCGCCGCTGTTCAATCTCGGCAGCCTCACCGTTCCGATCGAGTCGATCGACGTGTTCGCCGCACGCTACGCCTTCGGCAAGATCGCGATCGTCGCGCCCGAGGTCTTCGTGCAGCGCGCGCAGGACGGCAGCGTGAACTGGGTGCGGGTGCAGCCGCTGGTGGGTGACGGCACGCCCTCGGAGGAAGGACCAGAGATCGCGCTCACCGTGGGCGAGGTCGCGATCGCGAACGGCATCGTTCACGTCGAGGACCAGGTGCCGGAGAAGGATTTCCGCACCGACCTGGCCGACATCTCGGCGACGCTGCGCGGACTCACCCTGCCGCAGGAAGCGCCGGCGCAACTTGATCTGGCGCTGGCAACGGACAGGAAGACGACCGTCGCGCTGGCCGCCTCACTGCTGATCGAACCGCTCACCGTCGAGGGCAAGCTCGACGTGGGCAAGATCGGACTGACCGACTACGAAACGTACTACGCACCGTTCATCCTTTACCGCCTCGAGGACGGGCAGGCCGACCTGTCGACGCAGTTCGCCTTCCGCATGGCCGAAAGCGGGCCGGAGACGCGCCTGAGCGCCTTCAACCTCGACCTGCGCAACGTGCGCATGATCAAGCCCGGCGTGAAGGAGGAGTTCCTGCGCGCGCGCAGCGCGCAGATCAAGGACACGGAGATCGACGTCAACAATCTGATCCTGACCGTGGGGGAGTTCGTCACGCGCGACGGCCTGCTCGACATCGTGCGCGAGCCCGACGGCGCGCTCAACGTCACGCGGGTGCTGCCGGCTCCGCCCGAGACGAATCAACCGACGCAGCAGGGCACGCCCTGGCAGATTACGCTGAACAAGGCGGTGGTGGACAAATGGCAGATCGCGTTCACCGATCTGGCCATCACCGAGCCGGTGAAGGTGGTGGCGGACGGCGTTCGTCTGCGGGCAAACGGTGTAAGCAACCAGCCGAACAAGACCGGCCGCATCGACCTGCAGGCCAAGCTCAACGAAGGCGGCAGCGTGAAGGCGGCCGGCACTGTATCGCTGGCGCCGGTGAAGGCAAACCTTGACGTGGATCTGCGCGCCTTTGGGTTGGTGCCGCTGCAGCCCTACTTCACCGAGAAAGTGAACATCCTGCTGAGCAGCGCCGATGCATCGGTGAAGGGCAAGGCATCACTCGCGCTGGATGCGTCCGGCAAGCCATCGGCAACGTTCAAGGGCGAAGCCAATCTGACCGACTTCGCATCGATCGAGAAGAGCAGTTCCGAGGATCTGCTGAAGTGGCAGTCGCTGTTCGTCGGCGGCATCGACTACACGCTGGAACCGATGGCGCTGAGCATCGAGGAGATCGCGCTGTCGAACTTCTTTGCGCGCATCATCATCTTCCCGGACGGCCACCTGAACCTGCAGGACATCGTAGTGAAGGAAGGCGACGGTGCGCCGCCGGTCGCTGCCGAATCCGACCAAGAGGGCGCTGCCGTCACCGCGGCTGCGGCGGGCGGCGACGCGCGCCCAAAGACAGCCGCGCAGCAGACCGCACAGGCCTCGCCGACGCCCGGCCGCGATTCCCGCCCGGGCACCGACGGCAACGCAGCGCCTGCGCCGCCACCCGAGCAGCCGATTGCGATGCCGCCGATCCGCATCGCCAGGGTCACGCTGCAGGGCGGCGACGTGAACTTCACCGACCTGTTCGTCAAGCCCAACTACTCGGCCAGTCTCAGCGAGATCGGCGGATCGGTGCTCGGCCTGTCCTCCGAACTCAACACGACGGCCGACGTCGATCTGAGCGGTCGATTCGCCAAGACCGCGCCGGTGGAGATAAAGGGCACGATCAATCCGCTGGTCGAGAACCTGTTCCTCGACATCGGGGCGAAGGTGCGCGACATCGAGTTGGGGCCGTTCACGCCCTACTCCGGCAAGTACGTCGGCTACGCGATCGAGAAGGGCAAGATGCGCTTCGACGTCGAGTACAAGGTCGAGAACCGAAAGCTCTCGGCGCAGAACCGGCTGGTGCTCGACCAGCTCACCTTCGGCGAGAAGGTGGAAAGCCCCGACGCGATCAAGGCGCCCGTTCTGCTCGCGGTGGCACTGCTCAAGGACCGCAACGGCGTCATCGACGTGAACCTGCCGATCAGCGGATCGCTCGACGATCCGAAGTTCAGCATCGGCGGCATCGTCATCCGCATCATTTTCAATCTGATCACGAAGGCGGTCACCGCGCCCTTCGCGCTGATCGGCAATCTGCTCGGCGGAGAAGGCGGCGGCGAGGAACTGGCCTACATCGAGTTCGACGATGGCGTGTTCGCGTTGTCGCAGACAGGTCAGGACAAGGCAGCCAAGCTGCAGACGGCGCTGATCGACCGGCCCGGTCTCAAGCTCGACATCACCGGCCGCGCCGACCCGGTGCAGGATCGGGAAGCCTTGCGCCAGATCCGATTCGACCAGCAGGTGAAGGCGCAGAAGCTCAAGGACCTGGTCAGGCGTGGCGAGTCGGTGAAGTCGGTGGACGAGGTCGAGATCGCGCCCGAGGAGTACGAGAAGTATCTCAAGCGCGCTTACAAGGAGGCGAAGTTCGCCAAGCCGCGCAACGCGATCGGCCTGGTGAAGAGCCTGCCGAAGGATGAGATGGAGAAGCTGATGCTCGCCAATCTGCAGATCACCGACGACGATCTGAATCAGCTCGCCATTCAGCGCGCACAGGCGGCCAAGGACGCCATCACGCGGGATGGTAAAGTGGAACTCGAGCGTGTGTTCCTGCTGGCCCCGAAAGTCGAGGCGGGCAAGGCAGACGACAAGCTCGGGCCCAGCCGGGTCGACTTCTCCCTGAAGTAGTGCTGCTGCGCCGCAGCAGCATACTTACCGATCTATTACGGATCGGTATATCCTGTTTTGCATATACGCCAGCGTTCTATGCGCCCCTATGATGGCGTCGTCGTGAGTGAGCGACTCTCGACGCTCATCGGGGGAGGCAATCATGCAGAACGGCACGAATTCCTGGGAAGGTCTGATCGCAACGCCGTCGCACGGACGCGGCAGCGGCAGGGCGGGCAGTGGCGCGGCGCGTAACGGCACCGCAGGCAACGGAATGGCATCGGCCCGGCGCGCAGGATCGTCCGGGCGCGGGACCCTGGCTCCACTGCGCACGGAGGCAGTGCGTAGGGCGCCGCAGCGCATCGTCCTGTTTGCCGAGGCCGGACTGTTCGCCGACGGGCTCGCTCGGTCGCTGCGTACGCTCGGTGCAGGGGTCGAGGTCCGAGTCGCGAGCATTCGCGATGGAAGCGACGCGGTGTCGCAATGCGCCCTGGTGATCGTCGATCTCGACAGCATCGGGGACATTCAGAGCACGGTTGAGGGGTTGCGCAGCCGCACGCAGGCACCGATCGTCGCGTTGGCTCACGCCCAGAACGGCACGCTGCTGGACACCGCGATGCGCTCCGGTGCCGTGGCGCTGCTCTCCAAGACCTGCACCGAGGCCCAGTTGCTGGAGCAGGTGTGCAGCCTTATGCGCGATTGTCATGCGGCAGATGCGTCAGTCTCCTCATCCACGAAGGAGGCAGCGCGGCGCACCGTCGAACGGGAAACGCGACCCTACGGGCTCACCCCTGGCGAGATGGACGTGCTGCGCCTGCTGCGCGAAGGGCTGACCAATGCACAGATCGCCCGCGAGCGCGGCAGCAAGGAAGGCACGGTCAAGATTCACCTGGACAAGATCTACAAGAAGCTGGGTGTGCAGAACCGCACGCAGGCAATCTGCATCGCTTCGCGCATGGACAGCCTGATCGAGCTGCAGGCACGGCGATTCGAGGATGCCGAGTTCCGGTTCGAGGCCCTGAGCGCCTATGTCACGCACGAGATCCGTCGCGAAGGCGAGGTGCTGTTCGCCGCAGGCGATCCGGGCGATTCCCTGTACTACGTACAGCGGGGGCGTGTGAAGCTGGTGGAGCTGGGATTGACCATGCAGGATGGAGACCTGTTCGGCGAGATCGGCATCTTCTCGCCCGGCCACCAGCGCACCTGCACGGCACGCTGCGACACGCAGGTCAGCCTGTTCCGCTTGAGCGCCGAGAAGGCCAATCGCCTCTACATCGAGAATCCGCGCTTCGCCTATCACGTGCTGCGGCTGATCGCAGGCCGGCTGATCGCGGACCGGGCACGCGAGGCGACGGGCACCCTCATTCCGGGACAGTAGCTCCACGAGGACTCGGCGAAGCCTATCTCCTAGGTCGAGTTCCCGCCGCCGTGCGACGGAGTTAAGCTGGTCGCCGACATGACTTCGGCCTACGCGGACGGAGTGCAGGTCGGGCTATGCTTGACACGGGTGCGGGCGGTCATCCGCCGACGCCCCGCGGCCTCGGAGATTTGCTGAATGACGCAGTCCGTACTCGTGCTCGCCCGCCCGGGTACCCGCGCACAGGCGCTGGAGACGTGTGCCGCGCGCCTGGGTGAGGGCTGGCGCATTCGCTCGTTCGTTTCCGACAGTCCGGAACCGGCTCTGGGGCCGTGGCCGGATCTCATCCTTCTCGACCTTCCTGACGACGATGCCATCTCGGCGGTGCGAGCCGTCGCCCAGCAATTCGAAGCGACCCCGCTCGTTGCGAGCGGCCCGGCAGACGACGACGGCAGCATCGAGAGCGTGTTGCGCGAAGGCGCGCTGAGCTATCTGCCCAGGGGTTACACGGCAGAGCAAGCCCTCCTCGTATTGCGCCTCGCGACAGAGGGAATCGGACACCGGCCGAACCTCGTCAGCCGCCGCACCGCTGGCGAACCTGCCGGCGCGATCGGGGATGCGCTTCGGGATCTGCGGCTCACGCCGAAGCAGGTGGAGGTGCTCTCGTATGCGGCGGAGGGCCTGTCGAACAAGCAGATCGCGGCGCGCGTGGGCATCTCCGTGGGCACCGTCAAGCTGCACATGACCGAGATCTACCGGCGCCTGGACGTCGAGCGTCGCGGGGAAGCCATCGCCAAGGCGCACACGCTCGAGCGTGTGCGCGCGCAGCAGATGCGGCACGGCGAGAACGGCAAGGACGTGCTCGAATGGCTTCTCCCACACGTCAGCCACCGCCGTGTGCCGGCGGGCGAAGTCATCTTCCGGCTCGGCGACCCCGGGACCGAGCTCTACTACCTGCAGCGCGGGCGGGTGCTGCTCGAGGAGATCGGCGTGGAGATGGGCGCGGGCGACATGTTCGGCGAGATCGGCGTGTTCGCACCGAACCGCGCACGCACCTGCACCGCTCGATGCCTCACCGACGTCGACCTGTTCTGCCTGAGCTCGGACCAGGCGCGCAGCATCTACTACCTCAATCCGCGCTTCGCCCTGCACCTGATTACGTTGGTCGCGCAGCGGCTGCTGGCGGATCGGGATCGGGGCGGCTGAACATGGCCGCGGGGCAGCTACCGGCACCGGGGGACCTACAACCGGAGGCTGCACGAAGGACGGGGTGGCCGCGACCGAACTGGAGCGCTCGGACGCGCGCCGTCACGATCAGCGTCGGCGTGGGTCTCGTCGCGGGGGCGATCGCGCTGGTTCCCGGTCTGTTTCCGCTGCAGGAATCTGCGGACCTATTCTTTCTGTTTCGTGCGCGGGGGCCGCTGCCGGCGCCGGAGAATGTGGCGATCGTACCCATCGACCGGCGTGCGGCGCAGGCGATCGCAGTACCGCGCGATGGCGATGCCCGTGCACAGTGCCGCGATGTGCGCGTGGGGAACGACGTGCCGGCGACACACGACGCGTTGCCCCCTGGCCATCTTCTGCAGCGCTGGCCGAGATGCCTCACCGGCATGGTGGTCGACGCTCTTCGTCGGGCAGGCGCGTCGGCGATCGTGCTGGACGTGATGTTCCGCCCCATTCCCGTGCAGCCCGGCTTGAGCGCAATCCAGGTGGAGGACGGCGACCGGCTATTGGCAGAGGCCATGCGACGGGCTGGCAACGTGCTGCTGACGCAACGGCTGGAAGGGGATCACGATCAACCGGCGCCGATGAGTGCAGCGATCGCTGACGCTGCGGTCGGCTATGCCCCGTTCTTGCTGCCGAAATCAAAGACCGCTTTGTTCCACCGCTTCGCGTCGCCGGCCGGCAGTGCCTGGGACAGCGTGGGGATGCCGGTGCTCGCGTTGCAGTTGCATACCGCGGCCATGTTCCCTGTTCTGCACGAGATTCTGGAGCAGGAAGCACCGGACATTGCTTCTCTGCTGCCGCGCGATGGCGACTTGCTCCTGCGAGCGCGCAACCTGCAGGCGCCAGCCCTGCTCCTGCGCACGGCGTTTCGCGGGGAGCCGACACTCGCTGCGCGCGTGCTCGACGCGCTGGGTCGTCCCAGCCTTGCGCACCTCACGCCGGAGCAGCAAGCGGGGTTGCGGGCGTTGGTGCTTGCCTACTCCGGGCAGACCTCGAGGTACTTCAATCTGCACGGACCGCCGGGGACCGTGCAGGCGATCAGATACGAGCGGCTGGTGGAGGGACGCGATCTCCCCGATCTGCGTGGCAAGGTCGTGTTCATCGGGCTGGCCGAGTACGGACAACCCGAGCAGTACGAGCACTTCGCCACGGTATGGCCGGACCCCAGCGGCATCGACGTGAGCGGTGTGGAACTGGCTGCGACGGCGTTCGCCAACCTGGCCGCGCAGGAGACGGTGCAGCCGTTACAGACGTGGCAGCGTTTCGCACTCGTCGCCACCATGGCGGCGCTGGTCGCGTGGAGCTGCTTCGCCTACACCGGCGGACGCGCGTTGCTCGTGACCCTGGCGCTGATGGCACTGTACCTGGCACTCGCGCTGTTGCTGTTCGAGTACCGTCAGCGCTGGCTGCCGGTATCCGCCGTCGTCCTCGCGGGCGTTCCGCTCGCGCTCGCGAGCGCATTCGTCAGCCAGTACGTGGAACTCAAGCACCAGTACCGCAGCCTGTACAAGGTGCTGGGCATGTTCGTGCCGCGCGGCGTAGTGGCACGCCTGGTGAACAACGCCGAGCGCATGGCTTGGGTGCGCGAGTCGGTGCACGGCGCGTGCGTCGCCACCGACGGCGAACGTTACACCGCGCTCGCCGACAGTATGAACCCGGAAGAGCTCGGCCGCTTCCTCAACCGCTATTTCCAGACGCTGTTCCCGCCCGTGGCAAGCAACGAGGGCTGGGTCGCCGACGTGGTGGGCGACTCGATGCTCGCGGTATGGGCCGATACCCAACCCAGTCCCAAGGTGCGCGAGCGGGCATGTCAGGCGGCGCTCGAGATCCGTGCGGCGAGCGAGCGCTTCAACCGCCACGCCTCTGCGAGGATGCCTACGCGTATCGGTGTGGACTTCGGCCCGATCTCTCTAACCACACTGGGGGCCGGCACTCACTGGGAGTACCGTCCGGTCGGCTCGGTCCCGAACACGGCCAATCGGCTGCAGAGTCTCAACAAGAAGTTGGGAACGCAGCTGCTGGTGTCGGAAGCCGCCGTCGAGGGCCTGGACGCACTGCTCGTGCGCGATCTGGGCTGGTTCATGCTGCGTGGTAAGGCCAGCGCCACCCGCGTGTTCGAGCTCGTCGCCGAGCGCAGCCGTGCGACCGAGTCGCAGGTCGCGTTGTGCGAGGGGTTTGCCTCGGCTCTGATGCGCTTCCAGACGGGCGACCTCGACGAGGCGTGCGCACGCTTCGAGGCCTTGGCGAACGACTTCGACGAAGATGGACCGTCACGCTTCTTCGCCGCGCTGTGCCGACAGACGGTGAGCTACGTAAACGGCGTCGTCGTCGTGAACGACTGACGCGATTGGCAGCGCAGGCACATTGCTGCCAAGCGAAGGTCAAGCACGGCCTGGTGGCACGTGTCAAGTAGATTAGCCAGGCATAGTGCTTTCGTCATGTTGCGCGGCCACTTCCGTCGGCCTACTCTTCCCCCGGCTCCTGGCGGCGACGTTCCGCCGGGCGGCCGCACCGCAATCCAGGCATGAGCCCCGGGGAGGGACGTTGGCATGCGTTGGGAGACCGAGGCGGCAGGGACGCGCTCGCTGCGCACCTGCGCTCAACACCTCGTTGCACTGATCCTGATCGGCATCGCCGGCCTGGCGCAGGCGCAGTCTCCCTCGCCCTGTACCCCAGCACTCGGACGCATCGTGTCGCTGCAGGGCACGATCGAACTGCTGCGACACGGGTCCGGCCTGTGGGAACGTCTGACTCGACTCGATATCGCCGTGTGCCGGGGAGATCGCCTGCGCGCGGGACTGCTCAGCCGCGCCGCGATGTACATCAACCCTGAGACCATTGTCCGGCTGGATCAGAACACCACCCTGGAACTGGTCGAGCAAACCGATTCGGAGACGATCCTGCGCTTCCACCAGGACGATCTCACGCACGCGTTGGCTTCGCAATCCAACTTCTGCGGCGTCGGATACTTCATCACCCGCTTCCCGCGCAAGCTGCGCGTGCGCACCCCCTTCTACAACGCCGTCGTGGAAGGCACCGAGTTTCAGGTGGCAATGACCTGCGACCGCGGCGAGCTTGCCGTGTTCGAGGGAAAGGTCGCGGCGGAGAGCGTTACCGCATCGAACGAGCGCGTGCTGCTCGAGAGCGGCCAGAGCACGTCGGTCGGCGTCGGGGAAACCCCGAGCGCAATCAAGACCATCGTCAAGCCGTCGGATGCAGTCCAGTGGGCGCTGTACTACCTGCCGCTGACCGATGTCAGCCTGCTCGATGCCGACGCCCTCGCGCAGGACTGCGCGCTGCTGTCCCCGGAGTTGCGAAGCGCCTGCACGATCCGCCGCGCGGAGTATCTGCTTAGGGTAGGACGGGCGGAGGAGGCGCGCGCGCAGCTGTCGGGCCTGCTGCTCACCGAGCCGAACAACGGTGACGTGCTCGCGCTCGAGTCGATCGTCGCCGTGGTGCAGAACGACAAGGCCGCGGCGCTCGACTTCGCTCAGCGCGCAGTGGCGGCCGCGCCTAACTCCTTCCGTCCGTACGCCGCGCTCTCGTACGCTCAGCAGGCGAATTTCAAGCTCGAGGAGGCGCTGGAGGCGGCGCGCCGCGCGGCCGAACTGGCACCCGATAGCGCGCTGCTGCGCGCGCGTACCGCGGAAATCCAGTTGTCACTTGGACGCGTTCGCTCAGCCGAGCGCGAGGCCATCGAGGCGGTGCGGCTCAATCCCAACGAGAGCCGCGCACATCTGATCCTGGGCTTCGTTCACCTGGCGCAGATCGACACGAAGAAGGCGACCGAGGACTTCACGCGCGCGATCGAACTGGACTCGACCGAGCCGCTGGCGCGGCTGGGACTGGGGCTGGCCACCATCCGCGAAGGACGCCTGCAGGAAGGTCGAGAGCAGATCGAGATCGCGGTGGCGTTGGATCCCACGAACTCCCTGGTGCGCAGTTACGTAGGCAAGGCGTACTACGAGGAGAACACGAAGGCGCGGGATCAGCTGGCTGCGACGCAGTTCGGCCTGGCCAAGGCGCTGGATCCGAACGATCCGACGCCGTGGTTCTACGACGCGATTCTGAAGCAGACGCAGAACCGGCCGGTGGAGGCATTGGAGGATCTGGAGAAGTCGATCGCGCTGAACCAGAACCGCGGCGTGACGCGCTCTGAGACACTCCTTGCCAAAGACTCTGCCGCCCGCGGATCTCTCCGGGCAAGGTTGTACAATCGATTGGGATTTCGCGAGCTAGGTATGCAGACAGCCGCAGAGGCCCTGAGCAGCGATTTCGGTAGCCCCGATGCGCACCGATTCGTTGCTGACATGGCAGCGACCATACCTCGGCGCGAGATTGCGCGCGGGAGTGAACTGCTGCAGTCTCAGCTTCGGCAGGAACTCGGGTCCCTGCCTCTGCAGGCTCAGCTGGCGAACGACGCCCTCATTCAGGACTCTTTCGCCGGCCCGTTAGCCGTGGGCACACCTGATCTGTCCCAGCTGTTCCAGCGAGATGAACTCGGCGTCCAAGCGTTCGGACTGTACGGCGA
This sequence comes from uncultured Burkholderiales bacterium, assembly GCA_964386195.1. Lineage (GTDB taxonomy): Bacteria > Pseudomonadota > Gammaproteobacteria > Burkholderiales > SHXO01 > SHXO01. Next base: position 2,139 of record CAYLTE010000034.1, on the reverse strand, counting down.
ACCACATACCTGGGGTGAGCAGCTGGTCGTAGGAGGGCTTGCCGGGCAAGTTTCCTTCAGCCTTAGCCAGCTCGCACGCTATGACGAAGGCTACAGGGAGAACAATGAGGATCGGCAGCAGCAGTACGACGGCTTGGTGCAGACCCGTCTGTCCTACTCCACCAGCCTCCAGTTGTCAGCTTCCTCAGCGCGTCGGCGCTCTGGAGATCTGCAGAGCTACTTTCATCAAGACGCCGCGCTCACCACTCTGACCGACGAGAGCGAATCTGAGAACTACCGCGTGGGTCTGCGTCATCGATTCAATGCCGAATCAGACGTGCTGTTGTATCTCACTTACGCCAACTTAGAAGAATCGGGTTTCAACGAAGATGCAGTGGCCCCGTTCACTGTAAGCGTGGAGCAGCGGAGTCGCAAGGCGGAAGCGCAGTACCTCCTCCAGCACGCGCTTGGCTCGTTGGCCGTCGGAGGGTACTACTTCGCAGCGCGTGGTTCGGTCAGCCTGAGCTTCCCAACGTTCTTTTTCGAGTCCGAGCACAACGCCAATGCTCGCCATTCCAATGCGTACTTCTACTTCACTTCCCGAAGCCCTCCCAAGGTTCCCCAACTCACTGTCGGTCTTGCATACGACGATCTGCATTCCCCTGTTGATGTGGGAGATCGGGATGCCCTAAGCCCAAAGCTGGGGCTCTGGTGGAAACCAATGCCATCCCTCACGATACGCGCTGCGTCGTTTCGGACCCTAAAACGCCGCAGTGTTGGGGACCAGGGATTGGAACCTACCATGTTGGCCGGCTTCAACCAATTCTTCGACGATCCCAACGGCACGCTATCTGCCACTTCTGCGGTGGCTTTCGACATCCACGGCTCCCGCAGACTATTCGCAGGGCTGCAGTACTTCCGACGCAAGCTAGAATCCCCTGTCTTACTCTTGGACGAGGTGATCACCCAGAACCGAAAGGACAAGTACATCTCAGGATACCTGTATGCGCTTCCCTTCCGGAATGTATCCGTCTCGTTCGAACCAAAGTACCAACGGTATGAGAACGGGGAAGTTTTCGACGACATGACCCTGTGGGAGGTACCTCTGTACGTTCGCTACTTCCTTCCGCATGGCTGGGGAGTGGGCGTATCCCTTACCGGGGTCAAGCAGAGCGGCACCTTCGACTCTTCCGGAGGTGCTCCTCTCGAAGGTAGCGACCGATTCTCCGTTCTAAGTGCGATCGTCACCTACTCGTTACCCAAGCGGCGGGGTTACATCAGCCTCGAGGCAACCAATCTTCTCAACACGGACTTTCAGTACCAGGAAGTCGCAGCCGAAGTAGCGCCGCGCTATCTGCCAGTGCGGCGCGTCCTGCTGCGCGCTGCATTGGAGTTCTAACCCGCCTGAAGGCGAGCTCATGTTTCTGGAATTTCCACACAGGAGGAGAAGCAATGCACCCCTTATCCGTCCGTACTGTTCTCTTCGCCATAGCCTCTACACTGGCGCTGACCGCTTGCGGTGTTTCGCATAAGCCGTCTCTGACACGAGGGGAGTTCACGGAGAAGTGCGCGGTGAAGATGTCTCAACAGCCGTCTCACGCTGTCTACTACGACAAAAACGGAGACGTCATCACTTACAACTTCAATGGAACCATGACGGCTCTGGTGGAAGATATGTCGAAGACAGCAAAGAACCAACTGTGCCAGGCGAGTCCGAATGGGCCAGGGCCATGCAATCCTCCGAAACCTGGCTACTGCGCCCGACAATACGGCGGATTCAGCGTTTGTGTCCCCTGTTAGCGACCCACGCCTCGCATTCGCGCCCCCCACGCTCACTTCTGAACGGGGGGCGCGCACATCCTAGTGGGGAAAGATGATGCCCTCGTCTACTCTGCGGTCTGCGCTTGCAGCCTTAAGTGCGCTGACGATTGCTTGCCTTGCCCCGCTTCGGGGTTTCTCGGCTGGTCCAACGCCCGCCTGTGACGGCTGTACTGTCGCTCCAAAGGATTTCCAAGGCGTCGTTGCTACGATCGCAAGTGAAGACAGAGTACTTTGGTTTGCGACGTTCTCGCGGTTGTATAAGGTACGAGCAGACACCGCCGAACTGGGCTGCCCCCGGTCCTCCGGACACATTAGATGGCAACATGTGTTCAGGAGGAA
>CAYLTE010000033.1:0-27136 GCA_964386195.1 uncultured Burkholderiales bacterium | reverse complement strand
CGGCCAGCGCATGCATCCCTGCTATAGTCGGGCGGACTTGTCCAACCTCTCGTACACGGTCGCCATGTCCGACATCGTCACCTATGCCGTCCAGGGCCACCTGGGCGTGATCACCCTGAACAACCCGCCCGTCAACGCGCTGTCGGTGAGCAAAGGCGTGCTGCAGCGCATTCTCGACTTCATCAAGGAAGGCGAGCACGACCCCGCGGTCAGGGGGTTCCTGATCGTGGGCAGCGGGCGCGCCTTCTGTGGTGGGGCCGACATCTCCGAGTTCGGCAAGCCGGCGCCGGTGGGGCTGTCGACGCTCCCGAACCTCGTGACCTACATGGATACGGTGACCAAGCCGATGATCGCCGGCATCCACGGTTTTGCTCTGGGCGGCGGGCTCGAACTGGCGCTTGCCTGTCATTTCCGTGCCGCGCTGCCCGGAACCCTGCTCGGCTTGCCCGAGGTCAAGCTCGGCATCCTGCCCGGCGCGCACGGCACCCAGCGGCTCCCGCGGGTGCTCGGTGCCGCCCGCGCGCTCGACATGATGACCAGCGGCGATCCGGTGAACGCGGAGAAGGCGCTGGAGCTGGGGCTGATCGACGAACTGCTCAAGGGCGAGATGCCGGCGGCGGCGATCCAGTTCGCCAATCGCGTGGTGCGCGAGGGTCGCGAGATCAAGCGCACCAATGCCGGCCAGGCCGCGGTGGACGGTCCGGTGGACGCGTTCTTCCAGGCCGCACGGGAGAAGATCGCCAAGGCGCATCGCGGCTATCTGGCGCCGCTGGTCATCTGCGACTGTGTCGAAGCTGCGGTGAAACTGCCGTTCAAGCAGGGCGTGCAGCGCGAGCGCGAGGGCTTCGAGAAGCTGCGCCCGGGCAGCGAGTCGCGTTCGCTGCGTCATCTGTTCTTCGCGGAGCGCGAGGTGGCGAAGATTCCGGACGTGCCCGAGAGCACGCCGGTGCGCGAGATCAAGAGCGCCGCGGTGATCGGGGCGGGCACCATGGGCGGCGGCATCGCGATGAACTTCGCCAACGCCGGCATCCCGGTGAAGATGCTGGAGATGAGCCAGGCTGCGCTCGACAAGGGGCTTGGCATCATCTCGAAGAACTACGCGGCGACCGTGGCCAAGGGCAGGCTGAAGCAGGAGGACATGGACAAGCGCATGGGCCTGCTGCAGGGCGTGCTCGACTACGAGGCGATCAAGGATGCCGACATCGTGATCGAAGCGGTGTTCGAGGACATGGCGGTGAAGAAGCAGGTGTTCGAGCAGCTCGACGCGGTGATGAAGCCCGGCGCCATCCTCGCCACCAACACCTCCACGCTGGACATCGACGAGATCGCCGCGGTGACCAAGCGGCCCGAGGACGTAATCGGCCTGCACTTCTTCAGCCCCGCGAACGTGATGAAGCTGCTGGAGGTGGTGCGCGCGGCGAAGACCGGCAAGGACGTGCTCGCCACCTCGATGAAGCTCGCGCGCACCATCAAGAAGGTCGGCGTGGTGGCCGGCGTGTGCGACGGCTTCATCGGCAACCGCATGCTGCACGGCTACTTCCGCGAGGCCGGCTTCCTGCTGGAAGAGGGCGCGTTGCCGCAGCAGGTGGACAAGGTGATCGAGGACTTCGGTTTCGCCATGGGGCCGTTCCGCGTGAGCGACCTCGCCGGCCTCGACGTCGGCTGGTACATCCGCAAGCGCCAGGCGGCGACGCGCCCCGCGCACCTGCGCTATTCCAAGGTCGCCGACCAGATCTGCGAGATGGGTCGGTTCGGCCAGAAGACCAATGCCGGCTGGTACCGCTACGAACCCGGCAACCGTACGCCCATCCCCGATCCGCAGATCGAGGAACTGATCGTCAAGGCCTCCGCCGAGGCCGGCATCGAGCGCCGCCAGATCAGCGACCAGGAGATCCTGGAGCGCTGCATGTACGCGCTGGTCAACACCGGCGCCAAGATCCTGGAGGAGGGCATCGCGTTGCGCGCCTCCGACATCGACATCGTCTATGTCTATGGCTACGGCTTCCCGCGCTATCGCGGCGGGCCGATGTTCTACGCCGATACCGTCGGCCTGGACAAGGTGTTCGAGACGGTGCAGCGCTTTCACGCGCAGCACGGCGAGTTATGGACGCCGTCGAAGCTGCTGGAGCGGCTGGCGAAGGAAGGCGCGACGTTCAACGGGTGAGGCGCTGCGCGCCTCGGGGGGCTGGGATTGGGGACTGGGGGCTGGGGCGATCTCGAGGTGCAGTCGTGATATCGCCTTCTTTTGGGCAGTTGGGCGCGCGGTGAACTTGGCTTACCTCCCCGTTCCCCAGCCCCCAGCCCCCAGTCCCTAGCCCCCAGCCCCCGTCTTTGGAACTGATCGTCGTCCTCGCGGTCGGCCTGATTGCTGGCACCATCGGCGGCATCGTCGGGTTCGGCTCGTCGATCATACTGATGCCGGTCCTGGTGCTGGTGTTCGGGCCGCTGCACGCAGTGCCGATCATGGCAATCGCCGCGGTCATGGCCAATGCTTCCCGCGTCGCTGCGTGGTGGCGGGAGATTCACTGGCGCGCGTGCGCGGCCTATGCCGTCACCGCCGCACCGTGTGCTGCACTGGGCGCGCGTACGCTGTTGACCCTCCCGCCACGACTGATCGAGGGCGTGCTCGGCATGTTCTTCCTCGGCATGGTGCCTGCCCGGCGCTGGCTCGCCCGAGGAGACCGGCAGCTGAAGCTCTGGCAACTGGCGGCCATTGGCGCGCCGATTGGTTTTCTCACGGGTCTGGTGGTGACCACCGGCCCGATCACGGCGCCGCTGTTCCTTGCCGCCGGCTTGGTCAAAGGTGCGTTCGTCGGCACGGAGGCTGCCGGCTCGCTTCTCTTGTATGCGAGCAAGGCGGGCGTGTTCCGCAGCTTTGGGGCACTGCCGGAGGAGATCGTGGTGAAGGGGCTGATCGTCGGTTCGTCGCTCACCGCCGGTTCCTTCATCGCACGGCGCTTCGTGCTTCAGCTCTCGCCGGAGCGGTTCCGCCTGCTGATGGATGGGCTGATGCTCGCATCCGGGCTGACCCTGTCGTGGGCCGCGTTGCGCGCCTGATCGCGATGCAAACCGGCATGGTGCCTGCCTGCGGAGGACATGTCGTCCGCTGCGCTTCTCGAACTGTTGCTGTTCTATCTGATCCTGCCAGTGTGGTTGCTCGCCGGGCTCGGCGACGCGCTGTGCCACCGGGCGCTCGGAATTCACCGGACCTCGGGATGGCGCGAGTCGGCCGTGCACTGGCTGATGCTGGCGGAACTGGGGCTGGGCATGCTTGCGATCCTGCTGCTGGAGGTCAACGCGCTGGTCATCGCGCTGTTCGCGATCGCGTGCCTGGCCCACGAGGTGACGATGGCCGTCGATCTGGCGTACGCGCACGCCCACCGCGATATCCCGCCGGTCGAGCAGTGGGTGCACGGCATCCAGCAGGCGATCCCGTGGATCGTCCTGCTGTGCATCGCCGTCCTGCATCCGGGGCAGGCGATGGCGCTCCTTGGCCTGGGGGGCGAGTCCGCACGGTGGACCCTGGAGTGGCGTGAACCGGGCCTGCCGCCCGGCTATCTGCTCGCTTTCGCCGGTGCCGCATTGCTCCTCGTCGGCCTGCCGTTCGCCCGCGAAGCGTGGCGGGCTGCACACGCCGTTCGCTCGCACCGCTGAGTTTCGCCGCGACGGGCCGTCTCCCGGCGTTTGCTGGGATAATGGCAGTTCGAAAACACGAGAGGGCAGGAGAGAGCCATGGCCGACGCAGTCATCGTATCCACCGCGCGCACACCGCTGTGCAAGTCCTGGAAGGGCGCCTTCAACATGACCCACGGCGCCACGCTGGGCGGGCACGCGGTCAGGCACGCGCTGGAGCGGGCGAAGCTCGATCCGGCGGAGGTCGAGGACGTGATCATGGGCTGCGCCAATCCCGAGGGCGCGACCGGCTGGAACATCGCGCGTCAGATCGCGATTCGCGCCGGCATGCCGGTGAGCGTGTCGGGGGTGACGGTGAACCGCTTCTGCTCCTCGGGACTGCAGACCGTGGCGCTCGCCGCGCAGCGCATCCTGAGCGGCGAGGCTGACATCTTCGTCGCCGGCGGCGTGGAATCCATCTCCTGCGTCCAGAACGAGATGAACAAGCACATGTTCCAGGAGGCGTGGCTCATGGAGCACAAGCCGGAGATCTACTGGCCGATGCTGCAGACCGCCGAGACGGTGGCGCAGCGCTACAAGATCTCCCGCGAGGAGCAGGACCGCTACGGCGCGCGCAGCCAGCAGCGCGCGGCCAAGGCGCGCGCCGAAGGCAAGTTCAAGGACGAGATCGTCGCCCTTTCCACGACGATGAAGATCGTGGACAAGAACACCGGTGCCGAGTCAACCAAGGATGTGGTTGCCGCAGAGGACGAAGGCATCCGCGCCGACACCACCTACGAGGGCGTGGCCAACATCAAGCCGGCGATCGAAGGCGGCGTGATCGCCGCAGGCAACGCCAGCCAGTTCTCGGATGGCGCATCGGCGCAGGTGGTGATGAGCGACAAGGCTGCAGCGGCCAAGGGTCTGAAGCCGATGGGCGTGTTCCGCGGATTCGCCGTGGCAGGCTGCGAGCCCGACGAGATGGGCATCGGCCCGGTGTTCGCGGTGCCCAAGCTCCTGAAGCGCGCGGGACTGAAGGTCGAGGACATCGACCTGTGGGAACTGAACGAGGCCTTCGCGGTGCAGGTGCTGTACTGCCGTGACAAGCTCGGCATTCCGGACGAGCGGCTCAACGTCAACGGTGGATCCATCGCAGTCGGGCACCCGTACGGCATGACGGGCAGCCGGCTGCTTGGCCACGCACTGATCGAGGGCAAGCGCCGCGGTGCGAAGCACGTCGTCGTCACGATGTGCATCGGCGGCGGCATGGGAGCGGCCGGCCTGTTTGAAGTGGTCTGACGCCGTGCCAGGTACGATTCGACCCCGCATTCGCTGCGGGTTGCGGGCGGCTGCGGTCATCGCCGGCGTGCTCGTCAGCGCTCCCGCGTCGGCCCAGCTTGCGGCATCGGCCAACGACAGCAAGCTCATGCTGCGCGAAGGCGCGCCGGCGGTGGTGCCCAATGCGGCGCCGGACAGCGTGACGCTGCTCGACCTGTCCACCCGGCCGCCCAGTGTACTGCGCCACCTCGAGGCGCCCACCAGCGTGATCGGACCGCCCACCTCGGTGGCCCTCACGCCCGACGAGGGCATGCTGTTCGTCACGTCGGCAGCCAAGGTCGACCCCGCGGATCCTGCGCGGCTGGTGCCGGACAATCGCCTGACGGTGATCGACCTCAAGGCGAATCCGCCGAAACTGCTTGCCACCTTGGAAGCCGGGGCAGGTGCGTCCGGGATGTCGATCACGCGCGACGGCCGGCTCGCGCTGGTCGCCAATCGCTATGAAGGCACCGTATCGGTCTTCCGCATCCAGGGCACGACGGTGTCGAAGATCGATACCGTCACCGTGGGCACGCCGGAATCCGGTGTCGCGCACGTTGCCGTTTCGCCGGACGCCCGGCTGGCGCTCGTGACGCGTGACGGCGACCACGCCATCTCGGTGCTCTCGATCAGCGGCGACAAGGTCGCCTACACCGGGCGGGATTTCGGCACGGGGTTGAAGCCCTACGGTGCGGTCATCACCGAAGACAGCCGCATGGCGATCATCGCCAATCTCGGCTACGCGCGCGGCGACAGCGACACGATCAGCATCGTCGACCTCACGCTGCAGCCGCTGCGCGTGGTCGAGACCTACAGCGTCGGGCAGACGCCGGAAGGCATCGCGCTCTCGCCGGACGGCAAGATGGTGGCCGTGGTGACCATGAACGGCAGCAACAAGCGCCAGGATTCGCCGTTCTATTCGCCGAACGGGCGCGTCACGGTCTATCGCATCGTTCGCGATCGCCTGCAGTACCTCTCCAGCGCGAACGTCGGCGCGTGGCCGCAGGGCGCGGTCTTCTCCGCGGACAGCCGTACGCTCGCGGTGCAGAGCATGGCCGACCGCAGCGTGTGGATCTTCGAGGTGGGATCTGCGGGGGTGGAACTGCGCGATACGGGCCAGCGCCTCCCCTTGCCTGGCGGCGGGGCGGCGTTGCGCACCGCGCAGAAGAAGCGGTAGAGAGCGGATGGCGTCATCCCGGCGAAAGCCGGGATCCAGCATCTGCGCGTTACTTCACCTTCGAATACGCCGTCGGCGCCAGGAACATGTTTTCGATGCGCTCGACGATCTGGCCGTTCTTCTCGGTCTCCGTGCGCTTGGCAATCCACTCGGGATCGGTGGCGAAGGCAGTCCATTTCTGCTCGCGCTCGGCCAGGCTCGACCACTCGAGCAGGTAGTACAGCGCGTGGTTGTTCGGTCCCACGAGCACGGTCCAGAAGCCTGCCTGGCGGATCCCGTGTTTCTCCCATAGCGCCAGCGTGATCGTCTCGAAGCGCTTGTTCAGGTCCGGCAGGCGGCCCGGCACGCAGTGATAGATGCGCAATTCGTGGATCATCGTCTCTCTCCTCTGATTGGTTTTATCGAAGAGGGGCGATGCTAACATGGGCACAGCACACAACCCCGACGAGGCACGTCCGTCATGTGCGGCCGCTACGAATTGCACACCCGCACCAGCGAGATCGCGCGCAGGTTCGACGCACAGCTGATCGATTCGCTTCAGGAGAGCGCACCGCGCTACAACGTCGCGCCCTCCACCCCCGTGCCGGTGGTGCGAGAGGGCAAGCACGGACGTGTGCTCGAGCCGATGTCGTGGGGACTGGTGCCGGGCTGGTGCAAGGACCTCACGGGACCGAAACCGATCAACGCGCGTGTCGAGACGGTCTTCGACAAGCCGATGTTCCGGAATGGCATCCGCCGCCGCCGATGCCTGATTCCCGCCGACGGCTTCTACGAATGGAAGGCGGGCGGTGCGCGCAAGCAGCCGTACTGGATCGGCATGGCGGACGATGCGCTGTTCGCCTTTGGCGGCATCTGGGAATACTGGGCGAAGGAGGGCGCCGAGCCGCTGATCAGCTGCGCCATCGTCGTCGGCGAGGCGAACGAGATGATCTGCGCCATCCACGATCGCATGCCGGTGATCGTGGCAGCCGAAGACTACGCGCGCTGGCTCGATCCAGCCATCGATTCGCGCGAGGCGATCGAGCCGATGCTACAGCCCTATCCCGCAGAACTGATGCGCGCCTACCCGGTGAGCACGCGCGTGAACAACGTGCGCAACGACGACGCGGCGCTGCTCGATCGGATCGCGGTGGGCTGATCGCCCGGCCGGCGGCTGCCGGCCGGGACTTGCCTCGAGCGTTTCCTACTTCAGCCCCATGCAGTTGGCGTAGTAGGTGACCGTGGCCGGCCAGTCCGAGAAGATGCCGAGAATTTTCACCTCACGCGCCAGGACGTCGAGCGCCTTGTACATGTCGCTGTCCTTCTTTATGGCGGCGCCGGTCGGGTCGAAGTCGTAGTAGTAGCCCGCTTTCGACGCACCCTCGCGCAGGTCGGAGCGCTCGAAGGTCCAGGTGATGATATCGAAGCCCATTGCCCTCAGGTCCTGGGCGAGCTTCGACGGGATGATCCTTCCGCTGTCATTCACGGCCAGGAGGGCTGGCATCGGCGGCGCCACGATGCGAACCCCGCGTTTCTTCAGCATCGAGAAATACTTCTTCCTGTCCATGCCGTCGTAGGGCGGCTGGATCACGATGTCGTCCGTGGCGGCGTTGTAGTCGAGCAGGTAGACCGCCTGCTTGCCGTAATTCGTCGTGTCGATCCAGTTGAGGACGTCCTCGACGTTGAAGGACTGCGGCCAGGCGTCGCGGGGTGCGACGCCCGCGTCGGCCAGTTCGTCCGTCATGCTCCGCGCGTACTGGCTCTGACCTCCGAACACCGCCGCGATCTGCGCAGCGTCGCCGCCCTTGAGCTCCGGCGTGTGCTTCACGCCGAGCTTGCGGTTCAGGTCCACGCTCTCGCGCAGCGTCAACAGGGTTCCGCGACCGGTGTAGAGGTCGGTGCGCCACGGCGCGGTGGCATTCATATAGCCCGCGAGCGACGAGGCGGCCGGATCGGCGGCGTCCATCTTGCCGCGCAATGTCTTGAACTCGTCGAGCGTGAGGTTCCAGGTGCAGCACTTGGGCCCTGCCCCAGGGTCGGCGGGGTTGAACGGTCCGCCCCAGTCTCCGTCGAACGCACCCGTCCACTGCCGTTCGCAGCGATTGCGCAGCGGCGAAGTCAGGATGTCCGTCGTCGTGTGAAGATCGCAGTCGGAGTGGCGGCACACCAGACCGCCGTCCTTGGTGAACGTGACGTCGCACTCGACGATGCCTGCACCCTGCCGCGCACCCGCTTCGTAGGATTCCCTGGTGTGCTCGGGAAACTGCAGCGCCGCGCCACGATGCGCGATGGAGAAGTCGGTACGGTAGAAGGGGCCGTCCTGGCACTGGGACAGACGCCGCTTGAGCTTGCCCTCGTCCATCCCGTCGACCAGATAGAACGGACGCGGGCCGAGTTGCACGCCCTGGTCGCGCTGGTCTTCCGCCCACCGTCCGTGCCGCTCGTAACCGTCTGCGTGAGCGGGGGCGACGACGGCTGATGCCGCAATCGCACCAGCGATGAGCGCGAGAATGTTCCTGATCATCCGATGTCCTCCCTGAAGTTGAGCGCAGGCCCCAGACGTGGGGCAGGATGCGTGCGCAGCCGCACCGGCACCCGGGAGGATCTTGCGTGCGGCGCTTTTCGCCGCGTTAACAGTGCGATGACGATTTGGCGACAGAGCACGGCACCCGGGAAGATGCCGTGCCGGTCGGGCTCAGCGATGGGCGCCGCCGGCCCGCCACGCCGTTTCCAGGTCGTCCCACGCCGCCAGCGGCTGCAGGTCCGGCACCCACGCAAGTCCGGACTTTCCGTCCGATGAACGTGCCTCGGGACTGATGACGACATCCAGCAGCGCCGCTTTGCCCGAGGCGAAGGCGCGGGCGATGGCGCCCTCGAGATCCTCCGCGCGCTCCACACGCTCGGCGTGCAGCCCGAACGCACGCGCCATTGCCGCGTGATCGGCGAACTGCAGGCGCGTGCCCACGACCTTGCCGTGCGTGTCGGTCTGGTCGTGCACCTCGATCTGCCAGGCGCCGTTGTTGGCGACCACGATCAGCGGCTTCGCGCCGTGCCGCACCGCGGTGTCGATCTCCATGGCGTTGAAGCCGAAGGCGCCGTCGCCGGTCGCGACTACCACCTGCCGGTCCGGGAAGGCGAGGCTGGCGGCGATGCCGAAGGGCGTGCCGATGCCGATGCAACCGAGCGAGCCGGGGTCGAGATAGGTGGACGACGACAGCCCCACGCGCGCGAAGCTCAGGAAGTCACCGCCGTCGGCGACGACGATGGCGTCGGCGCGCATCTGCTTCTGCAACTCGGCCAGCACGCGGTTCGGGTGGATGCGGCCGTCCTTGTCGGATGCAGCGCTCTGCATCGAGGTCTTCAGCTTCGCCGCGCGCTCCAGGTGTTTCGCGCGCGAGCCCTCGATCCAGGCCTTGTCGAGGTTTGGACTTGGGCCGTCCGCTTTCGCCGTGAGGGCGGCCAGTGCCGCGCGCGGTTCGGCGAACAACTCGACCTCGCCGCGGCGGTTGTCGCGCAGTTCCGAGGCGGCGTCAGCGATGCGGATCAGCTTCGCCTGCTTGAACACGGCAGGCGAGCCGTAGGCGAGCTGGAAGTCCAGGCGCCGGCCGACCGTGACGATGACGTCCGCCTCGGTCATCACCGTGCCGCGCATGGCTGCGACGACAGAAGGGTGCTCGTCGGCGATCAACCCCTTGCTCTCGCCGGTGTCGAGATAGAGCGCGTTGAACGTCGTGAGAAAGGCCGAGAGCTCCGCTGCCGCACCACGCGCGCCGCGACCGCTGATCACCAAGGGACGCTTCGCGCTTCGCAGCAGTTCGACGGCAGCGGAGACATCGGCTTCGTCGGGCAGCAAGCGCGGGCATGGCTTGGGCTTGAAGTGCTCGGCCAGTTGCACCGGTTTCGGCAAGTCGCCGCGCAGCGTGTCGGTCGGGAAGTCGAGGTAGACCGGACCCGGATCGCAGCCCTGTCCCTGTGCGCGCGACACCGCTTCGTCCAGCTCCTGCAGTACCAGTGCGGGCTCTCGTACCGTGCGCGCGTAGCGCGTGATCGGCTTGGCCATGTCCACGTGCGGCAGGTCCTGCAGCGCGCCGCGGTTGTCCTGCGCGCGGGGCGGTCCGCCGGAGAGCACCAGCACGCTGGCGCGCGAGACATGCGCGTTGGCGATGCCGGTCATCGCGTTGGTCATGCCGGGCCCGGCGGTGACCAGCGCCACGCCGAGTTGGCCAGTGAGTTCGCTGTGCGCGTGCGCCATGTAGACCGCGGCGCGCTCGTCGCGCACGTCGACGATGCGGATGCCCTCGGCGTCGCAGCGCATCCAGATCGGCATGATGTGGCCGCCGCACAGCGCGAAGATGCGATCCACGCCACGTGCCTTGAGGAAGCGGGCGATGACGCCGGCGGCGGTATCAGAGGTGAGCGGTGGCAGTGCCATCAGTGTCTCCATTCTTCCCCTCCTCGAACGAGGAGGGGTGGCGGCGAAGCCGCCGGGGTGGTCTGCCCTCCTCGGACGAGGAGGGGTGGCGCGAAGCGCCGGGGTGATCAGTGCTTGGCCGGCTTGTGCTTCTTCTGTGAACGCAGGTCGATCACGCCAGGCTGCTGCCTCGGATCGACGCCGGGCGGGAAGATGTGGATCTTCTGCACCTTCGCCGACGTGCCGGTGGGCAGGCTGTCCACGAACAGCACCCAGCCCGGCGCCTTGAAGTAGGCCATGCGTGCGAAGCACCAGTCGAAGATCTCCTGCGCGAGCTTGGCGCGATCAGTGTCGTTCGCGACATCGGCGGAGTCCTTCGCGATGACGCAGGCCATCACCTCCTCTTCGCGCACTTCGTCGGGGGCGGCGATCACCGCGACCTGCTTGACCTTCTCGTGCGAGGTGATGCACGCCTCGATCTCGGCCGCCGCGATGTTCTCGCCGGCGCGGCGGATGATGTTCTTCTTGCGATCCAGGAAGTAGAAGAAGCCCTCGGCATCGCGTACCACGGCGTCGCCGGTGTGGAACCAGCCGCCGTGCCACGCCTCCTCGGTCGCTTCTTCGTTCTTCAGATAGCCGGAGAAGAAGCCCTTGCGCGGTGCCTCCGCGCTGTGGCGGATGACCAGTTCGCCCTGCGCTCCGGGCGGACACTCATTGCCGTGCTCATCGATCACACGCGCCTCCACCCACTTGCTGACCCGCCCGAACGAGCGCGTGTGGATCTTGCGCGGTTCGTGGCAGTCGCTGATGAGCCGCCCGGTCTCGGTCATCGCCCACATTTCCACCACGGGAAAGCCGAAACGTTCCTCGAACACTTCGTGGTGGCTGGGCTCGATGCCCGCGCACAGGGAGAAGCGCACCTGGTGGGCGCGTTCCTCCGGTGTCTGCGGGAGCTTGAGCAGGATGTTCGGGATGATGCCCTGGAACTGCGCGGCGGTGGCGCGCGTGGCGACCAGATCCTTCCACCATGTGCTGGCATGAAAGCGGTCGGGGAAGATCAGGCAGCCGCCGGTGATCAGCATGGCCGGCGCGGATACCGAAAGGCAATTGGCGTGATGCAGCGGCAGCGGGTTGTACAGACGTTCCTCGCCTTCGCGGAAAGTGAGGCGTCCGCCGAGATCGACATAGCATTGGCCGAAGGTGTGGAAGTACTCGTTGGTGAGAATGCAGCCCTTCGGCCGCCCGGTGGTGCCCGAGGTGTAGAGCAGGGCGGCCTCGGTGAATGCGCCCGGGGTTCCGCCGCTGGCAGGCTCGCGCGGCGCTGGCAGGGAATCGGGAAAGCGCTCCAGCGACACGCATGGCAGGTGCAGGGTCTCGCACACGCTGCGCACGACCTGAGCGTGCGTGTCGACGGTCACGCACAGCTGCGCCTCTGAGTGCTCGAGCACGTAGCGGATCTCGTCCTCGCGGTAGTCGGGATTGACCGGCACGACGCCGGCGCCGAGCGCGTTGAGCGCGTAGTAGTGGAAGAAGAACTCGGGACGCTGGTTGAACAGGATGGCGACGCGGTGGCCCATTCCAAAGCCGGCGCGGCGGTAGATCTCGCGGGTGGTCTCGACCTGCGCGAGCGTCTGCGCCCACGTGACCTCCCAGCCGTCCGGGTGATAACTGCGACCCGCCATCGGCGGCACGCAGTAGGCGGCACGGTCGGGGAATCGTTCGACGGCGCGCTGCAGGGAGCGGTACAGAGTGCCGAAGTGCGATGCGTCCATCATCGTCTGGTCTTCCTTGCTGGAGTGCGCCGGTTGCCGCGCAGCGGCGCGGGAGCCGGAGGGTAGTCGCCGGTGGTCAGGCGGGTGGTCAGGGTGTCCGAGGCGTGGGAGATGTGTTCGCGTGCGAGGTGCTCGGCGCGCGCGGCGTCGCCTGCCACGACCGCCTCGAGGATTTGTTCGTGCTGGTCCCAGATGTCGGTGGGCGTCTCGCCGTGAAGGAGGACCTCTCCCATGACCCGGCGCAGGTGGCTCCAGTGCAGATCGCTCGCGTCCGCGATCAGCGGATTGCCGGACAAGCGGTAGAGAAAGAAGTGGAAGTCCATGTCGGTCGCGATCATCTTCGCGATGGAGCGGCTCGCCACCGCGGCCCGTCCGCGCTCGATGAAACCGGGACCCTCGCGGCGCGCTGCTTCGCGGCCGCGCTCGGCCGCCTTCGCGCTGGCCAGCCCGTCGAGCATGCCGCGGATCTCGTAGAGGTTGCGCACGAAATCCGTATCGAGCGGCGCCACCATCAGGCCGCGCCCCGGCGCATCGCGCAGCAGACCCTGCCGTTTGAGCAGCAGCAGCGCCTGCTGCACCGGCTGGCGTGAGACGCCGAGAGATTCGGCGATCTCCTCCTGGATCACCCGCCCGTCGGGGCCGAGCTTGCCCGCCGAGATCTCGGACAGGATCGCGTCGTAGACCTGGTCGACTAGGGTGGGCTGGATGGGTAGGGCGCGCATGGGCGTGCTCGTTGAAGTGGATGCATTTTAGCATTCTGAATTCAGAGTGCAAGTTCTTGTGCCAGCGAAGGCCTTCATTGCATCCCGTCTACGTCGCACCGGCGAAAGCCGGTGCCCAGCTTTTGCGCTCGCGTTGCCTACTACTGCTGGACCCCGGCTTGCGCCGGGATGACGAGTGGCACCCAGCGAATGTCGGTGCCCGGTGCGACGGTAGAATTCCGGCGTTTTCGCGTTCTTCGCCCGAAAAGCCATGATCACCGCACTGCGTACTGCCGTCATCTCTCTATTACTGTTCACGCTCCTCGCCGCGACCGCCCGCGCGGGTGTCCAGCCGGTCTTCCCCGACGGCCGCGTTCCGTCCCTGGCGCCGCTGATCGACGATGTCACGCCCGCGGTGGTGAACATCTCGGTCATGTCGGCCTCGCCCGAGGAGGATAACCCGCTGATGCAGGACCCCTTCTTCCGGCGCTTTTTCGGCCTGCCGGACAAGCCGGAGCCGCGGCTCTCCGCGGGATCCGGCGTGATCGTGGACGCTGCGCGCGGCTACGTGCTCACCAACCATCACGTCATCAAGGGCGCGCGCGAAGTGGTGGTCACGCTGAAGGACCGTCGGCAGCTGCAGGCGGAGATCGTCGGCAGCGATCCCGGCACCGACATCGCCGTGCTGCGCATTCCCGGCGAGCGCCTCAAGGCGCTGTCGTACGGTGACTCCGAAACGCTGCGCGTAGGCGACTACGTGCTTGCCATCGGCAATCCGTTCGGACTCGGGCAGACCGTGACCTCCGGGATCATCAGCGCGCTCGGTCGCTCGGGCCTGAACATCGAGGGCTACGAGGACTTCATCCAGACCGACGCCGCGATCAACCCGGGCAACTCGGGCGGTGCGCTGATCAATCTGAAGGGCGAGCTGATCGGCATCAACACCGCGATCATCGGTCCCTCGGGCGGCAATGTCGGCATCGGTTTCGCGGTGCCGAGCAACATGGCGCGCAGCGTCATGGCGCAACTCATCCGCTTCGGCGAAGTGCGGCGCGGACGTTTCGGCGCGAGCGGGCAGGACGTGACGCCCGAGCTGGCGCAGGCGATGGGGCTGGCGAGCAGCGAGGGTGTGGTCATCGTCGAGGTGGCCGAGGACTCGCCGGCGGAACGCGCTGGTTTGAAGCGAGGCGACGTGGTCACGCACGTCAACGGCCGCCGCGTGCGCAGCGCCGCGGATCTGCGCAATCAGATCGGCCTGACGCCGGTCGGCGAGGCCGTGGAACTGCGCATCGTGCGCGGCAAGGAAACGCGCACCTTGAAGGCGAGGATCGAACCGGTGCAGGCGGCCGGTGGACGCGGTCAGGCAGTCCCGGAACTGGCTGGCGCTGCGGTCGCCGACTTCGAGCGTGGCGGGCGATCGCAGGCGGTGATCGTCGCGAAGGTGGAGCGCAACAGCCCGGCATGGATGCACGGCCTGCGCGACGGTGATCTGATCGCCGGCGTGAATCGCCGGCGCGTGCGATCCGTGCAGGAACTGCTCACCGCGCTGAAGGGCACGCCGCGGCCAGTGTATTTGCAGGTGGTGAGAGGGGATGCACGATTCGTGATTCAGTTGCGGTGAGGTGGCGCCCTCTGCTGGAATGCCATAATGCGTTAGGCTTGTGACGGGCTGCGCCATTGCACGGGCGTCCTGTGCGGCGGCATTGGCCTTCTCCCAAGCGGGACGATGCCGGCGCAACGAATGGAGACGGAAGCATGCGACGAACGCGAATTTGGCAGCGCTGGTCGAGCCTGCTGCTTGTGTGGCCGCTGATGTTCGCTGCCGCTGCCGCAACCGCGGAGAGCAAGACGTTCGGGCAGGAGCAGCTGGACCAACTGCTCGCACCCGTTGCGTTGTATCCCGACGCGCTGCTTTCCCAGATGCTGATGGCCTCGACCTACCCAGCGGATGTCGCGGAAGCCGCGAAGTGGTCGAAGGCCAACGACAAGCTCAAGGGAGATTAGGCAGTCAAGGCAGTGGCCGACAAGTCATGGGATCCCAGCGTGCAGTCGCTCGTCGCCTTCCCCCAGGCGTTGGCGATGATGGGCGACAAGCCGGACTGGGTGCAGCAGCTCGGGGATGCCTTCCTTGCACAGCCGGACGATGTGATGGACACGGTGCAGGGCCTGCGCAAGCGGGCCCAGGATCAGGACAATCTCGAGTCGACTGAGCAGCAAAAGGTGGTCGTCGAGCAGCCGACGCCGCAGCAGACTGTGGTCAAGATCGAACCGGCGAACCCGCAGATCATCTACGTGCCGGCATATAACCCGACCGTCGTGTACGGGGTATGGTGGTATCCGGCGTACCCGCCGCCATTCTATTGGGTGCCTCCGCCCTACTACGGCTTCGGCGCGGGGGTGGTCGCAGGCATCGGCTTCGGCATTGGCATCGCCATCACCGACTCCTTGTGGGGAGGCGTCAATTGGGGGCGGCACGACATCGACATCGACATCAACAAGTACAACAACGTCAACATCGAGCGCAACAAGATCACCGCAAATACCAACAAGGTGAAGTGGCAACACAACGCCGAGAATCGAAAAGGGGTTCCCTACCGTGATGCCCAGAGCCGGGAGAAGTACGGCAAGCAGGTCGCCGGTGCGGACCAGCGCCAGGATTTTCGCGGCAAGGACACGCAACGCGATGCGAGCCGCGAGAAAGCTCAGGCCGCATTGAAGGATCGGGGGATCGACCCCGAGAGAGAGCGGCAGGCGCTACGCGAGGATCCCCAGACGCGTGAACGTGCGCAACAGGCCGCGCAGAATGTCGATCGAGATCGTGTGCAGCAGGCATCCCAGAACTTCGATCGCGACCGTGCGCAGCAGGCATCTCAGAACACCGATCGTGACCGTGCGCGGGCCGCGACTCAGAACGCCGACCGGGAGCGTGCGCGCCAGGCCGCGCAGAGCAGAGGTCACGACAATGCGTTCAAGGGGGCCGGCAACGCCGCCGCCACGAGTCAGGCCGCGAACCGTGGTGCCGCCAGCCGGCATGCGATGGGTGGCGGTGGTGGTCACGTCGGCGGGCGGCGTGCGCGTTAGGAGCGGGCAGAAGATGGAAGCCGACAGGAATTCTCGTATCCGCCGCTGGGCGGCTCGCGCCGTGCTCCTGCTGGCGCTTCCGCTCAGCTCACTGGGTGCGCACGCGCAGCAGAAGTTCCCCTCGCCCGAGGCCGCCGCCGATGCGCTCGTCGATGCGCTCGCGACCAGCGATCGCGAGGCTTATGACCTCATCCTCGGCGCAGGATGGCGACGTTTCATCCCGATCGAGGGCATCGACGCCGAGGACAAGACCCGCTTCCTCGAAGCCTGGGCCAAGGCTCACGCCGTAGAGCGCGACAGTGACACGGTCGCACACCTGACTGTCGGAGCCGATCGATGGATGCTGCCCATCCCGATCGCGAAGCAGGGTGAGAGCTGGCGCTTCGACACGCGCGCGGGTGCAGACGAGATTCGCACGCGTCGCATCGGCCGGAACGAGCTCTCGGCGATGCAAGCCGCGCTGGCCTACTGCGATGCGCAGCACGAGTATGCGCTCAGCGATCACGACGGTGATGGCGTGCTCGAGTACGCGCAGCGGCTGATCAGCACGCCAGGCAAGCAGGACGGGTTGTATTGGGCAGCGTTGCCCGGCGAAGCGGAAAGCCCGCTTGGTCCGTTATTCGGCGACGACATTCCGGGTAATGGCTATCTCGGCTACCGGTTCCGGATCCTGAAGGCGCAGGGGCCGAACGCGCCGGGAGGCGCCTACGACTACCGCATCGGCCGCCGCATGTCGGCCGGGTTCGCGCTAGTGGCGTGGCCCGCGAAGTACGGTGACACCGGAGTGATGTCCTTCATCGTCAGTCACGACGGCCAGTTGTACCAGAAGGACCTGGGATCTCGCAGCAGCACCGCGGCGCAAGCCATCAAGCGGTTCGATCCCGATTCGAGCTGGGAGAAAGTCAGCCCGTGAAACGGGCGATCATCTACCTGCTTGCATCGCTTGCACTCGGTGGGTGCACCACCTACCAGGTTGTACCGGGAACCTATGCCACCACACCGCCCACGAGCTTCGATCGCTCCTGGTCGGCGGTAGTCGGCGCGTTCGGCGACCAAGGCGTCACCGTTACGCGCCAGGACCGCGACGCAGGCGTCGTGCAGGGTAACCGGGACGGTATCGACGTGAGCGCCAATGTACGCACCCAGGCCGACGGCAGCGTACGCGTCGAGTTCAATACGTCTGGCGCCACAGCGAAGGACCCCGGTCTCATCGACCGGATCTCGCAAGCGTACGATCGGCGCATGGGTCGCTGAGGTTGGTGGCGCTGGAACCGGACTTGGCTACCTACACGCGACCTTCAGCAGCGCCTCCTCCACGCTCTCTGGCGCCACCTCTCCCCACTCGTGCGCGGAGTCGTCCTCGTAGATGACCGCCCCCGCGCCCATCTGCTCGGCGTGCAGCGTGACGTGCAGACCGCGCACGCGGTTGCCGGCGCAGTCGTACTCGTTGTGCGACTTCTGCGAGAAGTAGCCGACCTCCACCATGCGTTGGAAGGTCTTGAAGTCGAGGATTGACCACATCTTCACGGAGCTGCCGGCCTTCTCGACTGTCGCGGGATCGGCGTAGATCGTGCCGCGCGGGTCTTCGCCCACCGCGGTCCAGGCGGCGAAAGCCGGGGTGGCAAGGCAGAGCAGGGCGGCGGCTAGCGCAACGTTCTTCATGTTCTGCGGCCTCACAGCGACTTCACCTTCACCAGTTCGTCGTGCCGCCGCGCGGCGCCAAGCGGATTGCGCAGCGGCCGACCGAAGCCCTGCGCCTCGATCTCGAACACGTCGCCGACCTGCGCCTTCACGTTCTTGGTGAAGCTGCCCGTCGCTGCGCCGAAGAAGTGCACGTGCACGTCGCCGGGACGTCGGAAGTCGGCGTACTTGAAGTGGTGGTGCTCGAGGTTGGCGATCGAGTGCGCCATGTTGTCGTCACCGGAGAGCCAGCTCTCGCTCCAGATCGCGTTTCCGCCGCGCGTGAGGCGTGCGTTGCCGTGCACGTCGCCCGGCAGCGCACCGAGGAGCAGTTCCGGTCCGTAGGCGCACTGACGCAGTTTCGAGTGCGCAAGGTAGAGGTAGTTCTGCCGCTCCATCACGTGGTCGGCGTACTCGTTGCCCAGCGCGAAGCCGACGCGCCAGGGCGTGCCGTCGTCGCCGATGACGTACAGGCCCACAACCTCCACTTCGTCGCCGCCGTCGAGTGCGTAGGCGGGCAGTTCCAGTGCCTGCTCGGGGGCCACCACGCAGCGGCCGTCGCCCTTGTAGAACCACTCGGGCTGCACGCCGATCGCGCCGGCCTTGGGTTTTCCGCCTTCGAGGCCCCACTTGAACATCTTCATCGAGTCGGTGAGCTGGGCCTCGTCCTGCTGCAGCTTGGTGTGCATGGAGTCGCGCGCGGCGGCGCTGCCCAGGTGCGAGAGGCCGGTGCCGGTCACCAGCCAGCGGGCGGCGTCGGGATGATCGAGCGGCGGCAGCAGGCGCTGATGCGAGACCACCTCGTCATAGCTCACGGTCTCGGACGAGAGACGTCCGCGCACCAGTTCTTCCAGGCTGTGTTTGCCGCGGATCGCCTCGACCGCCAGGCGATACACCGAATCCGCGCCCTGCACGGGCTGCAGGCTGCGCCCGTCTTCGCTCGCAACGCCGACGCGTCGCGCCCCGCCCTCGTGCCACTGCACCAACCGCATGTCCGTCTCCTCGTGTCGTTGTGCGGCACAGGATGGAACGAAGCGTCCGGGCGGTCAAGCTATACTCGGATCACGACAACAAGCAACGCGCAGGGGAGAGAGAATGAAGAGCGTCTGCAACGGCATCGGCATCAACTACGAGATCGAAGGCGACGGGCCATGGGTGGTGATGAGCCACTCGCTGGCGTGCAGTCTGCGCATGTGGGACGGCCAGGCGAAGACGCTGGCCTCACGCTACAAGGTGCTGCGCTTCGATACCCGCGGTCACGGCAGCAGCGATGCGCCGGCGACGGCATACACGCTGGAGCAGATGGCCGACGACGTGAAGGCACTGCTCGACACGGTGGGCGTGAAGGATCCGCACTTCGTCGGCCTGTCGATGGGCGGGATGATCGGCATGACCTTCGCGCTGAAGTACCCGGGCGTCCTGCGCAGCCTGGTGTTGTGCGACACCACCAGTCGGTATCCGGCCGAGGCCCGCGGCGTGTGGGCCGATCGTATCAAGCTCGCCACCGAGCAGGGCATGGCGCCGCTGGTGCAGCCGACGCTCAAGCGCTGGTTCACCGAGCCGTTCCTCGAGCGTGGCGGCGCCGAGGTGGACAAGGTCGCGCAGATGATCCGCGGCACGCCGGCGATGGGCTACGTCGGCTGCTGCCACGCGATTCCGATGATCGACGTGACGTCACGTCTGGCTGAGATCAATTGCCCGATCCAGGTGATCGTCGGCGAGCAGGACGCCGGAACGCCGGTGGCGATGGCGCAGGAGATCCACCATGCGGCGCCGAACTCGGAGCTGGTGATCATTCCGAATGCCTCGCACCTGTCGAACATCGAACAGCCGGAAGCGTTCGACAAGGCAATGATGGGGTTCCTGGCGAGGAGTTGATGTTCTATGGTGTCATTACGACTGTCGGGAGGAATTCTCCTGGTGGAAGCAGCAAGGCGAGGATCCCTCGGCTTCGCCTCGGGATGACACCGTGGGTTGGTTTCGGCTTCGCCTCGGGATGACACTGTAGATGTCGACTGATGCCCGGTGTCATTCCGAACGCAGTGAGGAATCCTCGCCGTGGCCTTCTCTCGCGTCCTCTATCGTCACGCGCTGCGCCTGGACCGGCCAGGTGCCGCGTGCCGTCGCCCTCGTGCCGTCGAACATCAGCCAGCTCTGCCTGCCGTAGTGCGGTAGCCCGCGTCGCAGCGCCGCCAGCGACTGCGCGTCACGTGCAGCGATGACGAGCACGACATCCCCGCCCGCGTCCTTCACCGTCCACACCTTCGCTGTGCCGGTGCCATCGAGTTCCGCTGGAACCGGAGGCAGGTCGCGCTCGCGCAGCACCGCATCGATGTCGTCCAGCGGCGCAACCAGAACACGCGGACCAGATGCAGCGCCCTCGGCGGGCGGGTGGTCGAGAAGCGCCTGCGCCAGGTCCCTCGCAGCCGCGCGGAACGCGGCTTCGTCGGACGCCAACACCAACTGCGTGCGGGGATCGACCATGACGTTGCGCAGGATGGGTGGCAGTTCGGCATCGTCCAGCCGGCGGAAAACCTGCAGGCGTGGGTCGATCGCAAGGGACGTCGCCGGTGCCGCGTCGGGTACGACGAACTGCTGCTGCGGTTGCGTCAACTTCAGCACCTGCGTACGCACGTTGCCGTTGATCGTCACGTCGACCGGAACGTCGATGGCATACGTCGGTGTGCCCTGCGACAAGGTGACGCGCACGTCCTTGCCGACCCGCCGCGCGCGCTCGATGCGCAGACGCGGGGCGCCGCGCCGCTCCAGCCACTGCGAGAAGAACGTGCTCAGGTCGTCGCCGGAGGCCTGTTCGAACGCATGACGCAGGTCGTCCCAGCCGGCACGGCGGAAGCGGTGCGTCTGCCAGAAGCCGCGCAGCCCGCGGTCGAATGCCGCCTCGCCGATATGTGCGCGCAGCATGAAGAACACGAACGCCGCCTTGTTGTAGCCGACGATCTGCGAGGTGCCGTGCGTGCGCGACGTGAAGCTGCGCAGCGCCATGTCCTGATCCTCGCGCACGGCAGCGAAATCGCGCAGCCAGTCCAGGCGCATAGTTCGGGCGGCGTCGACGCTCTCGGCCTCCTTGTAAGCGTAGTCGGCCATGAAGGTGGTCAGCCCCTCCGCCCAGTTGCCCGAGACGTAATCGACGTACACGCCGTTGCCCCACCAGTTGTGCAGGACTTCGTGCCCCAGCGAGGTGGCACGGATGAACGGCAGCTTGAGGACATCCACGCCCAGATAGGTGAGGGTGGGCATGCCGAAGCCGGTGGGCAGGGGACCGGAGACGACGCTGAAATCCTCGAATGGGTAGGCGCCCAGCCTTGCGCTGTACAGCGCCACGTAGCGTTCGGTCGCATCCAGGTAGGGCGTGGACAGTTCCGCGATCTCCGGATGGAACCAGGTGTGCAGCCGCACGCGCTTTCCTGCGGCCTCGACTTCCCGGGTCTGCACGACGTACGGGCCGGCCATGACGTCGATTCCCTCGGTCGGTACATCGAAGACGTAGCGCGCGCGATAGCCGTCCTCGCCGCTCGACGCCTCCACCTGAGCGCCCGCCGCCAGGCCGCGTTGGCCGGCGGGAAGGCGCAGCGTGAGCCGATAGCGCAGCGGCGCATCGCCCACCATCGGATACCAGCCGCTGCCCGCCGGCAGGTAGCTGCCCCGCTCGGCTGCCATCGGTTCCAGATCGCCGAGCGTGCCGCGATGATCGGTGTCGGTGAGCGCTGCGACGGTACCGCTGTAGCGAAAGTCAAGGCGATGCGAGCCGGCGAGATTCAGCGCGTAGATGCGCAGGCCGTCGCGCCTTCGGTACTCGGTCAGGGGCTGGCCGTCGAGGGTCGCCGTCTCGATGCGGTAGTCGGCGCGCAACGCGACTTCGACCACGCCGCTGCCGCGCAGCGCGACCGTATCCGACACGTGTAGCGCACGCGTGGACGGATCCAGCTGCACGTCCAATTCGTGCGCCACCTCCACGTCGCGCGCCCCGGCGAGCGCCTGCTGCGCGCCGGCCAGCCAGAGCGCGGCGATGACGAGCCGCGCACCGCGTCCAAACCAGCGCATCACGGCTGCGCCGGAAAGCGCGCGACCAGTTCGACTGTCTGCTCGCCGCGCCGGACCGACAGCGGCAGCCATGTTCCGGGCGCCGTGCGCAGTACGGCAGCGCTGACGTCCCGGCTGCGCCCCACCGGCTGTCCGGCGATGCGAGTCACCACGTCGCCATCGCGCAGCCCGGCCTGCTGGGCGATGCTGCCCTCCACGACCTTGCGCACCACGACGCCGTTGTCTGCGTCATCGAGCATGATGCCGAGCTTCGGGCGCGACGCTTCGGGGGCCTCGGCGGATACCCCGAACAGGTAGTCGGCTGCGGTCGAGGTGGGCGGCTCGCAGCGCTCGCCCGCTTCCCAAGGCAAAAGCACGACGCTGTCCTGGATGCCGAGTGCGCGCAGCTGATGGGGGACGCCGAACCCCTCGCGGAGGTGACCGGTGCCCATGATGCCGACGACGATGCGCGTGTCGGTTCGCGCCAGGTGTTCGGCGATGCCCTGCGCCATGGCGCGATCCCACACCTGCATGCTCTGCACGAAGCGCAGGAACTTCGGATCCTGCAACTGGGTCTCGGACGGCGCGTCGGTCTGCTGCGTGCCCTGTGGGCCGTGTGCGACGAATGCCTCGTACAGTGCGCTCAGGTAAGCCGGCGCTGGTGGAGCGGGGTCAGCCACGCCCTCGCGTCGATCGGCCGGAATGGTTTCCCAGCCACGCGCGCCGACGTCGCGGACCAGGGAGCGCTCGACGTTGAGGGCCAGCATCGGAATGCGGTGCATGCGGGCGTAGTGAAACAGCGGCAGATAGAGTGCGGCGTCCATGCCCCACACCTCGTCCCACTCGCTGCGCTCGAGGAACTCGCTTTCCGTCATTCTGCCGGCGGTCCACGCGTCGAGCACCGGTTGCAGCCGTCGTGGGAACATCTCGAGTCCCAGCGCGATCGCCGGCTGCCTGGCGTGCAGCGCCGCGAGGACATGCAACTGCCAGCGATGGTGCTCGGCACTGTCGTGGCTCTCGCCGAGCAGCACGACGCGCTGCTGCGCGGCGTGTGCGATGGTCTCCTGAAGGGAAACGGGTCGCGCGGTGCCGGCCTCCAGCCGCAGCCACTGTGCTGCAGGCGGGCAATCGGCAGCGCGCACCACGGCAGGCGCGAACGCGGCAAGCGCCAGTGCAAGGATGGTCAGGGCGCGCGCATTGGCGCGCTGAAAGCGTGCAGGCATGGGACCTCTGGGCTGAAAAGACGCGAATCGGCGGGCGGGCAGGGGAAAGCTGCCGCCCGACGTTTCCTCGGACATCATTCCACGCGCAAAATTGCGAGCAGCAGACAGAGAATTGCCACGGCGCTCAAGCCGGCGCGCAGGCGCAGGTACCACGGCGGCAGGTTGAAGCGCTGCGCGAACTGACGATCCGCGCCATAGTGGGCGGCGAATGCCGCCGCCATGAGGAGCAGTCCGGTTCTCGGGGGCATGAGCAGCGCCGCCCATGCGACCAGGGCCGGTACCACGCTCCAGGTCATGAACAGCGCCCGATCCGCCTCGTTCATGCGCGGGTGCAACATGGCTGCGCCCCAGTGCACGGCCCCGACGAAGCTGAGGATCACGGCGGCGTAGGACGTCAGCCAGAACAGCACGGTCGGCCGGTAGTCGGGCAGGGCGTATAAGGCGCTGGCGAGCACGACGAAGGGAATCAGGCCGGCCGTGCCGAGCCAGAATGCGCTACGAGGAATGGGGTCGCCGCCTTGTGCCATGGGTCGGATCCTTGTCGCAGGAGGAGCGGCAGTGCAGGGCGCCGCGGCGCGCCGGATTGTAGCGCGCCGCCGAGCTCCCGCGCCCGTCAGCGTTCCCTGGTCTCCATCGCATCCAGCCTGCGCAGGCGATGGTTGCCTCGCTCCACGGCACGGCGCAGCAAACGGAAGACATCCACGTCGAAGCGAGGCGACGAAGCGCGGCGTTCCAGCCACTGCCCGAGTTCGTGCTCGTTCGCCACACTGGCCAGATGACGCCAGCGATCGAGCACGTGCAGTTCTTGTCGGCCTGTCAAGCTGTCTTCCTCGACGAGCGCCACCAGTCCGGGATAGGGCCACGCCGGCAGACGCAACCGCTGGAGCGCCTGCATGAGCCGCATCGCGTGCCGGGCGTGCGTCTCGCGGCCCTCGCACACCCCGGCGCAGGCATTACGCGGCACGCCGCTGCAGGCCTGGCCCGGCGATTCGAGGCCAACCGCGACCGCACACAGGCCATGCTCGCGGGTGAGCCCGCGCAAGGCTGCGAGAGCATCGGCGCGCGAACGGAACGGACCGAACAGATCGAGGTCCGGAGTGTCGTTCGCATTGAGATCGACCGGAACGACGGAGCTGCCGCCGCTGAGGTCCGGGTGCCAGTGCAGGGCCCAGGCTTCGCGACTGCCGCGCGGTGGCCGATTGTGCAGAGGCGCCTCCGCCTCGACTCGACGCAGCTGATGCAGCGACGCGCCCAGTTCGCCCGCGGTCGATTGCCACTCGATGCGGCGCTCGCGGATTGCCGCCCGCTGCGCCGGCGCGTGCCGGCTTGTATCGGCGAAGTGTGTCAGCACCTGCTGGCGCAGATTCGCAGCCCGGCCCACATACAGCGTGGTGCCGGTCTCGTCGAACAGGACATACACCCCCGGTGCGTCCGGCAGGTCGTCGATCAGATCCGGATCCACGCCTGGCGGCGCGCGTGGCGCCTGGACGACCTCGGCCACGGCCTGCGAAAACTTCTCCGGCTCGACGCGGGCGGCCACCGCGCGCAGCAGATACAGCAGCAGCCGCGCATCGGACAGCGCGCGGTGGCGGCCGTCGCAGGCCAGTCCGAATCGTTCGATCAGAGCATCCAGGTTGTGCTTAGGGTGTTCCGGAAACAGCGCGCGCGACAGCCGCACCGTACACAGCACTTCGCTGCGGTAGGGCAGCGCGGCGCGCCGGAATTCGTTGCGCAGGAACGCATAATCGAAACGCGCGTTGTGCGCCACGAGCAGCCGGCCGTCGATGCGTCGCGCCAGCTCCATCGCCACGTCTTCGAACGCGGGCGCGCCGTCCACCATCTCGCACGTGATACCCGTGAGCGTCTGGATTCCCGGCGGGATCGTCCGACCCGGATTGACCAGGGTTGCCCACTCCTCGATCACCGCGCCGTCGTCGACCAGCAGGACACCAAGCTCGGTGATGCGGTCGCGGCGCGGATCCGCGCCTGTCGTTTCTACATCCAGTAGCGCAAGACGGCCTGGGATCGATGCGGCTTCGCAGGTCGGCGCGAAAGAAGTGGCGAAATTGGAATGCACGGGGAACTTCGTAAACAGGCTATTTGTCTAGGACAAAGTCTGGCCAGACGACAGTGATCTTCAGTCTTTCCTTCCAACCCCGCTCGGAGGCACCCATGACTTTCCTCAAAACCATCCGTTCCCTCTTCCTCGGCCTGGCGCTGATCGCCGGAGGTTCTGCGATCGCCGGCCAGAAAGCCGACATCGTCGACACCGCCAAGTCGGCAGGGTCGTTCAATACGCTTCTCACCGCAATAGAGGCGGCGGGACTGACCGAAACGTTGAAGGGCGATGGGCCGTTCACCGTCTTCGCCCCAACCGACGAGGCATTCGCCAAGCTTCCGGCCGGTACCGTGGAGGCGCTGCTCAAGGACAAGGAGAAACTCGCCAAGATCCTGACCTATCACGTGGTGCCCGGCACGGTGATGGCCAAGGATGTGAAGCCCGGCAAGGTGACCACGGTGGAAGGCAGCCGACTCAACATCACCAAGGGCACGAGTGGCGTCAAGGTCGACAGCGCGAACGTCGTGGCCACCGATGTAGTGGCAACCAACGGTGTCATTCACGTCATTGACAGCGTTGTCCTGCCGAACTAGACTTGTCCAGGACAGAACTCGCCATCGGGCTAATTGGTTCTCCCTCCTCCTCCCCCAATTCACCTGGTGGCGAAGTTTCGGCCCCGGCACCATGCCGGGGTTTTTTTTTGCGCCTCGGCATCGGATGTCTCGCTGCGCTCGACATGACACGGCTGCAGGGTAAAGCCCGCCGCCGGTGTCATCCCGAGCCCGCGGATGTGGGGGTTGAAAAGTCGTTCTGTATAATCGGGCGTCGATCAGACGTCGAAGGACCGTTCCATACACGGACGGCGAGACGACGCACCGAGGAGACCCGATGCGATACACCGCAGCAGCCGCGCTGTTCCTGCTTGCCCTTGCCGCAGCGCTGCCTGTGCTTGCCCACTCGGACGAGCACGGCGAGGAAATCCCGTCCATCGACTGCAGGAATCCACCGGCTGATGCCGTGACGGTGCTGCCTGCGCCGCTCGATCGCTGGGCGAGGCTGGAGTGCACGCCGGGTGCACAGTTCATCGTGCCGCACGCCGGCTGGATCTGGCGGTATCCCGCGAGCTTCACCACGCCGGTCATGGTTCCCGCTTGGACGCCCAACCCTGCACGTGCAGCGGCAGCGGCGCACTATTTCGTTTCACTTCGCCTCGAGCATCTGCCTGCCGACGCGGCGAATGCGCTGCACGGCCGCATGGCCGCTGCAGTGCCCAATTACGGCGCAATGGCCGAGGCGCCCCTGCAGGACGTCTATTCGTTGCGCGCCGAGAACAACCACGGGGAGCAGTTCGAAATTCACTTCATGTATCGGTCCGACGCCGATGTCTGGGCGCTGGTGTGCGCACCGGATTGCGGACCGGAGATGAGCTTTCTGATCAGCTCGCGGAGTCAATGAGATGGGCGCTGTCGCTCTGACGCTAGACCCGAAACTGGCGTTGCCGGATGACCCGCGCGCACTGCTGCTTGGGCGCGCATGGCAGCCCGGCAGGGTGTCCGGTCCGATCCCCATCGCGGTTCACGATGGCAAGGTGCACGACATGAGTGCCGTCGGGGCGACCAGCGCGGAGCTGCTCGACAGCGCAGCGCCCGCCACGCGCCTGCGCGCCGCGGTGCACGACGCCCCGGTCGTCGGCGATGTGGCAGACCTCCTCGCCAACAGCGCGGCCGGCGCTCGGGATCCTGCCCGCCCCTGGCTGCTTGCCCCGATCGATCTCCAGGCCGTGCGCGCCTGCGGCGTCACGTTCATCGCGAGCATGCTCGAGCGCGTGATCGAGGAGCAGGCCCACGGCGATCCGGCCCAGGCCGAGGTCCTGCGCAAGTCCATCGGCGAGGAGATCGGCGGGCAGATCGGCGCCATCGTCCCCGGCTCTGCGGCGGCCATGCGCCTGAAGGAATCGCTCATCCGGCGCGGCGCGTGGTCGCAATATCTGGAGGTCGGCATCGGCCCCGATGCCGAGGTGTTCAACAAGGCGCAGCCGTTGTCGGCGGTCGGGACCGGTGCCGAGATCGGCATCCTCGAGAAC
>CAYLTE010000032.1:328-28296 GCA_964386195.1 uncultured Burkholderiales bacterium | reverse complement strand
GGATGCGCCGCAGCGCCTCCACCAGCGCACTCTGGGCCGCGAGGTCGGCATGCGTGAACAGGCTGCCGTCGGACTTGCGTTCGTGACCGACCTGCTGGAAGCGGGGCATGATCTCCTCGGCCGCCACCCGGCGCACGGCCGCGGTCACCTGCTCCAGCATGAGCGGGTCCAGTGTCGAACCGATCTGCATCGTCGTCATTATCTCGTGCCCGAAGGATGAGCGCCTGCCCGAAGTCCGCAGGTAGGAGCCGGGGCAGCCGGGTGCAAGCCACGTGCCACGTCTGCCGCAACGGCCGAGCCCGGCTCCGGGCTGACGGCCTTCGGTGCGAATGGCAGAATCGTGCGATGAATCACGCCAACCCTTCTCTCCCGCGCACCCGCGTACCACGCCTGTTCTGCGACACCGACCCCGCCCCCGGGGCACGCCTGCAGCTCCCCGAGGGCTCCGCCCACCACGCGGCACGCGTGCTGCGCCTCGCCCCCGGCGATGCCGTGCGGATATTCAGCGGCGATGGCAGCGAGTGGGCCGCGCAGATCTCCGGCGTCGGCAAGTCCGGGGTGTCGGTGCTGGTGTCGGAGCGCTTCGAGCGCGACGTGGAGGCGGTGCTGCGCGTCACGCTGGCGCAGGGCATCAGCGCGCGCGAACGCATGGACTTCACGCTGCAGAAGGCGGTGGAGCTGGGTGTCGCGGAGATCCAACCGCTCGAAACCCGGCGCAGCGTCGTGCGTCTGCGCGAGGAGCGCGCCAGCCGCCGCGTGGAACACTGGCAGAACCTGGTCATCGCAGCGTGCGAGCAGTGCGGGCGCAACCGCATTCCGCCGGTGCAGGCGATCGCGCCCCTGCCCAACTGGCTGGCCGACCTGGACCGCACCGGCCCGACACAGCGACTGCTGCTCAGCCCGGCGGCCGAGACCCGGCTGCGCGACCTGCCTGCGCCACAGGGCGTTGTTCTGCTGGTCGGACCGGAGGGCGGGCTCGAGCCCGACGAACAGGAACTGGCGCAGGCCTGCGGCTTCACGCCGGTGCGGTTGGGACCTCGCGTCCTGCGCACGGAGGCGGCGGCACTGGCGGCGGTGGCGGCGATGCACGCGCTGTGGGGCGACTTCTAGGCACACACCCTCGCCTATACTTGCGCTTTTCCAATCGTTGAGTGGGCGGAGCAGCACATGGACATTCGCAACAGCACCTTCATCGTCACCGGCGGCGGCTCGGGTTTGGGCGCGGCGACCGCGGAGATGGTCGTCGCCAACGGCGGCAACGTCGTCATCGCCGACGTCAAGTCCGAGGGCGAAGCCTTCGCGCAGAAGCTGGGCAGCCAGGCGCGCTTCATCAAGACCGACGTCACCAGCGAGGAGCAGGGCAAGGCCGCGGTCGATCTCGCGCTATCCGCCTTCGGCGCTCTGCAGGGCCTGGTGAACTGCGCCGGCATCGCCGTCGGAGAGAAGACCGTCGGCAAGGACGGACCGCACCAGCTCTCCAGCTTCGCCCGCGTCATCGGCATCAATCTCATCGGCACGTTCAACATGATCCGCCTGGCCGCCGATGCGATGTCCAAGCTGCAGCCCAATGCCAGCGGCGAGCGCGGCGTCATCGTCAACACCGCTTCGGTGGCTGCGTTCGACGGGCAGATCGGCCAGGCCGCGTACTCTGCCTCGAAGGGCGGGGTGGTCGGCATGACCCTGCCCATCGCGCGCGATCTGTCGCGCAGCGGCATCCGCGTGGTCACCATCGCCCCCGGCATCTTCGAGACGCCGATGCTGCTCGGCATGCCCCAGGACGTCCAGGATTCGCTGGGCAGGCAGGTGCCCTTCCCCTCGCGCCTGGGCAAGCCCGCCGAGTACGCGCAACTGGTCAAGTCCATCGCCGAGAACGTGATGCTCAACGGCGAGACGATCCGTCTCGACGGCGCCATCCGGATGGGACCGAAGTAACCCGGCGTCACCGCACTTCGCGCCCATGGCCTCCCCTCCCGACCGGTTCGTCGACTGGTTCCGCTCGGCAGCGCCCTACATCCACGCCTTCCGCGGGCGCACCTTCGTGGTGGCCTTCGGCGGCGAGGTCGTGGCCGACGGCAAGTTCGTCGCCCTCACGCACGACCTGAATCTGCTCGCCAGCCTGGGGGTGCGGCTGGTGCTGGTGCACGGCACCCGGCCGCAGATCGAGGCGCAGCGCACCGCCGAGGCCGCGCGGTTCGTGCGCGGCGTGCGTGTCACCGACGAGGCGACACTGCAGCAGGCCAAGCAGGCCGCCGGACGCCTGCGCGTCGAGATCGAGGCGCTGCTGTCGATGGGATTGCCGAATTCGCCCATGGCCAATGCCGATATCCGCGTGGCAGGCGGCAACTTCGTCACCGCGCAGCCGCGCGGCGTGGTGGACGGCGTGGACATGCTGTACACGGGCGAGGTGCGCAAGGTGCACGCCGAGGCCATCCGCACCCGGCTGGACGCCGGCGACCTGGTGCTGCTCTCGCCGCTGGGCTACTCGCCCACCGGCGAGATCTTCAATCTCACCATGGAGGACGTTGCGGCGGAGACGGCCATCGCGCTGCGCGCGGACAAGCTGCTGTTCCTCACCGACCAGCCGGGCGTGACCGATGCCGGCGGTGGGCTGTTGCGCGAACTGACGGTGTCCCAGGCCGAGGCCCGGCTGCAGGCCGAAGCCGGCCTGCAGGTGGACACCCGCCTCTACCTGCCCGCGGCAATCAAGGCGTCCCGCTCGGGCGTGTCGCGGGTCCATCTGCTCTCGCGCCACGTCGACGGCGCGTTGCTCCTGGAGCTGTTCACGCACGAGGGCGTCGGCACGATGGTGGCGCGCGACCCGCTGGAGCGGTTGCGCCAGGCGGGCATCGACGACGTCGGCGGCGTTCTCCGGCTGATCGAACCGCTGGAGGCCGACGGCACCCTGGTGAAGCGCTCGCGCGAACTGCTCGAGCGCGAGATCGAGCGCTTCGACCTGCTCGAGCACGATGGACTGATCGTCGGCTGCGCCGCCCTCTATCCTTTCGATTCCGACCGCGCCGCCGAGCTCGCCTGCCTGGCAGTGCATCCCGAATACCGCAATGCCGGTGCCGGCGACCGGCTGCTGCGCAGCGTCGAGGCGCGTGCACGCGCCGCCGGCGTATCGCGCCTGTTCGTGCTCACCACGCGCGCGGCACACTGGTTCATCGAACGCGGCTTCGCGTCGGCCGACGTCGACGCGCTGCCGCAGCAGAAGCAGCAGCTCTACAACTACCAGCGCCGCTCCCAGGTGCTGATCAAGCCGTTGTAATCGCGGCATCGCAGCGCAGCAGGCCCGCCGGCTGCAATCGCGCTGTAACAATCCGATGCATCATTCAGGAGACAATTGCATGGCTCGCACCGTACATTGCATCAAGCTCGGCCGCGACGCGGAAGGGCTCGACTTCCCGCCCTATCCCGGTGCACTGGGAAAACGCATCTACGAACAGGTGTCCAAGGACGCCTGGCAGGACTGGCTCGAACACCAGAAGCGGCTGATCAACGAGATGCGCCTGAACCTTGCCGACCAGAAGGCACGTCAGTACCTGGCCGAGCAGATGGAGCGGCACTTTTTCGGGACCGGCGCTGACGAAGCTTCGGGGTATGTCGCCCCGCGCTGAGCGTGGAAGGATGGACAAGAACAACGGGTTGAGCCAGGAGGCCGGCGAGCACGCACCGAACGTGTCGACGAGCGCTTCGGCCAGCCGTTACCTGAATCGCGAACTCGGCCTGCTCGAGTTCAACCGCCGCGTGCTCGCGCAGGCCGCCGACGCCGCCGTCCCGCTGCTGGAGCGGTTGCGCTTCCTGTGCATCGTCAGCAGCAATCTCGACGAGTTCTTCGAAATTCGCGTGGCCGGACTCAAGGCCCAGATCGACGTGGGCGCCGATGCCCCGGGCAGCGACGGCATGTCCGCCTCGCGTGTCTACCGGGAGGTCTCGCGCGTGGCGCACGACCTGGTCGCCGCGCAGTACACGCTGTGGAACGATTCGGTGCTGCCCTCGCTGGCGAAGGAGGGCGTGCGCTTCTTCCGCCGCCGCGAATGGACCTCGGCGCAGCGGGAATGGATCTCGGCCTACTTCTTCCGCGAGATCATGCCGGTGGTGACGCCGATCGGCCTGGACCCGGCACATCCCTTCCCGCGCATCCTCAACAAGAGCCTGAACTTCGCCGTGCAGTTGTCCGGCAAGGACGCATTCGGGCGCAGTTCGGGCATCGCGCTGGTGCAGGCGCCGCGCGTGCTGCCCCGCGTGATCCGCATCCCCCCGGAACTGTCGGGCTGCGAGCACGGCTTCGTATTCCTGTCCTCGATCATCCACGCGCACGTGGGCGAGTTGTTCGCCGGCATGGAGGTGCAGGGCTGCTACCAGTTCCGCGTCACACGCAACAGCGATCTGTTCGTCGACGAGGAGGAGGTCAAGAACCTGCGCATCGCGCTGCAGGGCGAACTGCCGCAGCGCCACTTCGGCGATGCGGTGCGACTGGAGGTGGCGGACCTGTGCCCGCCGGCCATGTCGGAGTTTCTGCTGCAGCAGTTCGGGCTGGGCGCCGGCGACCTGTATCAGGTGACCGGTCCTGTCAATCTGGTGCGCCTGATGCAGATCCCCGACTGGGTCGATCGGCCGGACCTCAAGTACCCGGCGTTCACACCGGGCATTCCGCCGGCACTGGTGCGCCAACCCGACATCTTCACGGCGATCGCCAAGGGCGACATCCTGCTGCACCATCCCTTCCAGTCGTTCAAGCCGGTCATCGCCTTCGTCGCGCAGGCCGCGAAGGACCCGGACGTGGTCGCCATCAAGCAGACGGTCTACCGCACCGGCGCCGACTCGGAACTCATGCGCATCCTGATCGACGCCGCGCGGCGCGGGAAGGAGATCACCGTCGTGGTCGAGCTGATGGCCCGCTTCGACGAGGAGGCCAACCTGAGCTGGGCGGCACAGCTCGAGGAGGTCGGCGCGCACGTCGTCTACGGCGTGGTGGGCCACAAGACGCACGCGAAGCTCGCCATGGTGGTGCGCCGGGAGGGTGAGCGCCTGCGTCGCTACTGCCACCTCGGCACCGGCAACTACCACTCACGCACCTCCAACCTGTACACGGATTTCGGCGTGTTCACCGCCGACGAACAGGTGTGCGCGGACGTCAACGACGTCTTCATGCAGCTCACCGGGCTGGGCAAGGCGAGCAAGCTGCGGCACCTGTGGCAGTCGCCTTTCACGCTGCATACCCAGCTGCTCGCGGCGATCAGGCGCGAAGCGGATGCCGCTGCAAGCGGCAGGAAGGCGGGCATCGTCGCGAAGATGAATTCGCTGCTCGATACGCAGGTCATCGATGCGCTCTACGCCGCGTCCGGGGCCGGCGTGCGCATCGACCTGATCGTGCGCGGGGTGTGCGGGCTGCGCCCGGGCATCGCCGGGATGTCGGACAACATCCGCGTGCGCTCCATCATCGGTCGCTTCCTCGAGCACCACCGCGTGTTCCACTTCGTGAGCAGCGGTGAGACCTACATCTCCAGCGCAGACTGGATGGAGCGCAACTTCTTCCGCCGCATCGAGGTATGCCTGCCGATCCTCGATGCACGTCTGAAGAAGCGCGTGGTCGAGGAGGGCCTGCGCAAGTATCTCGAGGACAGCATGCAGGCCTGGGACATGGACGCTGACGGTCACTACCGCCTGCGCGGTCCGGGCAAGGGCCAGAATGCGCGCTGCGCGCAGACCGAGTTGCTGGCCGAACTGGCAAGCGCAGGGCTGCCGGAACTGCCCGACAGGAAGCGCGCGCTGCGGCCACGCCGAAAGGCGAAGGCCGCGTCGTGACCGCAACCGGGCAGGACGATCGCATCGAAATCGAGCTCAAGCTCGCCATCGCCGAAGCCGACGCCAGACGCGTCGCCCGCCTGCCCCTGATCCGCCAGAGCGCTGCCGGGCGTGCGAGCACGCGCGCCATGCACAGCATCTATTTCGACACGCCCGAGGGCGCCCTGCGGCGCGCGCAGGCCGCGCTGCGCCTGCGCAGGGAGGGCACGCGATGGATGCAGACGCTGAAGTTCGGCGGCAGCGTGCAGGGCGGTCTGCACGCGCGGCACGAGGCCGAGACGCGCGTTGCCGGGCCGGTCCTGGACCGGCAGTCACTCGCGCAGCCTGCCGTCGTGCCCATCCTCGGCCAGCCTGGCCTGCTCGAGCAGCTGATCCCGATGTTCACGGCGGACTTCCGCCGGACCACGCGGCTGCTTGCGCCCGCCCCGGATACGACGATCGAATTGTGCATCGACCTGGGCGAAATCCGCGCGGGGGACCGGCGGGAAGCGCTGTGCGAGATCGAGCTCGAGCTGAAGTCGGGGGCACCCGCCGTGCTCGTCGAGTTCGCCGACGCGCTGCTGCAGCAGTTGCCGGGGCGGCTCGAGCCCGCCAGCAAGGCCGAGCGTGGCTACGCGCTGGCAATGGGCCGCCGAGAGCCGGCCCCGGTGCGCGCGGAGCCCGCGTCCTTCAACGCCGATGGCAGCCTCGAGGAGGCGTTCCGCGCGATCGTGTTCGGCTGCATCCGACAGTTGCAGGCCAACGAGGCAGGAGTGGGCAGCGGGGAGGATCCGGAATACCTGCACCAGGCGCGCGTGGCACTGCGCCGGTTGCGCGCCGCGCTCGCCACCTTCGACAGCGCCTTTCCTCGCGCGAGCTATGCGGGCCTGATCGAGGAACTTCGCTGGCTGGGTCGATGCCTGGGACCGGCGCGCGACTGGGACGTGTTCGTGACCGAGACGCTTCCCCCCGTGCTGCGCGCTTTTCCGGAGGACGGGGGGTTGAGCGTGCTGGCGCAGCGCGCGGCATCGCTGCGCGCGGAAACCGGCCGCATCGCCGGCGATGCCCTCGCGAGCGTGCGCTACACGCGCCTGCTCCTGGGCTTCACCGGCCTGTTCCTGCGTCGACCCTGGCTGTCGGATGCATCTGCCGAAGCCGTACGGGCACTGACTCCGCGCGACTTCGCACGGCAGATGCTCGCCCGCAGGCACAAGAGAGTGGTCAAGCGGGGGCGGGGTCACGAGCATTTCGATCATTCGGCGCTGCATGCCCTGCGCATCGAAGTGAAGAAGTTGCGCTACGCAGCCGAATCGGTGGGCCCGCTGTTCGAGCGCAAGGCGGTTCGCAACTACCTCGACACGCTGGCCGGACTGCAGAGCCTGCTCGGGGGACTCAACGATGCCGCGACGGTGGATCGCCTGTGCCGGCCGCTGCGCGATGCGGCGATGCAAGTCGGGGTGGAGGAGTCGGTAGGCCTGCTGCGCGGGTGGGCCGCCGCGCTCGCCGAGGACCACCTGTCGGCGCTGCCGCGCGAATGGAAGCGTTTCCGCGCCGTGGAGCAGTTCTGGTAGGCAGGGAGCAAGAATCGTGGATCTGATCCTTTGGCGGCACGCCGAAGCCGAGGACGGCGTACCCGACATGGCGCGCCGGCTGACGGTAAAAGGGCATAGGCAGGCGGCACGCGTCGCACGCTGGCTCGGGGAACGCCTGCCGAAGGGCACGCGCGTGCTGGTCAGTCCGGCGGTACGTGCGCAGGAGACTGCGGTCGCATTGACCGCACAGTTCGAGACGGTGCCCGAGATCGCACCCGGCGCCGATGCCGGCGCCGTCATCGCGGCGGCGGACTGGCCGCGAGCGAAGCACGCCGTCCTGGTCGTCGGGCACCAGCCCACGCTCGGCGAAGCCGCCGGGTTACTCCTGACCGGCACTGCGCAGGAATGGTCCCTCAAAAAGGGGGGGATTCTCTGGCTGGTGCATCGCCGCCGCGATCACGGCCACGAAGCGACGCTGCGCGCCGCGCTGTCTCCCGATCTGGCATAGACGTAAACGCGCACGGCATGCCGTGCGTTGATCTCTCGGGAAGTGACGCGAATCGCCGACACGCCACAGGGTGGCGTATGCCGGAAGGCATGGTGTATGCTGAGGGTTCGCGAAGAAGACCAAGGGAGGCGTCATGAAAAATTCGTCTGGATACGCCCGGGTCGCGTTGCTGTGCGCATCGGCCATGCTGATGTCGAACCTGCACGCCGCGCCACGCTGCACCACCGACGTGCGCGTACTGGCGCTGAGCCAGTCGAGCATCGAACACAGTGCGACCGTGGTTGCTCGCACCTGCCGCGACGATTGTCAGCCACGGCCGGCCGACGCGACCGGCGCGGCAGCGCACACCCCACCGCATCTGCCGGTTCTGGCCGAACCGGTCGACGTTGCGGACTGGCACGCGCAGATCTACGAACGTCTGAGCGCCTCGCGCGAGGCGCCCGAGGCGCTGCGCTACTGCAAGGCCGACTTCGACCTGCTCTAGGCAGGCCGCTCACGCGCGCCGCGTCAGCCAGTTCACCAGGAAGACGGTAACTCCATAGGCGAGCGCCGTGCAGGCGCTCGCACCGGCGAGGCTCGTCCAGAAGTTCCAGCCCAGGCGCAGCAGCGCAGGAAGCAGCGCGAACAGCAGGAGCGAGGGCACCACCAGCCACAGGATGTCGAGCGAAAGCGCCGCGACGCGCGCGCTGTCGCGCGTGTCGATGTACAACCACACGAACGCAAGCAGCGATGTCAGCGGCAGCGACGCGATGATCGCCGCCATCAGCGGGTTGCGCTTCGCCGTCTCCGCCACGGCGACCACCACCAGCGCGGTGATCAGCACCTTGAGCGCGTACTGCGTCATGCGGGCTGGCGAGCGCTTCGGAAACGCGCACGCAGGTCCGGACGGTACAGATCGAAGTCCAGGAACATGAACTGACGCTCCGGGTCGTGCACCGGCGCGTGCGTGCTCTCGTAGGGATGCTCCTCGGCGGTGAGGCCTTCGGGCACGAGCGCATGCTTGCGCCGCGGATCGAGCAGAACGATCTCCCCCGTCCGGTGCCGGATGGCACGCGAGCGCTCGTCCACCAGCCCGAGCCGGCCGGGGTGCGCAACGACGATCACGAAGTAGACGGACGGAAAGCGGAAGAAGTCGTCGTGCAGACCCACCGGTCCGCAGCCGTGCACCGAGAAGCGGTCGCGCGAGAACGCTTCGTGCGGCAGTTCGAGCCTCGCCGCGAGCTCCCGCCGCAGCCCGTCCACGAGGCCGAGCGGCACGTGCGCATAGAGCGCGTGCAGCTCGCGCGTTTCCTCCGCGATGAATTCGTCCGTGCAGACTTCGCGCGCCAGCTGGTAGAGCGCCTCCAGCCGTTCGACCTCGTGCTCGATGTGCAGTCCGGTGCGAACGAAGCCGGGGCGTTCCGCACGATCCTGCACCGCTTCTAATCCTCGGGCACGAAGCGCAACGCGACGCCGTTGTTGCAGTAGCGCAATCCGGTCGGCGCGGGTCCGTCCTCGAACACGTGTCCCTGGTGTCCGCCGCAACGCGCGCAATGGTACTCGGTGCGCACCATGAACAACTTGCGGTCGAGCTTCGTGTCCAGTGCACCGGGAAGCGCGGCGAAAAAGCTGGGCCAGCCCGTGCCGCTGTCGAACTTCATGTCGGACGTGAACAGCGGCTGGCCGCACCCGGCGCAGACGTAGCTGCCCTTGCGCTTCTCGTCGTTGAGCGGACTGGTGCCCGCGCGTTCGGTGCCCTCGTGCCGCAACACCTTGTACTGCTCCGGGGTGAGCATGCTGCGCCACTCTTCCTCGGACCGATCGATCCTGTCCATCTCGATTGCCTCCTTCGACGCGCCGCCTACTGCGACCGGTTCGCCTGCGCGCGTCGCGCCT
This sequence comes from uncultured Burkholderiales bacterium, assembly GCA_964386195.1. Lineage (GTDB taxonomy): Bacteria > Pseudomonadota > Gammaproteobacteria > Burkholderiales > SHXO01 > SHXO01. The sequence continues at coordinate 18,594 of CAYLTE010000032.1, read as the reverse complement.
TGAAGGCCTCGATCTGCGCCACGACCTGCGGCTTGCGTTCACGCATCTGCGCCTCGATGTCCGCGCTGAGTGCGTCCATGTAGCGCAGAATCTCGCCCATCAACGGATAGATCAGCATCTTCCAGTACTTCACGCTCGGGCAGTAGCGGCTGTCCGGGCTGCAGGCGATGAATCGGAACGTGTCGGGGTAGCGGCTGGTGAACTCGATGTCCTCCCGCGGCAGGCGCTTCTGCGCCTCCTGCTGCAGGACGCGCAACTCGCGCTCGGACTCCTCGAGCTCGTAATCGAACCGGTCCGTGAACGTGTAGTTGAACAAGACCATCTCGCCCAGATACCAGTCCATCAGCATGCGCAGCTTCTGGCCACCTTCGGTTGAGAAGTGCGTGGCGATGGTGTCGGCCTCCTCGCCGTCCAGCTCGCGCGCGGTGTACTGCGTCCACGCCTGCGTCAGCCACACGCCCGAATCGTAGCGCTGCGCCATCACGCTGTCGCCAAGCTCGAGCAGCATCGCCTTGGCGGCTGCGTACTCGGGCGCGTCGTCCCACCACTCGCCGCCCAGGCCGGCCTCGCGGCCCCACTCGAGCAGCAGCTTGCGTGCGCTGCGGACCGCCGACTGCTTGATCATCAGTTTGCCGCCGCCGAGGATCAACGCCTTGTCGTGGCTTTCGACCACCCGCGCCACGGCCCCGGCCGCATCGCCGTCGGATTCGGACACCGTCGCATCCGCCGCGACGGCTCCGCCGGCGAGGGAGGCAGCCACGCACAGGGCCGTCAGGAACTGGAAAAGTCGCTTCATGTGGAGCCCGGATCAGGGAACAGCGCCGATTCTACCCGGCGAGACGACCGTCTCGTTAAGCCCCCTCGTCCTGCGCGCGCACGCGCTGGCGCGCGAGCATCGACTGAATGTGCGGCACGTAGAGAAGGTCGGCGAGCTTGCGCACGAGGTGATCCTCGTACACGTGCAGGTCGTCGTCGGCGTGCGCGATGCGCCACAGGTGCTCGACCAGCTTCACGCGGTCTTCCAGTGGCAGGGCGCGGTTGATCTCGGCCACGGCCCCGTGATAACTGGTCAGCCGGTTGGCCGGCTGCCCCGCCCAGGCGAGCAGTTCGTGCGCCTGCACCCCCGATACGCCGAGCAGGTCGGTCAGCGCGGCATGTGCGGCCGGCACCTCCTCGGGACTGACTTCGAAGTCCATGCGAGTGATCTCGAAGACCAGGGAGGCGATCGCGTGCTCCAGGCGCACCCGCCCGGCCTCGGCGTGATCGCCAGGGTTGGAGAACAGGGACTTCAGGGCCTTGAGCATACGAATTTCGATACCCGCGGGCGGTCTTGGTTCGGCAGTCCTGTCGAGAATGGGCCTGCCTGCCCGCCCGGTCAAGGGTCGGGCGGCTACAATTTCACCCATGGACAAAGTCATCCCCCTGCCCTACGCCGGCGCGCGCACCGACCGTGCCGGTTCCGCGCGCGGACAAGTGGCCGGCTGGCTGCTGCTGTGCTGCGCGCTCGTGTTCGCGATGGTGGTGGTCGGCGGCGTCACCCGCCTCACGCGCTCCGGCCTGTCGATCGTCGAGTGGGAGCCGCTGATCGGCGCCATTCCGCCGCTGAGCCAGGCGGACTGGGAACAACTGTTCCAGGAATACCAGCGCACGCCCGAGTACCTGAAGGTCAACCACGGCATGTCGCTGCAGGAGTTCAAGGGCATCTTCTGGTGGGAGTACTTCCATCGCCTGCTCGGCCGCCTCATCGGCCTGGTGTTCCTGCTTCCCATGGTCTGGTTCATGGTGCGTCGGAAGATCGAGGCTGCGCTCGCGCCGCGGCTGGTCGGCATCTTCCTGCTCGGCGGCGTCCAGGGTTTCGTCGGCTGGTGGATGGTCAGCAGCGGACTGGTGGACGATCCACGCGTGAGCCACGTGCGCCTGTCGATCCACCTGGGCCTCGCCTTCCTTATCTTCGCCGGGATGTTCTGGACCGCACTGGACCTGCTCTCGAACGAGGTGCGCGAGCGCTTCGACCGCAGCCTCGCGCCGCTGGCCTCCTTCGCCACCGCCCTGTGCGTGCTCATCTTCGTGATGGTGCTCTCGGGCGGGCTGGTGGCCGGGACGCGCGCCGGCTACGCGTACAACACCTTTCCGCTGATGAACGGTCACCTCGTCCCACCCGAGTACTTCATGCTCTCGCCCTGGTGGGACAACTTCCTGCACAACATGGCCACCGTGCAGTTCAATCACCGCCTCATCGCCTGGGCGCTGTTCCTTCTGATTCCCGTCCTGTGGTGGCGCGCCTGGCGCGCAGGCGTGCACGGCCGGCTGCGGCTTCCGCTCGATCTGCTGATGCTGATGCTGCTCGCGCAGCTTGCATTGGGGATCGCCACGCTGCTGCAGCGGGTGCCAGTGGCACTGGGCGCCTCGCATCAGGCCGGCGCGCTGGTGCTGTTCGCGCTCGCGCTTTGGAGCGCGCACGTGCTGCGGCGGCGCGCCGCGATCGGGCCGGTGCGCCGGGTCTGACGCGCCGCTAGAGCAGAAGCAGCGTCGCGGCCCCCACCGCGACCACGCCGGCGCCGGCCGCCAGCACGCGAGCACGTACGGCGGCGCTTCCCAGCGCCGTCACCATGCCGATCTTCACCACGGTGTTGGCGAGTGCCGCCACCACGATGGCCTGTGCCGCCACGTCGGCTTCGCCGCCACCCCTCGCGTACTCCGCCATCGACAAGGTGATGGCATCGACGTCGGTGAGTCCGGCGAGTCCGGCCACCAGCAGCAGTCCCTGCCCGGCGTAGTAGTGCCGGGCCAGCGCGACGAGCATCAGCACCACCGCGAAGAACGCGGTGAACTTCGCTGCGGAAGTGAGGCTGAACGGGTTGGACAGTGGGACGCCCTCGCGCCCGGATGCGCCCTCGCCGTCGCGCGCGCGCCGGCTGCGCAGATAGAACAGCACTGCCGCGACACTCGCCGTTGCGCCCATCGCGAGCAGGGACGGCCACAGCGCACCGATGAGGGCGGCGTTGACCACCAGCACCTCGACGACCACGCGGCCGAACATGACCGCCCACGCGATGAGGATGCCGCAGGCGAACGCGTCGCTGCCGGCTGTCGCGTCACGGCTCTGCCGGGCGAAGCTCAGCGTGACCGCTGTCGACGAGACCAGTCCGCCGGTCAGCCCGGTCACCGCGGCGCCGCGGTCGCTGCCCACGAGCCTCGTGGCGACGTAGCCGATCAGGGACAGGCTGGCGATCAGGATGGTGAGCAGCCAAAGCTTGTAGGGATTGAGCGCCTCCCATGGATCGATGGTGCGATCGGGCAGCAGGGGCAGGACGATGAAGGTCGCGATCAGCAACCGCAGGCCGGCGTACAGGTCGTCGCGCCCGATGCGATCGACCAGCCCGTGCAGCGGCTGCTTGTAGGCCAGCACTGCGGACACGGCGATGGCCAGCCCCACGCCGAGTTCCACGTAGCCGAAGAGCACGGTTGCACCGAGGAGAAAGACCACCAGCGCGGCCGTCTCGGTGGTCAGTCCGATCGAGTCGGTGTGGGCGCGGGCGTGCGTGAGGTAGCCGGCGATCACCAGGGCCGTGATGCTTCCCAGCGCGCCGGCGAAGATCCAGTACGTCTCGAATTCGAGCGAGAGCCACGCCGACAGCGCGCCGGCGGCGGCAAGCAGGATGAAGGTGCGCAAGCCGCCGATGGAGCCGTGTCCGTCCTCGCTCTTGCGCTTCTCCCGGTCGATGCCGACGAGCGCGCCGATCAGCAGGGCGATGGCGAAGTCGCGTACGGCAAGCAGGTCGGGGGAGAAGTCCATTTTGGCAGTGTGCCATCACCTGCGCGCGGCACGCTCGGGACACCTACTCGGCGGTCGTCAGCTCCGCCTCGTTCTCGAGCTCGTCGAGCGCCGGGATGTCGAGCGCGACGCCGATCCTGCGCCAATCGCGCACCTCCTCGCGCAGCGCGGCGGCCGTGAGCGGGCTGCGCGCCAGCCACTGCGCGTCCAGCCCAAGGCGGAATCCCTTCGCGTCGCAGTGTGCCTCGATGTGCGGCATCGTCACGTCGGTGCGGCTGCGATGGAACAGCACCGCCAGTCGCAGTGCCATCACCATGGCCAGGTCGAGGTTGCTGCTGATCTGCCCCTTCATCTTCTCCGTGGTGCCGCGATGGGCGAGGACGAGCAGCGACAGGTGCGCCTGTTCCATGCGCGAGAAGCCGGGCATGTCGGCGTTGCTGAGGATGTAGGCGGAATGCTTGTGGTAGCCCGAGTGCGCCACCGACAACCCGATCTCGTGCAGGCGTGCGGCCCAGGACAGCAGATGCAGCGGGTAGTCCGGATCGGCATGCAGGTCGCCGGAGAACTGCCGCTGCAGATCGAGCGCGAGATGCTCGACGCGACGCGCCTGGCGCACGTCCACATGATAGCGCTTGGCGAACTGGGCGACGGTCACGTCGCGCATGTCGTGGTCGTGGAACCGCCCGATCATGTCGTACAGTACGCCCTGCCGCATGGCGCCGGTGGCGAGGATCATGCGCTCGACGCGCAACTCCTCGAATGCGGCGGCCATGATCGCGAACCCGCCGGGCAGCACGGCCAGGCGATCCGGCCTCAGCCCCGCCAGTTCGAGCCGATCGACGTCCCCGGCCTTGAGGAGCGCGCTGCGCAGGCGATCCAGCCCGTCCGCGGTGATGCCTCCGGCACTCCAGCCGTTGGCCTCGAGAATGTCGCCGAGCGATCGTGCCGTGCCGGACGATCCCACCGCCTCCTTCCAGTGGCCCGACGAGAACTCGCGGCGGATGGTCTGCAACTCCAGGCGCGCGGCGGTCTCGGCATGCTTGAAGTTGCCCTTGCTCAGCCGCCCGCCCGGAAAGAAGCGCAGGCTGTAGGTGACGCAGCCCATGTACAGGCTTTCGAGCTTCTGTGGGCGATACCCGGCGCCGATGATGAACTCGGTGGAGCCGCCTCCGATGTCCATGACCATGCGCTTGCTGCCGTTGACCGGCAGGCTGTGCGACACGCCGAGATAGATGAGCCGCGCCTCTTCCTTTCCGGCCACCACCTCGATGGGAAAACCGAGCGCCGCCTCGGCCCTGGCTAGAAACTCACGCGCGTTCTTCGCCACCCGCAGGGCATTTGTGCCAACGGCGCGGACCGCCTCGGGGCTCAGCCCCCGCAGACGCTCGCCGAAACGCTGCAGCGCCTCGAGCGCGCGCTGCTGCGAGGCCTCGTCCAGCCGCTTGTCGGCCTGGAGGCCGGCGGCCAGACGCACCGGTTCGCGCAACGAATCCAGCGGGTAGATCTGATCGTCGACGACCCGGGCGACCTGCAGGCGGAAGCTGTTGGAGCCGAGATCTACCGCGGCGAGCGTGGGGAATCGGCTCATCGACCTGTACGGCAAGCGTGCGGCAGCCCCTGCCACGACGCTGCGGCGGACGGCATCTGCCGCGACGTGCGAACGCAGACGGGCAATCCCATCTCAGGCCAGGATCTCGCGCTCGATCTCTTCCAGGGCGGTATGGCGCACGTCCTTGCCCTTGACCATGTAGATCACGTACTCGGAGATGTTCTTGGCGTGGTCGCCGATGCGCTCGAGCGCCTTGGCGATGAACAGGATCTCGATCGAGGCCGAGATGGTGCGCGGATCTTCCATCATGAACGTGATCAGCTGCCTCAGGATGGCGCGGAATTCCTCGTCCACGTGGCGATCGGTACGCACTACCTCGGCGGAGCCGGTCACATCGAGGCGGGCGAAGCAGTCGAGCGACTTGCGCAGCATCTCGGTGGCGAGGGTGGCCATGCGCCGGATCTCGACGTAGCGCGGTTGCTGCACGCGGTCGACCGAGTAGAACAGCGTCGCCATGCGGGCGATCTTGGCGGCCTCGTCGCCGATGCGTTCGAGGTCGGTGATGGTCTTGATGACCGCCATCACCAGGCGCAGGTCGGACGCCGCCGGCTGGCGCCGCGCGATGATCGTGCTGCAGTCCTCGTCGATGCCCACTTCCATGGCGTTGACCTTGTGGTCGTTGGCCACCACGGTCGCGCACAGCTCGACGTTGGCATTGGTCAGCGCGTCCACCGCCAGCGAGATCTGCTGCTCGACGAACCCGCCCATCTGCAGGACCCGCGAACGCAGGTTCTCGAGCTCGGCGTCGAACTGCTTCGAGGTGTGATCTGAGGACATTCCCGGCTCCTTGGCACCGACAGCGGCATAGGCCCATGAATCGGCCAATGCCGCAGTTTACTTCAGTAAGTTGACAGCAGCGTGTCAGCGTGGGCCATGCGGCTCACGCGGGCCTCAGGCCGGCGTGCGCACGACTCCCGTCCGGGTACCCAGGAGCAAGAGGTCTGCCGGGCGCCGGGCGAATATGCCGTTGGTCACCACCCCGGCGATCTGGTTGATGCGGCCCTCGAGCTCCACCGGATCCGCGATCCGAAGTCCGTGCACGTCGAGGATCACGTTGCCGTAGTCGCTGACGAAGCCTTCGCGCAGGACGGGGCGCCCCCCGAGCGCCACCATCTCGCGCGCCACGTGCGCACGGGCGAGCGGGATGACTTCCACGGGCAGGGGAAACGCCCCCAGGACCTCCTTCTTCTTGCCCTCGTCGGCGATGCACACGAAGGTGCGGGACATGGCGGCGACGATCTTCTCGCCGGTGAGGGCGCCGCCCCCGCCCTTGATCATGTGCAGCTGCGGCGTGACCTCGTCGGCACCATCCACGTACACCGGAATGCTCTCGACGCTGTTCAGGTCGAGCACCGTGATGCCCAGCCGCGTCATCCGCTCGGTGGAGGCGCGGGAACTGGATAGCGCGCCCGCGATGCGGCTGCGCATGCCGCCGAGCGCATCGATGAAGAAGTTGACGGTCGAGCCGGTCCCCACGCCGACGATCGCGCCGTCGGGAATGCAGTCCAGCGCGGCCAGCGCGGCCGCCTCTTTCATCTCGTCGCTTGTCATGGCCCTTCCCGTAAATCGAGGCCAGAGCATAGCATCGGCTGCCAGGCGCGCCGCATCGTTGCCGCGACATCCGCGCTCGGCTAGGCTTTGCGGCCCACCGCTCGAGGATCGTTTCGATGTCCGACTATCTGGAGCGCATTCTCCAGGCGCGCGTCTACGACGTGGCGGTGGAAACGCCGCTCGAACCGGCCGCCAATCTGTCCGCCCGGCTGGACAACCGGGTCCTGCTCAAGCGAGAGGACATGCAGCCGGTGTTCTCGTTCAAGCTGCGCGGCGCCTACAACCGGATGGTCTGCCTGTCGGGGCCGGTGTTGCGCAGGGGCGTGATCTGCGCGTCCGCCGGCAACCACGCGCAGGGGGTCGCCTTCGCCGCACAGAGGCTGGGCTGCAAGGCCGTGATCGTGATGCCCGCCACCACGCCGGCGATCAAGATCGGCGCGGTCGCCAAACGCGGAGCCGAGGTCGTCCTGCACGGCGACACCTACGACGACGCCTACGCACACGCGGCGACGCTCGCCCGCCGGCGCAGGCTCGCGTTCGTCCATCCCTACGACGATCCCGACGTGATCGCCGGCCAGGGCACGATCGGGATGGAGATCCTGCGCGAGCACCCGGCCCCGATCCACGCGATGTTCGTGGCCGTGGGCGGCGGCGGCCTGATCTCGGGCATCGCCGCCTACGTCAAACGCCTGCGCCCCGAGATCAAGATCGTCGGCGTCGAGCCGATAGATTCGGACGCGATGACGCGCTCGCTGGCGGCCGGCCGGCGCGTCCGCCTGCCACAGGTCGGACTGTTCGCCGACGGCGTGGCGGTGAAGGAGCCGGGCCAGGAGACGTTCCGCCTGTGCCGGGAGCTGGTGGACGACATGATCCTGGTCGACAACGACGACATCTGCGCTGCGATCAAGGACGTGTTCGAAGACACCCGCTCGATTCTGGAGCCAGCCGGCGCGCTGGCCATTGCCGGGGCCAAGGCCTGGGTGGAGCGTCGCCGCATCCGCGGCAAGACCCTGGTCGCCGTCGCCTGCGGCGCCAACATGAACTTCGACCGCCTGCGCTTCGTCGCGGAACGCGCCGAGCTGGGCGAGCGCCGCGAGGCCCTGCTCGCGGTAACCATTCCCGAGCGTCCCGGCAGCTTCCGCGCCTTCTGCGAACTGATCGGCCCGCGCAACGTCACCGAGTTCAACTACCGTTTCGGCGATCCGCAGCGCGCTTGCGTGTTCGTCGGGCTTGCGATCCAGGACCGCGGCGAAGTCGGCGAACTGAGCCGGCGCCTGCGCGCGGCGGGACTGGCGTGCGTCGATCTTTCGGACAACGAGATGGCCAAGCTGCACATACGACACATGGTCGGAGGCCGCTCGCCGCTGGTGCGCGACGAGCGCCTGTACCGCTTCGAGTTTCCCGAGCGGCCCGGGGCGTTGTCGAACTTTCTCAGCCGCATGAGCCAGGGCTGGAACATCACCATGTTCCACTACCGCAATCACGGCGCGGACTTCGGCAGGGTGCTGGTGGGCATGCAGGTGCCGGCCGGGCAGCAGCGTGCGTTCGCGCGATTCCTCGCGCAGCTCAACTACCGCCACTTCGACGAGAGCGGAAACCCGGCATATGGCTTGTTCCTCGGCTCGCTGGACGGGCAGTGAAGCGGTTGAACTATGGGAAAATCCTGCAGTCGTGTGCAAGGAGCGCCACGCGGCGCAATCGTGGAGGAATGATCAGGTGATCGCTGCAGCCTGGCGAAAACTCGCATGCGTGCTCGGCGTGACGGCCGCCTTCGTGAGCGGCGGCGCCGCGCTCGCCGACGCCGACGACGACTTCCTCGCCGCGCGCGACGCCTTCCTGCGCGGGCAGCACCAGCGCGTGGACGCGCTCGCGCCGTCGCTCGCCGGCCATCCGCTCGAGGCCTACGTGCGCTACTGGCAGCTGAGCGGCCGCATCGAGCAGCGCAACGAGGCCGAGGTGCGAGCCTTCCTCCACGCGCAGGGCGATACGTTGCTCGGGCAACGGCTGCGCACCGACTGGGTCAAGATGCTCGCGCGCCAGGGCGACTGGGACGCCTTCGAGCGCGAGTCGGCTGCACTCGGCAGCGAGGACGTCGAACTGCTCTGCTACCGCCTTCAGGCGCGGCAGGCCCGCGAGGAGGACGTCTCCGCCAGTGCACGCCCACTGTGGTTGCAGGGCAGCGCCCAGCCCGACAGCTGCGCGCCGGTGTTCGATGCGCTCCGACGCAGCGGCGCCCTGACCGAGACGGACGTCTGGCAGCGCATCCGCCTGGCGCTCGCTGCAGGCAACGTGACGCTGGCGAAGTCGCTCGGCGCCTACCTCCCGGCGAAGGCGCGCCTGGACGGTAAACTGCTGGACGCGATCGTGCGCAACCCGCAGCGGCATCTGGGTACGAAGTCGCTTCCACTCAAGACGCGTGCGCAGCGCGAGCTGGCGGTGTTTGCCGTGATGCGGCTCGCGCAGACCCTGCCCGCGGTTGCGGCCAACCGGCTCGAACGCTTCGAGAGCGCGCTTCCGCCGGAAGACCGTGTCTACGCCTGGGGCCAGGTGGCGACCGCGGCCGCGCTGCGGCATCGGCCCGAAACGCTGGAGTGGTACAAACGCACCGACGATCGCCAGCTCACGGACCGGCAGCTCGGCTGGAAGGCGCGCAGCGCAATGCGCGTGGGCGCGTGGCCGAGCGTCCAGCAGGCCATCGAGGCGATGAGCGAAGCGGAGCGCGAGGTGACCGTGTGGCGCTACTGGCTTGCACGCGCCTATCGCGCGCAGGGCCGGGAGGCGGAGGCCAATGCGCTGCTCGCCCCGCTGTCGCTGGTGCACAACTTCTACGGCCGGCTCGCCGCGGAGGAACTGGGCGATGCGCTGTCGGAAACCCCGACGGCGTACGGGCCGACCGCGGACGAGATCGCGCGCGTCGAGAAGCTGGACGGCATCCAGCGCGCGCTGCACCTGTACCGCCTCGGGCTGCGCCCGGAGGGCGCGCTCGAATGGCGCTGGAGCACGCGCGGCTTCGACGATCACCAGCTGCTCGCCGCCGCTGCCGTGGCGAAGCGCGCCGGCTGGTACGACCGTGCGATCGACGCGGCGGAGCGCACCCAGAACCTGCACGACTTCACCCTGCGCTACCCGATGCCGCACCGCGACGTCGTCGCGACCTACACCCGTCAGCTGGACCTGGAGGAGGCGTGGGTGTACGGCCTGATGCGCCAGGAGAGCCGATTCATCGCCGATGCGCGCTCCAGTGCTGGTGCACAGGGCCTGATGCAGCTCATGCCGGCCACGGCGCGGCACGTCGCCAAGCGCATGGGGATGGGGAAGTTCGACCGGCGCGCGGTGATCGCGGTCGACACCAACATCAGCCTCGGGACCTACTATCTGCGCGACCTGATGGACAGCCTGGGCCACGCGGTGCTCGCCACGGCCGGCTACAACGCCGGGCCCGGCCGCGCGCGGCAGTGGCGTTCGGACCAGCCGCTGGAGGGCGCGATCTACGCCGAGAACATCCCCTTCACCGAGACCCGCGACTACGTCCGCAAGGTGATGAGCAACACGCTGTACTATTCGCGCCTGCTGAGCAGGAACGTCATGACGCTCAAGCAGCGTCTGGGCACGATCGACGCGCGCCCAGGCAACGACGAGTAGTCCACCCACCTATCGCACTCACACCGCCCCATCCATGATCATCCGCTCCGTCCTCGTCATCGGCGGGTCCGGCTTCATCGGCCGCCACGTCGTGCGCCAGCTCGTCGCGCGTGGCCTTCAGGTGCGCGTGCCCACGCGCCGACGGGATCGCGCCAAGGAACTCATCCTCCTGCCCACCGTGGACGTGGTGCAGGCCGACATCCACGACGACAAGACCCTGCACCGGCTGGTCGCCTCATGCGATGCGGTGGTCAATCTGGTGGGCATCCTGCACGGCGACTTCGAGCGGGCGCACGTCGACCTGTGCCGGCGCATCGTGGCTGCATGCGACAAGCACGGGATTCGCAGGCTGGTCCACGTGAGCGCGTTGAAGGCCTCGGCGGACGCGCCCAGCGCCTATCTGCGCTCCAAGTCCGAGGGCGAGAACGTGATCCGCCTCGCTCGCGCACGCATCGACGCGACGATCTTCCGGCCCTCGGTGGTGTTCGGCCCGGGCGACCGCTTCCTGAATCTGTTCGCCACCCTCGCCCGACGGCTCCCGCTGCTCGCGCTCGCCTGCGCGGACGCGCGCTTCCAGCCGGTGTACGTGAACGATGTGGCGCAGGCGATCTCGATGTCGCTGGAGGACGCGCGCACCTTCGGGCAGGCCTACGAGTTGTGCGGACCGCGCGTGTACACGCTGCGCCAGCTGGTGGACTACGTCATGCACACCCTCGACGTGCAGCGTCCCGTCATCGAGCTCGGCGCGGGACTGTCGATGCTCCAGGCCGCGGTGCTCGAGCGCCTTCCCGGCCGGCTGATGACGCGCGACAACGTGCTGTCGATGCGGGTGGCCAATGTCTGCGAGGCGTGCTTTCCCGCATTGTTCGGTATCGAGCCCACGCCGCTGGAGGCCGTCGCGCCCATGTATATCGGGGGCGTGACGCCGCGCGCGCGCTACCGCTGGTTCCGATTCCGTGCGCGGCGCTGAAGAGCTGGACATGTCCAACTACACGCTGGTCATCGGCAACAAGAACTACTCGTCCTGGTCGCTGCGCCCGTGGCTGCTCATGCGCCACGCGGGAATCGACTTCACCGAGGTGCGCATCCCGCTGTACACGCCCGAGTCGAAGCAGCAGATCCGGCACTACTCGCCCTCCGGGAAGGTGCCCTGCCTGCTCGACGGCGATCTCGCCGTATGGGATTCCCTGGCCATCGCCGAGTATCTGGCCGAGCGCCATCCTGCGCTGAAGCTGTGGCCGTCGGATGCGGCACAGCGCGCGCACGCCCGCTCGATCAGCGCCGAGATGCACTCGGGGTTCGCTAACCTGCGCAGCAGGATGAGCATGAACTGTCGCGGCCGCTTTCCCGGCCACGGCCGAAGCGTCGAGGTCGCGGGCGAGATCGATCGCATCCAGCGCATATGGGGCGAGTGCCGCGAACGTCACGCGCACGCCGGCCCGTTCCTGTTCGGCCAGTTCTGCATCGCGGACGCCATGTATGCACCGGTGGCCCTGCGCTTCCGCACCTACGAGGTCCAGCTCAACCCGGTGAACCGCGGCTACGCCGATGCCATCCTCGCCCTGCCGGCGATGCAACGCTGGCTGGCGGAAGCCGAAGCGGAAATCGAAGTGATCGCGGCCTTCGAGCCGCAGCCTGCCTGAGGCTCGCAGGAGCCCAGCGATGGAGATCTATCGCGTCGGCGGCTCCGTGCGCGACGAGCTGCTCGGCCTGCCCGTCAAGGACCACGACTACGTCGTCGTCGGCAGCGATCCCGAGGAGATGGTTCGCCTCGGGTACAGGCCGGTCGGCAAGGACTTCCCGGTGTTCCTGCACCCGGACACGAAGGAGGAGTACGCACTGGCGCGCACGGAGCGCAAGACCGGGCGCGGATACAAGGGCTTCGCCGTCTACGCCGCGCGCGAGGTCACCCTCGAACAGGATCTGGCGCGGCGCGATCTCACCATCAACGCGATCGCGCGCGCCCAGGACGGGCGGCTGATCGATCCCTTCGACGGCGAGCGTGACCTGCGGCAGGGGGTGCTGCGCCACGTCTCGCCGGCCTTCGCGGAGGATCCGGTGCGCATCTTGCGGCTGGCTCGCTTCGCTGCGCGGTTCGCCTTCGAGATCGCGCCCGAGACCCTGGCATTGATGCGCTCGATGGTCGACAGCGGCGAGGTCGATCACCTGGTGCCCGAGCGCGCGTGGCAGGAACTGTCCCGCGGACTGTCGGAGCAGCGGCCGTCGCTGATGCTGGAGGCGCTGCGCGCGTGCGGCGCGCTGGCGCGCGTGCTGCCCGAAGTCGACGCGCTGTTCGGCGTGCCGCAGCCGCCGCAATATCATCCGGAGATCGATACCGGCCTGCACACGCTGCTGGTGCTCGACTACGCTGCGTCGCGCCGGTTCTCGCTGCCGGTGCGCTTTGCCGCACTGACCCACGACCTGGGCAAGGGCACCACGCCGCCCGAACAGTGGCCACGTCACATCGGCCATGAGGAACGAGGCGTCGCGCTGATCCGTGCGGTATGCGAGCGGCTGCGCGTGCCCAACGACTGCCGCGATCTGGCGCTGCTGGCCGCGCGTCACCACGGCCAGGTGCACCGGGCCGAGGAACTGCGCCCGGCGACCGTGGTGAAGCTGTTCGAGCACACCGACGCACTGCGCCGGCCCGAGCGCTTCGAGGAACTGCTGCAGGCCTGCGCCAGCGACTTCCACGGGCGGCCGGGCTTCGAGTCGCTCGCCTACTCCCCCGCGCCGCTGCTGCGCACTGCGCTGGCTGCCGCGCGCGGCGTGGATGCCGCATCGATTGCACGCGCGCAGGGGGAACCGGCGAAGATCGCGCAAGCGGTGCACGGCGCGCGCGTCCAGGCCGTCAAGGCCGCGCTGGGGCGAGGCGGCGCCGACCCGGGGGATGCCAGCGACGAGTAAGCCCCGTGGCTGGCTAGTGCAGCAGGTAGAAGATCAGGCTGGCGAGGGCGGAGAGGATCAGCGAGGACGCGAACGGGAAGTTGTACTCGCGTCCGCGCAGCACGAAGTTGACATCGCCCGGCAACCGGCCGAGACCGATCTTGCGCAACAGCGGCGTGAGACCGCCGATCAACGCCAGCGCGAGCAGCGTCGCGAGGAACCACTTCGTCATGCACGGCACTCCATTGCGGGGACTATAGCACCCGGGCAGCGTCCCAATGCGTGGGGTGGGCGATGGGCAGCCTGCTAGAATCCGGCGATTCCTCGAACGGGAGACGGCATTGATCGACCTGTACACCTGGACCACGCCCAACGGCCGCAAGGTCTCCATCATGCTCGAGGAGACCGGCCTGCCCTATCGCGTGCATCCGGTAGACATCAACAGCGGCGAGCAATTCAGGCCGGAGTTCCTCGCCATCAACCCGAACAACCGCATCCCCGCCATCGTCGACGAAGCCGGACCGGACGGGAAGCGCTTCGAGCTGTTCGAGTCGGGCGCGATCCTCCTGTATCTGGCGCACAAGACCGGCCAGTTCCTGCCGCGCGACACCTCGCGTCAGTTCCAGTCGATCCAGTGGCTGATGTTCCAGATGGGGGGCGTGGGTCCGATGTTCGGCCAGGCCCATCACTTCCTGCGCGCCACCAAGGAGCCGGTGCCGTACGGAATCGAGCGCTACACCAAGGAGACGCGCCGGCTGTACGGCGTGCTGAACGGGCACCTGCGCGAACACGAGTACCTCGCCGACGAATACTCGGTGGCCGACATCGCCACCTACCCGTGGATCGCACGCCACGACTGGCACAAGGTGAACCTGGACGAGTTCCCCGCGGTGAAAGCGTGGTTCGAGCGCATCGGGGCGCGTCCGGCCGTGCAGCGCGGCATGAAGGTGCCCGAGCTGAAGAAGTAGCGCCGAAGCGCGGTTCGCCGCGCTAAAGACGGCGTTGCCCATGCCGATTTGCGTAGATCGACCGGCGAAACCTGCCGGCAGGCGCCCAAGGCATGAGCGACTCCTCCCTCCCAGAAAAGATCGGCAAGTACCCGGTGGTCAGGGAACTGGGCCGCGGTGCGACCAGCGTCGTCTACCTGGCGCGCGACCCGTTCGCCAACCGTGACGTGGCGATCAAGGTGGTGCGCAGCGAGGCGCCCGGCGACACCGACCTGCAGCGACGATTCCGCCGCGTGTTCCTGAACGAGGCAGCGCTGGTGGGCAAGCTGTTTCACCCGCACATCCTGGCGATCTACGACGCGGTCAGCGACGAGGACCTGTCGTACATCGTGATGGAGTACATCGACGGGCACACCCTCGAGCAGTACTGCGACGTGCGCGATCTGCTGCCGGTGAACAAGGTAGTGGAGATCATCTTCAAGTGCAGCCTCGCGCTCGCCTTCGCCCAGCGCCACGGCGTCATCCACTGCGACATCAAACCGGCCAACGTGCTGGTGAGCGGCGAGAACGACATCAAGATTTCGGACTTCGGCGCCGCGCAGTACGAGCAGGCCGAGCACACCCACCTCAAAGGCGTCGGCTCGCCCGCCTACATGTCCCCCGAGCAGGTGCAGGACAAGGAGCTGGACTTCCGCACCGACATCTACTCGCTCGGCGTGCTGATGTACCAGATGCTCACCGGCAAGCTGCCCTTCCGGGCGTCCAGCAAGGCGAGCCTGCTCTACCAGGTGATCAACATCCCGGCGATTCCCCCGAGCACCTTCCGCCGCGACATTCCGCCGGATCTCGACCGCGTCGTGCTGCGCTGCCTGGAGAAGGACATCGACGCACGCTACGGGAGTTGGGGCGACTTCTCGCGCGATATCACGCACTCCTACCGCACGCTGGAGGTCCCGAGCGAGAACGTTTCGGACACCGAGAAATTCAACACCATGCGCAGCCTGTCCTTCTTCAAGGACGTGCGCGACCAGGAGTTGTGGGAGGCGGTGCGCATCACGCAGTGGCGCAAGTTCCTGGCCGACCAGAGCGTCATCCGCGAAGGCGACACCGGCGACAGCTTCTTCATCATCACTGCCGGGGAGGCCAAGGTCACCAAGACCGGGCGGCTGCTCAACATCCTGCGCGCGGGCGACTGCTTCGGCGAGATGCTCTACTTCAGCGAGACCATCACGCGGCGCACGACCACCATCAGTTCGCTCTCGCCGCTGACGCTGATCGAGATCCGCGCCGCGGACCTCGGCAAGTCGTCGGACACGCTGCAGAAGGAGATCAACAAGGCCTTCCTGCGCATCCTCATCGACCGCCTGACCTGGGCCAACAACCGCCTCTCGGCGGCGTGAGCGCTCAGGGCACGAGCACCAGCGCGCCGCGCACCTCGCCGCGGCGCAGGCGATCGAGCGCGTCGTTCGCTGCTGCCAGCGGCAGCGTTTCGGTGTCGGTCCGCACGGGCACGCGCGGCGCGAGCGCCAGGAACTCCTCGGCGTCTCGACGCGTGAGGTTGGCGACGGACTGCACGCTGCGCTCGCCCCACAGCAGATCGTAGGAGAACGACGGGATCGGGCTCATGTGGATGCCGGCGCAGATCACGCGGCCGCCCTTGGCCACGCTACCGAGCGCCGCCGGGACCAGGGCGCCGACCGGCGCGAAGATGAGCGCTGCATCGAGTGGCTGGGGAGCCGGCAGGGTGGAATCGCCGGCCCAGCAGGCGCCCAGCTCGCGCGCGAAGCGCTGGGCGCTTTCGTCGCCGGGGCGCGTGAAGGCGTAGACCTCGCGGCCCTGATGGCGCGCCACCTGCGCGACGATGTGCGCGGCCGCGCCGAAGCCGTAGATGCCCAGCCTGCGCCCCTCGCCCGCCATGCGCAGCGCGCGGTATCCGATCAGGCCAGCGCACAGCAGGGGCGCCGCCTCGACGTCGTCGTACGCGTCGGGGATGGGAAAGCTGTACCGCGCATCGGCGAGCACGTACTGCGCGTATCCGCCGGGAAGGTGGTAACCGGTGAAGCGCGCCGAATCGCACAGGTTCTCCTCGCCGCACAGGCAATACCGGCAGGCACCGCAGGTGAAGCCGAGCCACGGCACGCCCACGCGCTGACCCTCGTGCAGGTGCTCGACGCGCGCGCCCCTCCCCACGATCGTGCCGACGATCTCGTGTCCGGGAACGATCGGATAGCATCCTTCGGTCAGATCGCCGTCCACCACGTGGAGATCCGTCCGGCACACGGCGCAGGCGTGCACCCGCACCAGGACCTGGTCGTCGCCGGGCTCCGGCACCGGCAGCACACAGGATTCGAGTGCGCGGCCCGGCGAGGCGAGCCGCATGGCGGTCATGGTGCCGGGTGGATGCGTCATGTGGACCGAAGGCAAGGGCGAACAGCGAGGCGTCGTCTAGAATACGCCCTTCGCGTCCGGACGACCCGATGGAAGCCTTCCTCGTCTCGACCGCACTGGTCACCGCCGCCGAGATGGGCGACAAGACCCAGCTGCTGTCCTTCGTTCTTGCCGCCACGCTGCGCAAGCCGACAGCGATCCTCCTCGGGATTCTCGTCGCCACGCTCGCCAATCACGCGCTGGCAGGAGGCGCCGGCTACCTGCTCTCGGGGTTGTTGTCGGAAGACGCGATGGCGTGGACCGCCGGCATCGCCTTCCTCGCCTTCGGTGCGTGGGCGCTCAAGCCCGACAGCTTCTCGGGGAAACCCACGCTCCTGCGGGCGGGGGCCTTCGCCACTGCCTGCGTGGCCTTCTTTGTGGCCGAGATGGCGGACAAGACGCAGTTCGCCACGATCGCGCTCGCCGCGCGCTATCACGCGCTGGTCGCGGTGGTGCTGGGAACGACCGCGGGAATGATGCTCGCCAACCTGCCAGCCGTGTGGATCGGCGAGAAGCTGGCGAGCCGGCTGCCGCTGCGCGCCCTGCGGATCGGTGCGGCAATCCTGTTCGTGGCGATGGGCTTGGCGACGTTGGCGGGACCGATCGGGCGGCTGCCGTGAGCGACAACACCTCGCGACTCGACACCGACAAAGAGGACACCGGACAACAGGACGGTGGGCAACGGCGGTGTCCGGCCTGCGGGAAGGACAATCGCTGCGCCATCGACGCGCCGGGCGAATGCTGGTGTGCCACCGAGTTCCCGCCGCAATTGCCGCTCGCCACGGATGCGAAAGCGTCGTGCTACTGCCGTGCCTGCCTGCGCAGGCTGATCGAATCGACGCTCGGGTCTGGTCCCGGCAGCCGAGAACCTACTTGACGAGCAGGACCGGCTGCGCGGCCAGATGGATCACCTTGCTGGCGACCGAGCCGAGCAGCACGTTGCCCAGCGCGCCCATGCCGCGCGTGCCCATCGCGATCACGTCGCAGCCCTGATCGGTCGCGTACTGCGCCAGCGTGGCAGCGACATCGCCTACCGCGACACGCGCGTGGTAGGGGACGCCCGAGGGGTCCAGGACCTCGCGCGCGCGTTTGAGCGCCTTCTCCCCCTCTTCCTCGTAGTAGTCGCGCAGCTGATCGGCCGAGATGAACATCTTGACCGCGCCGGAGGCGACCGGGAGCTGCACGTTGACCACGTGCACCTCCGGCTGCTCGCGGTACCAGCCGCGGCGATCGATCACCTGGCGCAGCGCGCGCAGTGCATTGTCGGAACCGTCGAAGGGGACGAGGATCTTCATGGCGGCGATTACTTCAGGACCGAGCGTGCCAGCTTACCGATGTCCGAGGGATTGCGCGTGATCCTGATGCCGCATTCCTCCATCACCGCGAGCTTGGCGTCGGCAGTGCCCTCACCGCCCGAGATGATCGCTCC
>CAYLTE010000032.1:0-300 GCA_964386195.1 uncultured Burkholderiales bacterium | reverse complement strand
ACCGGCTTCTTCATGTTGTCCTTGATCCAGCGTGCGCAGGTGTCCTCGTCGTTGCCGCCGATTTCGCCCACCATGATCACGGCCTCGGTGTCGGGATCCTCGTTGAACATCCTCATCACGTCGATGTGCTTGAGGCCGTTCACCGGATCACCGCCGATGCCCACGCAGCTCGATTGTCCGAGACCGACTTCGCCGAGCTGACCCACGGCTTCGTAGGTGAGCGTGCCGGAGCGCGACACCACCCCGACCGGCCCGCGGCGATGGATGTGGCCCGGCATGATGCCGATCTTGATTTCATCG
>CAYLTE010000031.1:9805-28671 GCA_964386195.1 uncultured Burkholderiales bacterium | reverse complement strand
GTAGCGCGCCTTGCCCGCCTTCACCACGTCGTGCAACGCCTCCATCGTCTCCTCGATCGGCGTGTCGTAGTCCCAGCGGTGAATCTGGAAGAGATCGACGTGGTCGGTGCCCAGGCGCCCCAGGCTGTCGTCGATGTCGGCGAAGATGGCCTTGCGCGACAGGCCGCCGGCATTCTGTCCCTTGCGCACCGGAAAGAAGCACTTGGTGGCGAGCACCACTTCGTCGCGACGCACGAAGTCCTTCAGCGCGCGCCCGACAATCTCCTCGCTCGTTCCCTCCGAGTACGCATTGGCCGTGTCGAAGAAGTTGATGCCCAGATCGAGCGCCTTGCGGATGAACGGGCGGCTGCCTGCCTCGTCCAGCGTCCACGGATGCCGCCCGCGCGCAGGATCGCCGTAGGTCATGCATCCCAGGCACAACCTGGACACCTTCATGCCGGTCCTGCCGAATCGCACGTACTCCATGAATTCCTCCCTCTCAGATGCCCAGGTAGCGATGCCACAGGCCGTGGTCTTGGTCCAGCGCCTCGGAGTTGCCGTGCCAAGCCACGCGTCCACGCTCGAGGATGGTGTGATGCTGCGCCAGGGCGATCAGCCGTTCGACGTACTTGTCGATCACGAGAATGGTCTGGCCGGCAGCGCACAGCGCGTGCAGGCACCGCCAGATCTCCTCGCGCACCAGCGGCGCCAGGCCCTCGGTGGCCTCGTCGAGCACCAGCAGATGCGGATTGGTCATCAGCGCGCGCCCGATCGCCAGCATCTGCTGCTCGCCCCCGGAGAGCTGATTCCCCATGTTGCGCCGGCGCTCGCGCAGACGCGGGAACATGTCGTAGACGCGCTGCAGATCCCAGGGCGCGGCGGAAGCGTTGCGATTGGCCCGGAAGGCGGTGAGATTCTCTTCCACCGACAGGTTGGGAAAGATCTGGCGGCCTTCGGGCACCAGCGCGATGCCGGCGCGGGCGATGCGGTCTGCGCTCCAGCGCTCGATGCGCTCGCCGCGGAAGCGGATGCACCCTGCCGAGGACGCGAGCAGGCCGAGCACGGCGCGCACCGTGGTGGTCTTCCCCATGCCGTTGCGGCCGAGCAGCGTCACCGCCTCGCCCGACTCCACCGTCAGGTCGAGGCCGAACAGCACCTGGCTGGCGCCGTAGCCGGCATCGAGCCCGCGCACCTCAAGCAGCGCCAAGCTCGTCTCCCAGGTAGGCCTCGCGCACATGCGCGTCGTTGCGGATGTCCTCGGGCGTCCCACTGGCGACGATGCGACCGGAAACGAGCACCGAGATGCGCCCTGCCAGCCTGAACACGGCATCCATGTCGTGCTCCACCATCACCACCGTCACCTCGCGCGCCAGCCGCTCGATCAGTTCCACCATCCGCGCCGACTCCTCCGGACCCATGCCGGCCATCGGCTCGTCGAGCAGCAGCAGTCGGGGGCGCACCGCCAGGGCCAGCGCGACCTCGAGCTTGCGCTGCTCGCCGTGCGCCAGCGTGCCGGCGACGACGTGCGCGCGCTCGTCCAACCCCACGCGTGCGAGCAGGGCACGCGCGTCGCGGGCCAGCGCCGGATCGCGCCCCGCGCGCGCCCAGAAGCGCATGCTCGATCCCAATGCCGCCTGCACGGCGAGCGCGGCGTTGTCGAGCACGCTCAGGCGACGGAAGATGCTGGTGACCTGGTAGGAGCGTGCCAGACCCCGGCGCACGCGCTCGTGCATCGATGCGCGCGTCACGTCCTCGCCGGCGAAATGGACGGTGCCGGCGTCGGGTCGCAGCGCTCCTGAAATCAGGTGAACCAGCGTCGTCTTGCCCGCCCCGTTGGGCCCGATCAGCGCATGCACCTCGTTCGCTTCCACGGCCAGTTCCACGCCGTCGGTGGCCGCGAGTCCCCCGAAGTGCTTGATCAGGCCGCGCAGGCGCAGCAACTCACCCATCCTGCGCAGACCCCCGGACCGAGCGCAACAGCGTCGCCAGTCCGTTCGGCGCGAACAGCACCACCGCGAGCAGCACCAGTCCTACGCCGAGCTGCCAGTGGATGGTATAGGTCGCCAGCACTTCCTCGAGCAGGAGCAGGACCGCGGCACCGGTCACCCCGCCCCACAGATGGCCCACGCCGCCGAGGATGACCATGGTCAGCAGCATCCCCGACTGCGGCCAGTGCAGCATGCCGGGACTGGCCAGTTCGTTCTGGTTGACCAGCAGCGCGCCGCCCAGGCCTGCGACCGCGCCCGAGAGCACGAAGGCGACGAGCTTGTAGCGGTACACCGGGTAGCCCACGGCCTCCATTCGCGTCTCGTTCTCGCGGATGCCCTGCAGCACGCGTCCGAAGCGCGAATTGACCAGCCGCCAGAACGCGAAGAACCCGGCGGCGACCATCCCCAGCACCAGGTAGTAGAACAGTATGTCGGAGCCGAGATCCACTCCAGGCATCACCTCAGATCGCGCGGGAAGCGGCAGACCGTCGTCGCCGCCGTAGGCTTTGATCGACACGAACACGAAGTACGTCATCTGCGCGAAGGCGAGCGTGATCATGATGAAGTAGACGCCGCGCGTGCGCAGGCTGATAGCACCGATGACCAATGCCACCAGACCTGACAGCGCCGCCGCCGCCGGCCACGCGATCCACGCCGAGGTGATGCCGTGCTGCATCAGGATGGCGACGACGTAGGCGCCCGCCCCCAGGAACGCGGCGTGGCCGAAGCTGACCATCCCGCCGAAACCCACGAGCAGGTTCAGGCTGGTCGCCACCAGGGCGAAGACGAGGATGCGGCTTGCCAGCACCACGTAGAACGGCTCGTCGATGGCCTGCATGACGAACGGAAACGCCGCCAGCGCAGCCAGCAGGAGCAGCGCGGGGCCCACGCGCAGGGGATGCTCCAATCGCGTACCCATCAGCCGCGCGCGGGAAACAGGCCCTGCGGACGCCAGAACAGCACGGCCACCATGAGGACGTAGATGAGGATCGAAGCCATCGACGGCCCCAGATTGCTCGCCACGCTCGGCGGCAGCACGGCGCGCAGCGACATCGGCAGGAGCGTCCTGCCGAGCGTGTCGACCACGCCGACGATGATGGCCCCGGCGAGTGCGCCGCGGATCGACCCGATGCCGCCGATGACGATCACCACGAAGGCGAGGATCAGGATGCTCTCGCCCATGCCGACCTGGACCGCGAGCAGAGGTCCGAGCAGCGCGCCGGCCAGCGCGCACAGCGCAGCGCCGATGCCGAACACGGCGGTGAACAGCGCCTTGACGTTCACGCCCATCGCCTGCGCCATCTCCCGGTTGGAAGCCCCCGCGCGCACCAGCATGCCGACACGGGTCTTCGCCACGAGCAGGTAGAGCAGCAGCGCCACGACCAGTCCGACGCCGATGATGAAGAGGCGATACGCCGGATAGAAGAAATCCGGCGCGAGTTCGACCGGACCGGCCAGCGCCTCCGGCGGATTGAGCGTGAGCGCCTGCGACCCGAACAGGATGCGCATGACCTCGTTGGCGATGAGAAGCAGCGCGAAGGTGGCGAGCACCTGGGACAGGTGATCGCGCGTGTACAGCCGGCGCAGGATGGACACCTCCAGCAGCATGCCCACCGCGGCCGTCCCCGCCAGCGCCCCGCCCACCGCCAGCAGGAACGACCCGGAGCTGGCCAGCACGAGCGCGGCGAGGTAGGCGCCGATCATGTAAAGCGAGCCGTGCGCGAGGTTGATCATGTCCATGATGCCGAACACGAGCGTGAGCCCCGCGGCCAGCAGGAACAGCATCAGTCCGAACTGCAGACCGTTGAGGCCTTGCTCGAGGAGGAGGATGAGGTCCATTTGGGGGCGGGGGCTGGGGGTGACGGCGCTGCGCGCCTAGGGACTGGGGGCTAGGGGTGTCGGCGCTGCGCGCCTAGGGACTGGGGAACAACGTCGGGCTTCGAATCTCTTGCAGGCATGCAAAGCAGCCTTCGCTTCCATCGCCACCATGCTCCCCAGCCCCCAGTCCCTAGTCCCTAGCCCCTAGCCCCTGCATCTCACACTGCCCCGCGTAGAAATCCTCGTGCGCGGTCAGCACGGTGGACACGAGCTTGTTGGTGAGCTTGCCATCGGCGCCCTTCACCACCTGCCGCAGGTAGTAGTTCTGGATCGGCACGTGGTTGACATTGAACTTGAACGCCCCGCGCACGGACTGGAAGTCCGCAGCCTCCAGCGCCTTGCGCAAGGCCGCCTTGTCCTCGATCTTCCCCTTCACCGCGCGCACGGCCGCGTCGATCAGCATGGCTGCGTCATAGCCCTGCGAGGCGTACACGGTGGGGGTTCGCCCGTACTGCTTGCGGAAATCGGCGACGAAGCGTCTGTTCTGCGCGTTGTCCAGGTCGTGCGCCCACTGCGCGGTGTTGAACATGCCCAGCATCGGCGCGCCCACCGCCTTGATGATGTCCTCGTCGGCGGAGAACCCCGGTCCCACGAGCACGATGCTGCGATTGAGTCCGGCGGCGTGATACTGCTTGATGAAGTTCACCCCCATGCCACCCGGGAGGAAGATGTAGACCGCCTTCGGCCGGGCCGCGCGCACCTGCGCGAGCTCGGCGGCATAGTCGAGCTGGCCGAGCTTGGTGTAGATCTCGTCGATCACCTCGCCCTTGTAGAAGCGCTTGAAGCCGGTCAGCGCATCCTTGCCTGCTGGATAGTTGGGCGCGATCAGCACCACGCTCTCGTAGCCCTTGTCCGCGATGAACTTGCCGGCCGCTTCGTGCGCGCCGTCGTTCTGCCAGGAGGTACTGAAGAACCAGGGGCTGCAGCCCTTTCCCGACAGATGCGAGGGCGTGGCATTGGCGCTCACCAGGAACGTCTGCGCGTCGAACACCGCCGGCGCCACGGCGAGCATGACATTGGTGAACACGATGCCGGTGACGAAGTCGACGCGATCCTTCTTGAGCAGCCGCTCGATCTGCTGCTTGCCCGTGTCCGCGTTCTGCTGGTCGTCGCCCACGACCAGCTCGGTGGGAAGGCCGCCCAGCTTGCCACCATTGCGCTGCATCGCGAGCGCGAACCCGTCGCGGATGTCCAGTCCCAGCGCCGCCGACGGCCCGGACAAGGTGCTCAGGAATCCAACCTTGATGCGATCGGCTGCGTGCAGCGTGCCGGCACCGAGCAGCGACCCGGCGCTCAGCAGCAGCGCTGCGAGCGCGGCAACGAGCTTTCCCATTCGACTCTCCCCCTTCGGTCTTCTTGTGCCGGACCCGGCCGACGATGCGGGGAATCATAACCCAGGGGAAGAACCGGTCCCGTCGAGCGCCGGCGCGGCGGAGGACGCCGGTGCGTCGGCGTCTATCGGGCTGCACGCAGACGCCCCGTCAGCGCGTGCCAGGCCGACTACGGCGCAGCGAACAGCGGGGCGAGCTCCGGGTTGGCGAGCGCTGCGGCAATCAGTTCCCGCGTGAGCAGTCCTTGCAGCAGTTCCTCCTTCGCGACGATGGACCGGCCCTCCTGCGTCGACAGCATGCGCGTCAGGAACTCGAGCTCCGCAAGGGTGTAGGTCTGCGCCATGCTGCGCGCGATGACGCCGCGCAGGATCGCGATCACCTGCGGATCCTGGAGCGCGTCCACGGACGTGCGGTAGCGCTCCTCCGGCAGCGACTCGAGCGCGCGATACAGCTGGCGGGTGGCAAGCTGGCGATAGGCGGGAAGCTCGAACAGGCGCTCGGCCGCGCGCAGCGCTTCCGGCGTCAGTGGCAGGGCTTGCGGCGACTGCTCCTGTGCGCCCACGCCCGGCTGGTGCGCCAGCCAGACAGCGAGCGCCGCGCATGCCAATGCCCGGCGCACCCGCCCTTTCACCGCAGCACCTGGGCGCGCAGGCGCGCGCACTCCTGCTCCAGATCGTCGATGCGCTCGAGCAGCGCAGCGACCAGGGCGATGTCGCCCAGATCCAGTCCGAAGTCCAGCCGCAGCCGGGCGGCGCGCCGGCCCAGCGCGATGCAACGTGCCGAGTAGCGCCAGCGGCCGGCGGTTCCCGACAGCGGCTCGAACACGCCGTATTCGGTCAGTTCCACGACCTCGGCGTCGGTCAGCCCCGTGGTGCGCGCCAGTTCCTCCAGGTCGACCTCGAGGTGTTCGCCGAGCAGTGCCGCAAGTTCGCCGCTCATGACTGCTATCCGAAATGCGCCCGCGGATCGAAGGACGAGGCCTGCGCGAGTTCGCGGTACAGCTCCTTCTCGCGCTCGCTCAGCGCCGAGGGCGTGACCACCTGCAGCACCGCATACAGGTCGCCGTTCTCCTCGCTCTTCGGCCTGGGCAGGCCGCGCCCGCGTACCCGAAGCTTCTGCCCGGCCCGTGAGCCGGCCGGAACCTTCAGCGTCACGCGACCGGCCAGCGTGGGGATGTCCACGCTCGCCCCCAGCGCCGCTTCCCACGGCGTGACGGGCACCTCGAGGTAGAGATCGTGGCCGGTGACCTTGAACAGGTCGTGGGGTCGCAGGCTGATGTTGAGATACAGGTCGCCGGCCGGCCCGCCACCCTGACCGGGCGCACCCTTGCCGGGCACACGCAGGCGCTGCCCGTCGCTCGCGCCCTTCGGGATGCGCACCTTCGTGGTCCGGGTCACGCGCTGCAGCCGCCCATCGGGCTGCATCTGGGTGAAGCTCAGCGGAATCTCGATCTCGGTGGTGCGCAGCAGATCGTCGACGCCGACCGTGACCGTGACCTCGGCGTCCTGACCCGGGCGTGCGCCGGGCGCTCCGCCGCCGCCGCGGAATCCGCCGCGGGCGCCGAGTCCGGCAAGGATGTCGAACAGGTCGAGGTCTCCCAGATCCTCGAATCCGGAGTTACCGCCGAATCCGCCGGATGCGCCGAAGCGCTCCCCCCAGCCCGGCGGCGGACGGAAATCCTGGCCTGGCTGGTAGGCGCCCATCTGGTCGTAGGCGGCACGCTTCTCGGGATCCTGCAGGACCTCGTAGGCCTCGCCCACCTCCTTGAACTTCTCCTCGGCGTTCTTCTCCTTGGAGACGTCCGGATGGTACTTGCGCGCGAGCTTGCGGTACGCCTTCTTGATCGCGTCTTCCGACGCACCGCGCTCGACGCCGAGGATCTTGTAGTAGTCCTTGTATTTCATCCGTCCTTCAAAGCATGCGATCGGCCGCCTTGAAGTACTTGCGCGCGTAGGACAGCAACTGCCCGTCCGAGGGGTGGTCCACGGTCTCGACAGCCACCAGGCAGGGAACCAGGTCGTGGTCGTGCCGGTGGATGTGCTTGACCAGGTCGAGCTTGGCCGAGCCCGGTCCCGCCACCAGGATCTCCTTCGCGCCTTTCAGTGCCTCGGCGATCTGG
This sequence comes from uncultured Burkholderiales bacterium, assembly GCA_964386195.1. Classification (GTDB taxonomy): domain Bacteria; phylum Pseudomonadota; class Gammaproteobacteria; order Burkholderiales; family SHXO01; genus SHXO01. The sequence continues at coordinate 21,376 of CAYLTE010000031.1, read as the reverse complement.
TGATAGAAGCCGGTGTCGTCGTGGTGCTTCTCGTGAAGGGTGTGCTTCGCGTGCAGGTGCTTGTGCGGCTCCTTCGAGTGAATGTTGGTCTTCTCCACCTCATCGGGGGTGAAGTGCATGACCCGGGCTTCGCTGTGGTCGAGCCATACGACTGCGTGATAGTGGGACACGTATCGATCCTTTTTCTGGAGTGACTATCTGGGATCCCCGCCGCGAATTCAAGCGGGGACCGCTACAGGCTAACCGGCCAGGGATTGGATCGACTTGACGCCGGTCAAGGCGCGCGCGGCTCAGCTCCGGTGCAGGCGGCTGTGGCGCGGTACCCGCGCCATCAGGTATTCCATCTGATCCTGCAGGATGCGCCGGTTCTGCAGGACCAGGTGCTCGTGGCGGTTCGGCACGTACGGGGCATACAGCAGCGGCATGCGCGCCGCTTCCGGGGTCCGGCCGCCCTTGACGGTGTTGCAGGACCGGCATGCGGTGACCACGTTCATCCAGCGGTCACGCCCGCCCTGGTGCAGCGGCACGACGTGGTCGCGCGACAGGTGGTACTCCTTGAACTGCCCGCCGCAGTACGCGCACACATGGCGGTCGCGCCGGTACAGGGCAGCATTGGTCAGGTGCGGCTCGAGCTGATGCTCGCGGACGAACTCGGACGCGCCCTTGATGGCGATGATGCTCTTGGTGGACAGCGCCGAACGCAGTCCGGTGAGGCGCGAGACACCTCCGTGAAAGGTGCAGACCGTCTTGCCCAGCGACCAGGCAACCATGTCTCGCGCGTGATAGGTGATCGCCTGCTCGACGATCAGCCAGCGGTTGGGCATGCCCGCCATGTCCAACGCCAGAATCAGGGCCACTTACCGCTCCTTCATCGTCCAGTGATCGGCCGGACCCGGCGCCCTCCCTGAGCTGGCGGCCGCATCCGAGCGCATGCTGATTCCAAACCCTGTCTGGATTCTAGGGGAAAACCCGCCGAATCGGAAATAGGGCGGCGATTCCAGGCTATCCTGCAGCGATGGACTACGCGGCGGTGAAGCTGGTGCACGTGGGCGCCGTGGCGCTGACCCTGACGCTGTTCCTCCTGCGAGGGGGCTGGATGCTGCGCCAGGATGCGCGTCTGTCCCGGCGCTGGGTGCGGATCGTGCCGCACGTGGTCGACACCGTCCTGTTGGCTTCCGCGATCTGGCTGGCGGTCCGTCTCGGGCAGGCACCGCTGCGCGATCCGTGGCTCACGGCCAAGGTGGCCGGCCTGCTCGCCTACATCGTGCTTGGAAGCATCGCCATCAAGCGCGGACGCACGCGCGCCGCGCGCAGCGCCGCCTTCGTCCTGGCGTTAGCGACCTTCGCCTACATCGTCGCCGTGGCGCTCACCAAGCGCCCCGTTCCCTGGAACTGACCGGCGCCGCCCGGACGGGCGCGGGCTCTGGGCCTCGCCGCGGATCTGGTAGAACAGGCTCGACTCGCGCTTGTAGAAACCTTCGGTGTGGAAGGTCTCGGGCAGCCCGTAGAGTTCGTAGTCTAGGTGGTGACACAGCTCGTGCAGCACGGTGCGCAGGAAACTGCGGAAGGCCACCACCTGCCGGCGCGCCACCGTGCGCATCCACACCGTGAGCAGGGGCGCTCTGCCGTCCTCGAACGGCTCGTACAGACCGTGCAGTTCGCCCCAGTTGCCGCTCGGCCGCACGGACAGCACGCGCACGCGTACGCGCGGCACCCGCAGCCGGACGGTGAGATCGTTGCACAGCGCCTGCGCGTGCCGCTCGACCTGCGACCGGTTCTCGGTGCGCAGCGCCACCTCCATCTCCTCCAGCAGCCCACGCAGATCTGTGCCGGGCGGCAGGTCGACGCGCTCGATCGCGTCACTGCGCAGATAGATGGCCTTGCGCGCCGCGGACAACCGGTCGAAATAGGCGAATGGCATGATTTTGGGCGCCGTGCAGGAAGCGCTGCGGCGCGACGGACCGCCGAATCATAGCGCGCGTGCGTCCGCCGGTGCGCGCGAGGCGCCCCGGCGTGTATTCTTCAAGTCGCGCACCCCGCCATCTGTAGGCGAACGGCGACATCCGCAACGACAGGAGGAGCACATGCGACATTCCCTCATCGGCCTCGCGGCAGGCCTGCTCGGCGCAGGAGCGGTCACGGCCGCGGAGTTCGGCCCCGAGGTGGACCGTGCGATCAACCAGTGCCTCGACGCGGCCCGGCAGCAGCAGGTGGGTCAGGTCACGGAGTGGGATCTGGACTGGGAGAACGGGCTGGGCTTCGACGTCGAGCTGGTCGGCACGGACAACCGCGTCTACGGCATGCGCTGCGAGGGCGGGACCATCGTCAAGTCCGAGCGCAAGGCGGGCAACAAGAAGTACGAGATGCTCAGTACGCGCCACCGCGTGGAGGAACCCGACGCGCGCCAGCTCGCCGGGGCAGAGTATCGCGGCGGCGAACTCAAGCGCATGAAGTACGAACTGTCCTGGCGTGGAAATCCCTACTACAGCTACGACTTCGCGCTGCCCGACGGGCGCACGGCCAACGTCATGGTCAACGCGGCCACCGGCAAGATCGACAAGACCAGTTCCGAGCGCAAGTAGTCGCCCTCACCCGGGCGCATCGCCCTCGACCAGCGCGTGCGCCCAGGCGAGCACCGGCTGCAGCCGCTCGGGCAGCAGCCGCTTCGCCTCGGCATGCGCCACCCAGCGGAACTCGTGGTGCTCGGCACGCCCCAGCGCGGCGTTGATGGGCAGCGAGGCGATCTGGTCGACGCTGGCGGCGAGGTAATAGCGCGCCACCTTGCCCGCGCTGTAGGGCGCGGTTTCCGCGTACTGCTCGCCCCAGTCGAAGCACAGGTCGGTGAGCGCGGTTTCCTCGGTGACTTCACGCCGCGCGGCCTGCAGCGGTGTCTCCCCGGGCTCCACTCCGCCCTTGGGGAAATCCCAGGTCCGGTACACGCGCAGCAGCAGGTAACGCCAGCCTGCACGCGTGTGCCGCACCACCACGACGCCCGCGCTGAAGCGCTTCGATGATCTGCCCGTCATGATTCGTTCCGCCCGACCGCACCGGACATTACCAGAGCCGACCCGAGTTCGGCCATAGGGAGGAACGCCCCGCTCAGCCGCTGCCGTGCAGGCCCTCGTCCTCGTCCAGGGGCGCGAAGCGCACGTCGAGCACGGGCTCGGTCTCGAGCCGGCTCTCCGCGCCGCGCCGCACTCGCACGAGCTGCTGCCGCTCGGCGATGCCCGTCGGCAGGACCATCGTCCCGCCCACCTTGAGCTGCATCACCAGCTCGGCGGGAATAAGTTCGGCGGCGGCGGTCACCAGGATGCGGTCGTACTGACCGTGCTCGGGCCAGCCCAGGCGACCGTTGCCCATGCGCACCGCGACATTGTCATAGCCCAGCCGGCCGAGGCGGCTGGCGGCCTGGGTGGCAAGTTCGGGGATGAGTTCCACGCTGTAGACGCTGGCGCCCAGTTCCCCCAGCAGTGCGGCGTGGTAGCCGCAGCCGGTGCCGACCTCCAGCACCGTGTGGACGTCCTCCACCTCGAGCAGGTCGGTCATGAGGGCAGCCAGAAACGGCTGCGAGACGGTCTTGCCGAAGCCGATGGGCAGCGGCCGGTTGAGATACGCGAACGGCCGCACCTCGGTCGGCACGAACTCGTGCCGCGGCACGCGCGCCACTGCCGCCATCACCCGGTCGCTCAACGCTCGTCCGCCCAGCCGTGCGGCCAGCGATTCCGCCTGCGCCTCGATCTCGGCAAGAAGCTGCTCGCGCAACGCGTCGAACAGGATCTCGGCCTCGTCCGCATCGGGCATTCCCCGGGATTCCTGGTGCATGTGCCGCGATCGGTTCTGCTGCTTGCCCACGTGCGATGCCTTCGTCATGCCGGCGCTGCCGGCGTCCCGCCCGTGCGCACGGTGCACCGCGCGACGGGATGCTCGGGCTTTGCAGGCCGCGTGCCCGGATGCAGGCAGTGGGACTCGGGTCAGGCTCACCGGGTGAGCCCGTAGGCTGGCACAATCGGGAACATGTCCACAGTGCTCGATCAGTTCCATCCTGCCGTCGCACGCTGGTTCCGGCGCACGCATGCGGCGCCCACCGCGCCGCAGGAGCATGCCTGGCCACTCATCCAGTCCGGCCGTCACGTGCTGATCGCCGCCCCGACCGGCTCGGGGAAGACGCTCGCGGCCTTCCTTGCCGCCATCGATGCGCTCGTGCGCCTGGGGGTGCGCGGGCAACTCGGCGACGAGACGCGCGTGCTCTACGTCTCCCCGCTGAAGGCGCTGTCCAACGACATCGACAAGAACCTGGAACTCCCGCTTGCCGGCATCCGCGAGGACCTCTCCGCGCTCGGCTATCCCGACGTCGAAATCCGCACGCTGGTGCGCACCGGGGACACGCCCCAGGCCGAGCGCAGCCGCATGCGACGGCGCCCGCCGCACATCCTGGTCACCACACCCGAGTCGCTCTACATCCTCCTCACCAGCGATTCGGGGCGCACGACGCTGTCGAGCGTACGCACCGTGATCGTGGACGAGATCCATGCCCTTGCGCCGAACAAGCGCGGCGCGCACCTCGCGCTCACGCTCGAGCGGCTGGAGGAACTCGCCGGCACGCGGCTGACCCGGGTCGGCCTGTCGGCCACGCAGAGGCCGATCGAGGACGTTGCGCGCTTTCTCGTGGGCAACGCGCGGCGTCCTGCGCGCGGACTTCTCGACGATCTCGGTCCGCCCGTCGACCTGTTCGACCGGGACGGCCCGGTGACCGGCGTCCGCGCGCCGGCCTGCGATGCCGGCGTGGCGACCGTGAACGGCTGCGCCATCCTTGACACCGGCCACACGCGCCGGCGCGATCTCGCGCTCGAACTGCCCGAGTCGCCGCTCGAAGCGGTGATGTCCGCGGAAGTCTGGGAGCAGGTGTACGGGCGTCTGACCGAACTGATCGAGGCGCACCGCTCCACGCTGGTGTTCGTCAACACCCGGCGGCTCGCCGAGCGCCTGGCGCGGGCCCTGTCCGAGCGGCTGGGCGAGCGGGCGGTCACCTCGCACCACGGCAGCCTGGCGCGCGAACAGCGCCTCGATGCGGAGCAGCGCCTCAAGCGCGGCGAACTGCGTGCGCTGGTGGCCACCTCGTCGCTGGAACTGGGCATCGACATCGGCCACGTCGATCTCGTCTGCCAGATTTCCACGCCGCGCGCCATCGCCGCCCTGCTGCAGCGGGTCGGCCGCTCCGGCCACGCCGTGGGCGGCCTGCCCAAGGGCAGGCTGTTCCCGCTCACGCGCGACGATCTCGCCGAGTGCGCCGCCCTGCTCGACGCGGTGCGGCGCGGCGAACTCGACCGCCTGCGCATGCCGCACGAGCCCGTGGACGTGCTCGCGCAGCAGATCGCCGCGGAAGTGTCCTGCCACGAGTGGCGGGAGGACGCGCTGTTCGCGCTGTGCACCCGTGCCTGGCCCTACCGGGATCTCACGCGCGAGCGCTTCGACGCCATTCTGGGCATGCTCGCTGAAGGGTTTTCCACGCGCCGCGGCCGCAACCAGGCGCTGGTGCATCGCGACAGCGTGCAGGGCACGCTGCGCGCGCGTAAGGGACTGCGCCTGACCACCATCACCTGCGGTGGCACCATCCCCGACACGGCCGACTACAACGTGGTGCTCGAGCCGGCGGGACAGATCGTGGGGACGGTGAACGAGGACTTCGCCATCGAGAGCATGGCAGGCGATGTCTTCCAGCTCGGCAACACCAGCTACCGCATCCTGCGCGTGGAGGGCGGGCGCGTGCGCGTCGAGGATGCGCAGGGACAGCCGCCTTCGATTCCGTTCTGGCTCGGCGAGGCGCCCGCCCGGACCGACGAGGTGTCGGCATCGGTGTCGCGCCTGCGCGAGGAGATCGAGTCGCGGCTGCAGCCGGCTGCCACGGCGCTCGACTGGCTGAGAGGCGAGCTCGGCCTCTGCGATGCCGCCGCCTCGCAGCTGGTCGACTACTATGCGGCGGCGCGCGCCGCCCTCACCTGCCTGCCCACGCAGAAGAACCTGGTGTTCGAACGCTTCTTCGACGAGTCGGGAGGCACGCAGCTCGTCATCCACTCACCCTTCGGCAGCCGCATCAATCGCGCGTGGGGACTGAGCCTGCGCAAGCGCTTCTGCCGCAAGTTCAACTTCGAGCTGCAGGCTGCGGCCACCGAGGACGCGATCATCCTGTCGCTCACCGCCACGCACAGCTTTCCCCTGGAGGAGCCCGCGCGCTACCTGCATTCGTCCAGCGTGCGCGAGATCCTCGTGCAGGCGCTGCTCGACGCGCCGATGTTCATCACCCGCTGGCGGTGGAACGCCTCGATCGCGCTGGCCCTGCTGCGCTTCCGCGGCGGCAGCAAGGTGCCCGCGCAACTGCAGCGCATGCAGGCCGAGGACCTCGTCGCTGCCGTGTTCCCCGACCAGCTCGCCTGCCTGGAGAACATCGCGGGCGACCGCGAGATCCCCGATCATCCCCTCGTGCAGCAGACCATCCACGACTGCCTGCACGAAGCAATGGACATCGAGGGACTGGAGCGGCTGCTGCGCGCGCTCGAGGCGGATCAGGTGCAGGTCACGGCGCGCGATCTCACCGAGCCGTCGATGCTGGCGCTGGAGATCCTGGCAGCGCGGCCCTACGCCTTCCTCGACGACGCCCCTCTGGAGGAGCGGCGCACCCAGGCGGTGATGGCGCGACGCTGGCTCGATCCCGAGAGTGCGGCCGACATCGGCCGGCTCGATCCCGACGCCATCGCGCGCGTGCGCGAGGAGGCCTGGCCACAGCCGGAGAACGCCGACGAGATGCACGACGCGCTCGTGCTGTTGGGATTCGTCACCGAGCACGAGATGCAGGCGAACCTCGGCTGGACGACACTGCTGGAGGATCTCGCGCAGCAGGGTCGCGCTGCAAGACTGCAGCTGGAGGACGGCACGCTGTGGATCGCGCGCGAGCGCGCGCCGGAGCTCACTGCCGCCTTCGGCAGCCTCGAAACCGCGCCCTCGCTGCAGGAAGCCGACCCGGGCGACTGGACTCCGGAAGCCGCCATGATCGAGATCGTGCGCGGACGCCTGGAATCGCTGGGCCCGACGACGGTCGACGCCCTGGCAGCATCGATGCAACGACCGCAGTCGGAGATCTCCTCCGCGTTGCTCGCGCTCGAGTCGGAAGGCTTCGTCATGCGCGGCAATTTCACCGGCACTGCAGGCCAGGAATGGTGCGAGCGCCGCCTGCTCGCGCGCATCAACCGCTACACGGTGAAGCGGCTGCGGCAGGAGATCGAGCCGGTGTCGGCCGCGCAGTACATGCGCTTCCTGTTCGCCTGGCAGCACGCGACGCCCGGCGATCGCATGGAAGGCCCGGATGCGCTCGAAGCGCTCGTCTCGCAGCTCGAAGGCTACGAGGCCGCCGCCGCCGCGTGGGAATCGGAGATCCTGCCGGCCCGTCTTTCACACTACGACCCGGCCTGGCTGGACGACCTGTGCCTGGCCGGACGGGTCCTGTGGACGCGACTCGAAGCGCTGCGGGCCAATCCCGACCGCGAGCGCAGCGTCGGGCCCGTGCGTGCGACTCCGATCGCTTTGCTCACCCGCCGCAACCTGTCGCTGTGGTCCTCCCTCAATGGCGAGGGCGACGGCACGCCCGTGGCGCTGAGCGCGCGGGCCACGCAGGTGGCCGCTTTCCTGCGCGAACAAGGCGCCTCGTTCTTCGACGACATCTGCCAGGGACTCGATCTGCCGAAGACCTTCGTCGAGGAAGCGCTCGGCGAGCTGGTCGCGCGCGGTCTGGTGAACTCGGATGCCTTCGGCGGTTTGCGGGCTCTGCTCCTGCCTGCCGATCGCCGCCGGCCGTTTGCCGGGTCGCGCCGTCGGGCGGCCCTCCCGGGTGTGCAGGACGCGGGAAGATGGGCGCTGATCCGGCGCAAGCCTGTCGCCACGCTCACGCGCGAGGCGCTCGAGCAGCTCGCCCGTGCCCTGCTCAAGCGCTACGGCGTGGTGTTCTGGCGCGTGCTGGCACGCGAGGCAGACTGGCTGCCGTCCTGGCGCGAACTGCTGCTCGCCCTGCGGCGCATGGAAACGCGCGGAGAAATCCGCGGTGGCCGCTTCGTGGCAGGCTTCTCGGGTGAACAGTTCGCACTGCCGGAGGCAATCGCGGCGCTGCGCGAGGGCCGCCGCCATGCTCCGGGCGCGGGCGCGGGCGACTGCATCGTGTGCGGTGCCGATCCACTCAATCTCGCGGGTATTCTCACCCCTGGACCGAAGGTGCCGGCGACCCCGTCGAACCGCCTGCTGGTGCGCGAGGGCACCCCCGTGGCCGCGCTGGTCGGCGGTCAGATGCACTACTACGAGACACTCACCCCCGAACAGGCGTGGGAAGCGCGCAAGCGGCTGGAGCGCGGCATCCACAGTGCCATCCTGACAACGGTGTCATCCCGAGTGGTCAGTGAGGGATCCTCGCTCTGCAACGTCCACACCGAGGATTCCTCCCTTCGGTCGGAATGACACCGCTGGGACATGCGGTCGGAATGACACCACTGGGACGCGTCATCCCGAGCACGAGGTCAGTCGGAGTTCCTACTCCGCGCTCAGCTTCAGGCCGACCCGCGCGATCCTGCCGTCGCGCACTTCCCGCACCGTGAGTTCGATGTGGTCGATGCGCGCCCGATCGCCCGCCACCGGCCTGCGACGCAGGCGTGCCTGCAGCCACTCGCCCAGGCGCCGGTCACGGTCGAGGTCGTCGCGCGCCAGCACGAGACCGTAGGCCATCTCCAGGTCCGCCACAGAGATATCGGCATCGATGGTGAAGTCGCCGAACACGCTGCGTTGCGTCGGTGCGCCCTGCTGTGGCGCCTCGGTGAACAGCTGCGCCAGCGCGACGCTCGATTCCTGCGGCACGGCGCACAGCACCGCGTCGTCGGTCTGCAGCAGGTGCGACCCGACCTCGGCGACCAGCACGCCGTTGCGCCAGACCGCCAGCACCTGGGTCTCCGCGGGCAGGCGCAGATCCCGCACCGCGGTTCCCGACCAGGGCCAGTCGTCGGGCACGCGCACTTCGAGCAACTGCAGACCGTGCTGGCGGGTCAGCTCGATCTCGCCGTGCGCGACCGGTTCGATGCGCGCAGGTAGGGCAATGCCGAGCAGACGCGCGCCCAGCGCGAGGGTCGATCCCTGCAGGACCAGGGAGACAAGCACCACGAAGAAGGCCACGTCGAAGAACACGTGACCGCCATCGATGCCGGCCATGGTCGGAAAGATCGCCAGCACGATGGGCACCGCGCCGCGCAGTCCGACCCACGAGATGTAGGCGATCTCGCGCGGAGGGAACCGGAACGGCGCGAGCGACAGAGCCACCGCCACCGGGCGCGCGATCAGCATCAGCACCACGGCGACGCCGAGCGCCCACCAACCGAGATCGAGCAGGTCGCCCGGGGTGACCAGCAGCCCGAGCAGCAGGAACATGCCCGCCTGCGCCAGCCAGGCCAGTCCGTCCATCGCCCGCAACACGTTCTCACCGCCGGGCAATCGGCGGTTGCCCACCACCAACCCGGTGAGGTACACGGCCAGGAAGCCGCTGCCGCCCAGCAGGTTGCAGCCGGCGAAGATCAGCAGGCCACCGGAGGCGATGAGCAACGCATACAGCCCCTCGCCCACGTGCACGCCTTGCACCGTCCGGCTGAGCAGATACCCGGCACCCACCCCGATGAGCACGCCCAGGCCGAACTGCTGCACCAGGTGCACGGCGAGGTCGAGATCCGGCGTGCGCACGCCGCTGCGGATCAGTTCGATCATCGCCAGCGTGAGGAACACCGCCATCGGATCGTTCACGCCCGATTCGATCTCGAGGGTCGAGGCCACGCGGTCGTTCAGCCGCGTTCCGCTGTCGCGTAGCAGGGCGAACACGGCGGCCGCATCGGTCGAGGCGACGATCGATCCGAGCAGCAGCGCGTAGCCCCAGTCGAGCCCGAGCATGAGATGGCTTGCGCCGCCGACGATCGCAGCGGTGACCGCCACCCCCAGCGTCGCGAGCGACAACGCCGGGCGCAGCGCGACGCGGAAGGTCTGCAGCTGGGTGCGCAGTCCGCCGTCGAGCAGGATGACCGCGAGCGCGAGATTGGCCACCAGGAAGCCGGTGCCGAAGTCGTCGAAGTCGATGCCGCCCGGTCCGTCCTCCCCCGCCGCCATGCCGATCAGCAGGAACACCAGCAACAGCGGCATGCCGAAGCGGCGCGAGACGTGACCGATCAGGATGCTGGCGAACAGCAGCACCCCGACGATCAGGAGGAATTGATTGACCTGGCCCATGTGTACGCTCCGGCCGACGCGACGTCTGCCAGGGCAATGTGTTGGAAGGAGACCGATGCGTCGGCGATGACCCGGGTGTTGGCTGGGGCCCTCGCCGGCGATTCGTCAGTGCGGTGCGCGCACCGGCAGACCCGGTTTCGCATCCTCCACCAGTGCGCCATCGTAGACGACGGCATGCCCGTTGACCAGCACGTGACGCATGCCGATCGCGTAGCGCGTCGGCTGCTCGTAGGTTGCCATGTCGCGCACCGCTTCGGGGTCGAACACCACGATGTCGGCGTACGCGCCCGGTGCGAGGCGCCCGCGGCGCGCCATGTCGGGCACCCGGGCCTGCAGCCGCTGCGCGGGCATCAGCGTCATCTTGCGCAGCGCCTCCATCAACGTGATGGCCTTCTCCTCGCGCACGTAGCGCGCGATCGTGCGGCTGAAGGTCCCCGCCGAGCGCGGGTGGCTGGGCGGATCGGTGTCGAAGCCGTCGCTGGCGATCATGGTGAGCGGATGCACGATCGCGCGGCGCACGCGATCCTCGGTGTTGGCGTGGATCAGCACGTAGCCGCCCTGCTCGCGATAGCGCAGGAAGCTCTCGCGCGTGAGGCGCTCGCCGGTGGCAACCCACTGCAGCTTGGCGTAGTCGGCGTCCGGCCGGTCGACCCAGCTGTCGAACAGGAACGATTCCAGACGCGTCATGCCGGCCGTGTACGGATAGGCTTCCGTACTCACGTCCACCCCACGTGCGCGCGCCTGCGCGATCACTTCCATCAGGCGGTCGATCGCCTCCTGGGCGCTGCTGTTGATGTGCGCCACGTGCACCGGCGCTCCGCTCACCGCGCTGTGCGCGATCACCTCGAGAAGGCCCTCCTCGCGGTCCGCACTGCCCGCGCTCGAGGCGCCGCGGATGTGGACATATGCGGCCGCGTCGTAGCGCGCGGCCACGCGGAATACGTCGAGGATCTCGCGCTTCGACGCAGCGGGTGTGTAGGCGAGCCCGAAGCCTACGCCCACCGCGCCGCGCCGCAGGCCGCGCTCGATGCCTTCCAGAATCTGCGCCCGCTGCGCATCGGTCGCGCGCTCGCGCGCGGCCACCCCGGCCGGCACGAAGGCCCCGGGGTCGCCCATCACGCGCATGCGCACCGGCGCGTGCCCCACCGCCACGCCGTAGTTGATCGGCATGCGGCCGGCACGCTCCTCGTACCAGGCGTCCACGTCGGCCACACCGATCTCGAGCTCGAACGTCGAGGTGACGCCGTCCATCGCCTCGAAGGTGTTGCTGCGCGG